>NZ_LXEN01000095.1 GCF_001654855.1 Proteus myxofaciens ATCC 19692
TTTATTTTTTACAGTTACAATTTTATTGTAAATAAATTTATATCCTTGATTTTCTTTCTCTAATTCTTCTTTTGAACTTTGGGTGACAGTAAATGCAGAACCTACATGAGCGACAGACCCTGCATACTCTGAATCCATTTTATTTTTGACAAATGTTTCATCAGAGGCGTTGGTATCTTCGTATGTGATACCATTTTTTTTCATATCAGCACCATAAGTGTTCCATTCATCAACTTCTGATGAAAATGAACTTAGATTAGTGACTATTTTAGTAAATCGGTCAACTGAGCCATCAAGACCAGAATTACAACCAGATAAAATTAATGTCACGGCACCAATCAAAAAAATATTCTTTTTCATATTTTCCTCTTATATTACAAATTTTTTAGTCTAACCATTTCGATATATAGTATGTGAATACCATTTAGCTAACTTATATAGGTTATACTAAAATTCGAAGCTAAATAGAAAATTAAGATTAATTACTGTTAGAGTCATCATTTTTAGAAATAACACTCAGTTAATGCTAGATAATTAAGTTTATTTACTTATCCTTGTTCTATATAATTACTTAATATTGTTCTATATATTTACTTAGCTTAATCCAATCACTTCTTTTAATGTTTTAAGATAACGGCGACTGACTGGAATTTGGTTATTATTATGTAAGATAAGTTCTGCTTGTCCATTATCACTAAATACAATTTCATTTACATAGTTCATATTGACTAAGTATTGACGATGGCAACGTACAAGCGGGGTACGTGTTTCTAAGGTGCGTAATGTCAGCTCTGTAAAACCTTCTTGTCCTTGATTATTGGTGACATAAACACCACTTAATCTTGATGTGGCAAAAATAGCTTCATCAATCGGCATTAACCAAATACGACTATGGCCGGTGCAAGGAATACATTTTAAACGCTCTTCTGGTGGGATTAATAAATCAATATTTTGTTTATTACCTTGGCGCAAACGATGTAATGTTTTATTTAAACGCTCTTGTTCTAATGGTTTAAGTAAATAATCAAAAGCATGTTCTTCAAAGGCTTGAATCGCATATTCTTCAAAAGCAGTTAAAAATACAATATAAGGGCGATGTTCAGGATCAAGCATGGAAACCATTTCAAGTCCTGTTATACGGGGCATTTGAATATCAAGAAAGATAACATCAGGTTTTTTGCGATGTATTTCACCAATAGCCTCAATGGCATTATTACATTCACCAACGATAGCCATATCTTTTTCCATCTCAAGCAGACAACGCAAATTTTCACGGGCTAGAGGTTCATCATCAACAATTAATATATTCATGGTTATGCTGTGTTATCCATACTTTTTTCTAAAGGTAAGCAAATTTTTACTTTAGTATATTTATCGGGCTCACATTCCACGATGACACCGTATAATTCACCATAACGCAGTTTTATTCGTTTATCGACTAATCTCATACCTAACCCTAATTCATGAGATAAACGTTGAGGCTGATATAAACCTGCGTTGTCACAAATTTCAATAATGATTAAGTGGTGTTCCAGATAGGCACTAATTGTAACGGTTCCTGTGTCTAATAACTGTGATGTTCCGTGTTTAATTGCATTCTCAACCATAGGTTGTAATGAAAAAGCAGGTAATTGCGCCATTAACAAATGCTCAGGTATATTAATACTGAGTTGTAGTCGTTGCTGAAAACGCGCCTTTTCTATTTGTAAATAGGCGTTAACGTGTTCAATTTCATTACTTAACGTTACAATTGCTTCAGGTCTTTTTAAATTTTTGCGAAAAAAGGTCGATAGAAACTGAACCAATTGTTTAGCTTGGTCACTATCTCGCCGTATAACTGCTTGTAATGTATTTAGAGCATTAAAAAGAAAGTGTGGATTCACTTGAGCATGTAATAATTTAATTTCAGATTCTAAGAGTGATTGTTTATTTCGCTCATATTGCCCAGCAAGTATTTGAGCAGAGAGTAAACTGGCGATCCCTTCACCTAATGTGCGATTAATGGAGCTAAATAGTCGATTTTTTGCTTCATAAAGTTTTATGGTGCCAATAACACGATTATTTTCACCACGAAGTGGAATGACTAAAGCCGAACCTAATTTGCAATGAGGTGATAGCGTACAGTGATAAGGGGTTTCATTACCATCAGCATAAACAACTTCATTGTTATGGATGGCTTGTTTTGATTGTGCTGATGAAATAGGTGTACCGGGTAAATGATGGTCTGCACCAATACCAATAAAGGCGAGAAGTTTTTCTCTATCGGTAATAGCAACGGCGCTGACTTTTAACTCTTGGTAAATGACTTTAGCAACTCGTGTACTATTATCTTGGTTAAATCCTTTGCGTAGAATGCCTTCAGTGCATACGGCAATTTTTAATGCTTGAGTAGAAAATGCACTGGTATATTTCTCAAAAATAGCGCGCCTGTCTTGCAATATACGGATAAACATTGCAGCACCAACGGTATTAGCGACAATCATCGGTGTGGCTATATCTTTAACTAAGGCTAGCGCTTCTTGAAAAGGCCGGGCTAATAATAAGATAATGGCCATCTGTATGATTTCAGCGATAAATGTCACTATTGCAGCTGTCCAAGGATTAAAAATACGATGCATTTGCCCTCGTTTGACATAATGCTGATGCACTAATCCACCAATTAATCCTTCAACAATCGTTGATACCATACAACTAAATGCAGTCATTCCGCCAAGAGAATAACGGTGTAATCCACCTGTAAAGCCGACTAGAAAACCGACATAAGGACCACCTAAAAGTCCACCTAGCACTGATCCTATTGCTCGTGTATTGGCAATAGAATCATTAATATGTAGTCCAAAATAGGTACCCATAATGCAAAAGATAGAAAAAATGACATAACACATTAATTTATGGGGAAGTTTGATGGTAACTTGTAACAGTGGCGTAAATAAGGGCGTTTTGCTTAAAAACCAAGCAATAATAAGGTACACGCACATTTGCTGTAATAACAGTAAAACAAGATCGAATTCGTACATAATGTGAGTATTACTCTCGATTTCTAAGTGGTAAATAAAAAAGACACAATGAAATGGGGCTATCAATAGGGCAATAAAATTTGATATAAGAATAACTTAATCGCACTATCAAACAAAATATTCCTCTGAGTCAGTGAGTTGGCGCACGATATTCTTAAAAAAATTCTGAATTATTGTGTAATATAATTCTATCAGTGAGTGTTCTGCTTCACTATTAAGGTCTAATCGTTATATGAAAAAAAGAGCTATTTATCTTATTTTATTAATGCTAATTCTTATTGCATTAGCCGTACTATTCCGTGCGCATAATCAATATTTATTACTTCAAGGGGAAGTTGATGCCCCAGAGGTTATTGTTGCCTCTAAAGCAAAAGGTCGTGTGATTGAACGCCATATACAACGCGGTGATGATGTAAAAGCAGGCCAACTAATGATTACATTAGAAAGCCCAGAATTAAATGCGCAAGTTGCGGCACTTGAAGCGGCTAAAGCACAAGCGCAAGCACAATTAGATTTGTCTCTTCATGGCACAAGAGAAGAGAGCATTCGTAATTTAGAAGCTGTGTTATCACAAGCACGAGTCGAATCTGCCAATGCCGTAAAAGATTATCAGCGTATTAGTGCCATTGCGAATCAAGGTTATGTATCAGCGACTGAACTTGATAATGCACGCCGTAGCCGTGATGTGGCATCACAACGCGTTAGAGCTGCACAAGCTGAACTTGACGAAGCTAAAAATGGCGATCGTGTTGAATTACGCCATAAATATACCGCGGCGGTTCAACAAGCAGAGCAACAGCTTATCGAATTAAAAATACAGCAAGACGATCTTCAAGTAAAAGCACCTGTCGCAGGTGAAGTTGGCCCAATTCCTGCTGAAATAGGTGAGCTTTTTAATGCAAATAGTCCTTTAGCAACATTAATCCGTATTCCTGAGGCTTATTTTGTTTATAACTTAAGAGAAGATATTTTAGCGGATATTCGTAAAGGCGATCGTGTTACGGTTACTGTACCTGCTTTGGGTAATCAAGAGATTGAAGCACAAGTACGTTATATTGCACCAATGGGTGATTACGCAACTAAACGCGCCACTCGTGCAACAGGGGATTTTGATTTAAAAACCTTTGAAGTTCGTCTCTACCCAACAACACAAATCGAAGGGCTACGCCCTGGTATGAGTGCCTTATGGCGTTGGGATAAATAAGGGTAAATATGAGAATAAAGGCAGCTTGGCGAGGTTTTAGCAGCGCATTCTCGCGAGAAACCCATATGGCCGTTCGCAGTCCAGTTTTTCATTGGTTAAGTTGGTTGTTTCCATTAATGTTATTTGCATTAATCAGCGCTAACTTTTCAGAAGGAACGTTGCTGAATCTACCTGTTTCGGTGATTAACAATGATAATAGTCCTTTATCAAGGACGCTTATTCGTGACTTAAATGCGGGCTCTCATGCCAAGCTTGATACATTAGATGGTAATCCACGTACAGCATTAGAGCGATTAGGAAGTGCTCAAGATTATGCTATCTTAACGATACCTCGCTATTTTGAAAACTGGGTATTAGCAGGAAAACAACCGACGGTGCGTATGTATTACAATGGGCTATATTACGCAGCAGGAAGTTATGCAATACAAGATTTCAGTGGATTAATTGCCCAGCTAAATGCGCAATACCGCACAATCTTAGCACAAGAGATGAATAAACCTGTTCCTCCTTTAGCAAAAGTCACTCTCTCTTATGACAGTCTTTTTAATGCGAGCGGTAGTTATATTTATTATCAACAATTTGCTGCTACTATTCATATGCTTCAGCTATTTGTAGTGACATGCACAATCTATTCTCTATCACGAGGGAATATATTGTTGAATATTAAACCGTTCACTTATGCTGTTATTGGCAAATTAGCACCTTATACCTTCTTTTTCATTACGCTACTTATTATAGAGCTCGCTGCTTTAGTCTATTTTTCAGGTGCTAAGGTCAATGGTAACCCTCTATATATGGTGCTAGTAGGATTCTTTTATATAATAGCCGCGCAAAGTATTGGATTATTGCTCTTTGCGTTTACCAATACAGCGATTACTGCATACAGTATGATAGGTATGTTAGTGAGTATTGCATTAGCCTTTTCAGGAATGGCAGTACCTGAGCTTTCAATGATATTACCAGCACGGATAATCTCTAATTTAGAGCCATTAACGCACGCATTGAACGCCATGTTTGATATTTTTTTAAGAGAAGTGTCATTACAAGGCATTTTATATGTTTGCACGCTATTATTAATTTATCCTTTTGCCATTGCATTACTAGTCCGTAAACGTATCTTCAAAAGATTGGAATTACAGGCAGGTGTGGCATGATGCAGATGTATTTCCAAACCTTTAAGCGCGTTTTATTAGGTATGCTAGAAAAGCCTATGTGGATGTTGCTGATAGTCTCACTTTGCATAATGAGTTTGGTATACGCTAAGCCGGTTTTATGGAATTTACCTGTTGCTGTTATTAATCAAGATCATAGCCCTGCAAGCTATTCACTTATTCGTGCATTAAATGCTACGCCTAAATTAACCTTAAAAAGCTATGATAATTTAGAAGAAGCTCGTCACGATATGATAATGCGTGAATTATTTGCGATTATCATTATTCCAACTAATTTTGAGAAAAAATTACTTAACGGTAAAGATGTGACTGTCCCGGTGTTTGGAGATGCGACTAACCGGCTTGCCAGTGGGCAGATACAGCAAGAGCTGATGCAGGCCTATCAACAGTTATTAGATGCTTATAACGGACGTATTTTAGAAAACGCAGGTTTTAGTCAAGAACAATCAAAAATCTTATTAAAGCCAATCCAAAGTGAAACTATAGGTATGTATAACCCAGGGGTAAGTTTTGCCGCTATTATTTTCCCGGGTCTGTTAGTGATGCTATTACAGCACTCCTTATTAATTGCTTGTGTGCGTGTCAGTATTGCAGTGAGAGGAACACCAAAAGGTAAACCCCCATTAGCGGTATATTTAGGCGCATTATCTGCACTTATTCCTATTTGGCTCTTTTTATCCACTGTTTTCTTTGCATTATGGCCTTGGGTGCTAGGATATCGGCAAGAAGCACCTCTTTATCAAATTTGGATGCTTACATTCCCATTCTTACTTGCGGTATTAGGATTAGGAAAACTGATTACGGAGTGTTTACGTAGTGTTGAGATGATCTATTTGACACTCGCCTTTGTAACAACGCCCGTTTTCTATATTTCAGGAACGATTTGGCCATTACAGGCTATGCCTGATTGGGTTTTTGCTATTTCATCTGCATTACCTTCAACGTGGGCTGTAAATGCGATGGCAGGTATTAACCAAATGGGGCTATCATTCCAAAGTATTTTGGGGGATATCGTAATGATGCTGATTTTAGGCGTTGTTTATACGGTATTAGGCTCTTTGGTGGGTATGTTACGCAATGGCGAATTAAGACATATTACGCATCAATTTAAACATTGGTTACATCATCGTAAATAAACACGATAAAAAGCCCTTCGGGGTTTTTTATGTTTTAGGGTAAAACGCGCTCTTGAATCCACTTCATCAACTTATGAAGTGGATTACTGCTTTATCATTCAACTAATTCTAACCCTGCCACTTTACGCCAATAGCCGTTACAGTCATGGTGATGTACTGTTGTCAGTGGTTGTTGACCGTGTTCATTTTGACGAAATTGATGCAATGTCTCAAAGATAGCATCTGAACTTGGTGAAAGGCGGATAATATCAACCAATCCCGCCATTGAGGCTTGGTCATTACCTAAGTTATAACAATAGCCGCTTTGTGTTTGAATACCATTTAATACAAATACTTGCTGATTTTCTTGGGATAATACACGGCGACCTTGAGGATATTTCTGACAACATGTTTCACAGTCATCTTTAGAGCGATTCTCAGAGCGAGCAGTAAAGCAACGTGCAGAATAAGCTAAAGGTAAATAGCCATAAGCAAATACTTCTACTTCAAATTTATTTCTAAAGCCTAGTGTTTCACATTGGTCTAAAAGCTGAGTCAGCCAATCATGAGAAAGCTCTACAGGCATACACCAGCGAATCATACCTTGTTTATGTAATAAACGTAGCGCGTAAGCGTTATAGCAGTTAAGCCCATGCCCTGCGACAAAAGGGAGCTTTCTCTCATTAAGCATATTAATCACACCGAAATCATGCGCTTCAATGAGAAATTCACCGTTATCAACAAGTTTACTTATCTCTTTAAGCTCTGAAGGCGCTTGTAAAAGAGCAAGTGTAGAGATAACGACTTGCTTTCCACTTTTAGCAACTTCTTTTGCAAGATTAATCCAATCTTGTGGTTTGGTTTCGCGGCGCTTACTACAGACTGTTTCACCTAAATAGAGAATATCGGCATCGCTATTTTTTGCTTTTTCATAAAATGCTTCAAGTGTTGCCTTAGGCCAATAATAAAGCACAGAACCCAGTGCATATTTCATTTTCTTATCCTTAATTATTGCCATTTACGGTGATAAGCACCTAATGTGGTTTGTGTTCCTTCTGATATTTTGCCTAATGTTTTCATCCATTGCGATTGGGGATTAAATCCTTGAGGGTCACGCTGACACGTATCTATCGCAGCTCGCCAAACTTTTGCAACTTCAGTAACATACGCAGGACTACGCTGACGACCTTCAATTTTGACAGATGCAATATTCATTGCCATAAGTTCAGGTAATAAAGAGAGGGTATTTAAACTAGTCGGCTCTTCAAGTGCATGATAGCAGTGGTCTTCAACAAGATAACGTCCTTTACATAAGGTAGGATAACCGGCATTTTCATCAGGTAAATAGCGGTCTATCAATACATTATTAAGGCGAGAATCCATGCCTTTTTCTGTTTGTTGCCAACGTACAAAGCGCGCAGGAGAACACGCACCAACGGTATTAGGTGATTCACCTGTTAAATAAGAAGAGAGATAGCAACGACCTTCCGCCATAATGCATAAACTACCAAAAGCGAAAACCTCGAGTGGTACTGGGCTACTTTGTGCTAATTGCTTAACTTGATGAATAGAAAGCACCCTAGGTAGCACAATACGAGCAACATCAAAATTTCGTTGATAGAATTTAATTGCCTGTGTATTGGTTGCTGAGGCCTGAACTGAAACATGACGTTCAATATGGGGATAACGCTCTGCCGCATATTCCAACATAGCGATATCCGCTAAAATTAAGGCATCAGCACCTAAAGATGCTGCCATATCCACCGCTTTTTGCCATCGTTCAAATCCATTAGGATGCGCAAATGTATTTATGGCTATATGTAATTTTCGCTGGTGGCGATGAACATAATTAGCAGCTTCTTGTAATTTCTTTTCCGTAAAATTAAGGCCAGCAAAGTGTCTTGCATTGGTATCATCTTTTAAACCGATATAAACCGCATCGGCACCATTATCAATGGCCGCTTTTAAGGCAGGTAAATTACCTGCTGGGCATAATAATTCCATCTTTACTTCCCTTAAGAGATCAAAAATGATCGGAAATTGTAATTAATAAGGCAAAAATAGGTTTTGATTTAGGGCAGGGAAGTACGTTTTTACTTAAGTGAAATTGAATAAATTAAAAAATGAACAATAGATTGGCAGAATATTGATGTAGTACGGCAGAATTCCTGTTTATATCTGGCACAATATTCCCAATTTCATTTATAGGAGCTCGAAAGTGTTTAGCAAAATTCGTCACCGTTTGGTTAAAGATGGCCCTCGTTTTTTACGTTATCCTTTGCAAATAACGCCATTTGCATTACAACGCGATATTTTAGAGCAATTTTTAAGCTGGCAATTTCGCGAGTCCCTCGCTGAAGGCGATTTACACTTTTTAGAAAATAAATGGCTAAAAGTTGAGATCAAAGATTTACATTTACGGTGGTTTATCAGTGTTTGTGATGATAAATTAATTGTTAGTCGTTCAGAGAAAGAAGATGTCAGTTTTAGCGGTAATGCGAATGATCTTATTTTGATTGCTGCACGTAAAGAAGATCCTGACAGCTTATTTTTCCAACGTCGTTTACAAATTGAGGGCGATACAGAACTTGGGCTATATGTTAAAAATCTGATGGATGCAATTGAGTTAGATTCAATGCCATCTGTATTGCGTTTTGGTTTACTACAACTGGCTGATTTTGTGAAAAGTGGGCTTCATGAAGAAAGTGAAGATACCCTACACAGCCATGAACTGAGTTCAACTTCATGCTAATACGTGTTGAAATTCCCGTTGATATTCCTGCTATTGATTCACTTTTACGTCAAACATTTCCAACTGATGCGCAAGCAAATCTAGTTGCACAATTACGAGAAGAAGGATTGCTAACATTAGGAATGGTCGCTATCAGTGATGAAGGCCAAATTGTTGGCTACATCGGTTTTACGCCAGTTGATGTCGAAGGTAGAGATTGCCAGTGGGTAGGGCTTGCGCCTCTTGCTGTTGCAGAACAATACCGCGATCAAGGCATTGGTCGTGAACTCATTAATGAAGGGTTAGATAGCCTTAATGAGTTTGGTTATGGTGCAGTCGTTGTGTTAGGTGAGCCTGAATATTATCATGCTTCTGGCTTTACTTGTGCAAAATCACAAGGATTGTATTGTAAATGGCCTGATACTGAAGCGTTTTTCCAACTTTATGCACTTGATAATGGCAATGTAGACGATATTCACGGTTTAGTGAATTACTCCCCATTATTTGATAAATTTTGCTAATTATGCGGATTATGATTTAAATAAAGTGCAACGTCTGAAGGCTGATCGGTGATCAGCTTTTCTTTTTGTTGTTTTTTCAGCTGTTTTAGTTGATATTCAAGCTGTGAGGCCTGTTGTCTATTGCCTACAGGACATTGAAATTCGAGAAACAACGGTCCTTTCCCTTTTAATGCTTTTGCACCTGTTCCTTGTTGATGTTGATAAAAACGTCGGCTTACATCGGTTGTGATTCCTGTATAAATATTCCCCAATTTATCTCTTATCATATAGATTGACCACTTTTGATCAGCCATTATTTTTCCTTTTCGTGCTATATATTATTCTGGTAAATAATATTTCTTAGTTATTCATGTAAATAATGAATCAGTAAATTAACATTATAACTATATTGAATATCAATAAGTTAAGTATTATTTATGATAAAAAAACTAATGTTAAAAAAAAGATATTCAAAAATATTGAAAATGAAAAGCAATTATTGCTAATTTTCATCAGCGATTAAAGCGCATAATATGATCCACATCACAGAGATATACTCCGCGATAAACAAAAAATCTTAGAATTTAATAGGAGTCTTTTATGAAAAAATCTACATTAATCGCTGCAACATTCGCATTAGGTGCTATTTCATTTGGTACAATGGCAGCAGATAGCGTTTCAACAAGCAAAACCGCATCAGGTGAGTATATCACAATCACTGGTAACGATACTCTAGATGGCTTAACTAACAAAATTGCTCAAATTGCAAAAGATGATGGTGCAAAAGGTTATAAAGTTATCGGCGCTACAGGTAACGATTATCTGACTGTAAATGCTGAAATTTATCGTTAATCTTTAAAGTATAGCAATAAGCAGTTTGTAATAAGAGACATGCGCAAGACGCTTGTTCTAGTGATATAATTATCATAGAACAGCGTCTCTTTTGTATTTATGCGAGCATAAAATGTTTCATTCAGATTCAATCAAATTAATTAACAGTTTTATCAGTAAGCACCACGTGTTTACTTTGTGCACAACGAATTCTCAACATGATGTTTGGTGTGCTAATTGTTTTTATTGGTTTGATGAATTAGAAATGCGACTCGTTTTTCTTTCAGAAGAGAAAACACGTCATGCTCAAATGATGCAAAATAATTTAACAGTTGCAGGAAGTATTAGTACGCAAGAAATTTCAGTAGCACAATTACAAGGTATACAATTTACAGGTATTGTTTCTCAACTGACAGGTGGTGATAACCTACAGGCTAGAAAACAATATTGCTCACGATTTCCTGTCGCGTTAGCGGCTATCCACGTACCATTATGGCAACTGAAATTTCAAGAAATTAAAATGGTAGATAATACATTAGGATTTGGTACTAAGCTTTATTGGCAACGAGATTGAAAATATAGCTTATTATTCCCAGATATAATGGCTTTTTTGTTCCCATCCTTTAGAAGACATACATGAGTTATAAAATGTCTTTCTATCATCTTGGTTAATATCCTCTACATAGCTTTCTGTCATTGGTACACGTTCTGTGTAAGTCTTTTTATCACCGCAGTGATCTTTATCATCCTTACGACATGTCTTTTGTACATCACGATAAACAGTGCGTTGCAGTACTTCTTTGCGAACTGGGTAACGTGTATTTGAATCAAGCTCACATAATAGTTTAGCTTCTTGCAATGTGTAACTTGATACGCCTTTTGATTCCCATTTACTTGTGCAACCTGAAAGTAAAACAATTGAAAATAAAGATAAAAGAACAGATTTCATACTTATAGTCATCATTAAAAGAATAATTAAGAGTAATAATAATAAAACAAACATAATAATTTTGGCTACATTTTTTGCAAATGATTCGCATTTGATAACTTAGGTGACTAAATGAGAAAAAGAAGAAAGGAGCGAGGAAAAATAAAAGCCCATAAATGGGCTTTTAGATATTATTCAAATGACGACAGATTTTTTTCAATCTCTTCATCAATTTCAGTATGTTGAATATATTTAGCACCTAATTTTTCTTTCAACGCGGTGCCTAGCTTAACGAGCTGTTCTCGATTCGCTTTGGATTGTTTCTTGCCCCATTTTTTCAAATGGTAATTTAGTTCATGATCTTCAGAAAAGCTTACATATTTATTATCACTTAAAGGCATACATCCTCCAGTTAATTCAATGTGTATTATTTCAATTTATAGATAGTCTGATTGCGGCTACCTCTCCACAGTAATGCGGGATCATAAAGTTCTTGCACAAATTTTCCATCAACCAGGACATTAATATAATCAACGACTTCCTGCTGTTGTGGGGTAAGAGAATCAAATGAATAACCAGTCCAAACCCAAATATCTTTATCAGGGCATTGTGCTTTTACTCTCTTTACCAATTTTAATATAGCAGAAAGATTCTGAGGATGAAGGGGATCTCCACCTGAAAGTGATAATCCTTGTCGTTTGATACGAGTATCGTTGAGATCAGCGATGATCGTATCTTCTATTTCTTGCGTAAATGGTTTGCCAGAAGTTAATGACCAAGTGGATTTGTTATAACACCCTCTGCATTGGTGTATGCATCCTGACACAAACAATGTACAACGTGTTCCTGGGCCATTAACCACATCAACAGGGTAGTATTGATGATAATTCAAAATATTAACCTTAACCTAATTGGCCATTTGCTAGATGTTTTACACGGCGTTTTACTTCTTCTTGCTTACCTGCATTAAATGGACGCGAATCAGGACTTCCTAAATAACCACATACACGACGAATAACTGAGACTCTAGCAGGGTTATGATTACCACAGCGAGGACAAGTAAAGCCTTTGCTAGTACAAGAGAACTCACCTGTGTAGCCACAGTCATAACACTCATCGATTGGTGTATTAGTACCGTAATAAGGCACTCGTGTGTAGCTATAATCCCAAACATCTTCTAACGCTTTTAAGTTATGTTGCAAGTTTGGATATTCGCCGTAACAGATAAAACCACCGTTAGCTAAAGGAGGATAAGGGGCTTCAAAATCCAATTTATCGTAAGGATTTACTTTCTTTTCAACATCTAAATGGAAGCTATTCGTGTAATAACCTTTATCTGTCACACCTTGTAGAATGCCAAATTCAGCAGCATCTAAACGACAAAATCTATCACAAAGGTTTTCACTTGGTGTGCTGTAAAGGCTAAAACCATAACCTGTTTCATCTTTCCATTGATCAGTGGCTTCTCTTAAATGCAAAATAATAGCAACCGCTTTTTCTCGTAATGTTTCATCATCAAAAAGATGTTTTTGTGTGCCAAATAGTGCATTAATACACTCATAAACACCGATATACCCTAATGAAATAGAAGCTCTACCATTTTTAAAAATTTCAGCAACATTATCATCTGCTTTTAAACGCACACCACAAGCCCCTTCCATATAAAGGATAGGTGCAACACGAGCTTTTACGTTTTCTAAGCGAGCAATACGTGTCATTAATGCTTTTTTTGCTAATGCAAGGCGTTCATCTAATAGTGTCCAGAATTTTGCCTCTTCACCATGAGCTTCAATCGCAATACGTGGTAGATTCAAGCTAATTACGCCTAAATTATTACGTCCTTCATGAAGCATTTTGCCATTCTCTTCGTAAACACCAAGGAAACTACGACATCCCATTGGGGTTTTAAACGATCCTGTGACTTTAACAACTTGATCGTAATTAAGAATATCGGGATACATGCGCTTACTTGCACATTCCAGCGCGAGTTGTTTGATATCGTAATTGGCATCACCAAATTTATGGTTAAGGCCATCTTGAATAGCGAAAACTAATTTAGGAAATACCGCTGTTTTACGATTTTTGCCTAAGCCTGCCATACGATTTTCGAGAATGGATTTTTGAATTAAACGCGCTTCTTTAGAGGTACCTAATCCAAAGCCAAAAGTGACAAAGGGCGTTTGTCCATTGGCGGTATGTAAGGTATTAACTTCATATTCTAATGACTGAAATGCATCGTAGCATTCTTTTTCAGTACGTGCATTGGCATAGGCTTCTTTATCTGTAATTTGCCATTCTTTAGCGACTTTATAGTGCTTGTCATAACTGGCTTTGACAAAAGGCGCCAACACTTCATCAATACGATTGATTGTTGTACCACCATAAATATGGCTGGCAACTTGTGCAATAATTTGTGCTGTAACTGCGGTTGCCGTTGAAATTGATTTTGGCGGCTCAATTTCGGCATTACCCATTTTAAACCCCTTAGTTAGCATGCCATTAAGATCGATAAGCATGCAATTAAACATCGGGAAAAAGGGCGAATAGTCGAGATCGTGATAGTGTATTTCACCACGTTCATGAGCGAGTACAACATCTCTTGGTAGAATATGCAGTTTTGCATAATGTTTTGCCACAATGCCAGCTAATAAATCACGCTGAGTAGGAATAACTTTACTGTCTTTATTCGCATTTTCATGAAGAATAGAGACATCACTTTGTTCGATAAGACCGCGAATTTCTTGTGTTAAGCGCCCACGTTGTTCACGAGCAACATCTCTATCATGACGATATTCAATATAGGCTCTAGCGATATTTTTATACTCACCTGCCATCAGCTGATTTTCTACTGCATCTTGGATTTCACGTATATCAACGTCAGTGCGCCCTTTGAGCGATTGTGAAACTGATTGTGCGACAAAATCGCAATAATCATCATCAGTGATGTGACAAGCTACCGCGGCTCTTTTAATAGCATCACTAATACGGACTTTGTCAAAAGAGACTTTACAACCATCTCGTTTTATCACTATGGTTTTCACAATCCTACTCCTTAATTATTTATCCACAGGTTAAAAAGCCCATTAAAATAGGGAATAACATCACATTTGATTGTATTGTGGATAAGGTGTGTATAATAACTATATGTTGTATCGGTGTGTATATTAAAGCACAACATATAGTAATTAGCAGGAGATTAATCTTAGCAAATGATGATCTAAATCAAAGTATTTTTGCTACATCAAGTACGAAGAGGGATGCGTTGAATTGTAAATTCTTCGCTAAAATAAAAGTGATAAATATTGCATCACAAAATAAGAATACAAAAAAAGCAAAGTGTTCAGAAAGAAACCTTTGCTTTTTTATTAGAACAAAAATAAACCAAATTAGCGGATAGCGATAACTTCGATTTCTACTTTTGCATCTTTAGGTAAACGCGCTACTTCAACACAAGAGCGAGCTGGGAATGTTGCATTATTTTCTTTAAAGAATGCTTCATAGGCAGCATTAATTGTACCGAAATCATTTAAATCTTTAACGAAAACGGTTGTTTTTATGATATTGGCAACTTTTAAGCCTGCTTTTTCAATAATTGCTTTAACGTTTTCTAAAGATTGACGAGCTTGTTCTGCGGCATTATCAGATACAAATTCACCTGTTGCAGGATCAACGGGTAATTGGCCTGAGGTGATAACTAAATTACCTAAATCGACGCCTTGTACATAAGGACCAATTGCAGCAGGGGCTTTATCGGTATTAATTTCGTAAGACATTTAGAACTCCTGTTTTTATAAGATTGACGCTAATATTTGATTAGCTATACGCTATTATACTCAGCAGATAGTCTTCGCAGTATGACAGATTTCAGGTATTAGCTTCAATTTTTAACGAATAACTGCGTGACGCTCGAATTCTTTCTCACAATACTTACACGTTAATACCACATCATTGGCAAGTTTCTTCACACGGAAACTGCTTTCTACTGGTTCATTATGACTAATACAGTTGCTGTTAGGGCATGGCACCACATTTTCTAGTAATTCAGGTAGGTTTAGCGCCATTTTATCGACGACTTGATAATCATCGATAATATTAACGGTAGCTTGTGGCGCATACATTGCTAATTGGTTTGCTTGTTCTGAGGTTAAAAAAACATTTTCAATTTTAATTAAATCTTTTTTCCCTAAATTTTCAGAGGGTAAATTAAAACCGACGGTTATTCTTTCTTCCGTTTCCGTTAAGCGAAATAAAGAAAGAATTTTAAAGCCCACCTGCGCTGGAATATGATCAATAACAGTCCCGCGTTTGATTGCTTCAACTTTTAATTTGTGATCATGAGTCATGGTGTGCTCCTTATTAAAGATTGATATTTTTATTAAGAACTAAGGCAAGCAATGCTTGACGAGCGTAGATACCGTTACCTGCTTGTTGAAAGTAGTAGGCGTAAGGTGTTTTATCGACATCTGTCGTAATTTCATCAATACGTGGTAGAGGATGTAATATTTTGAGCGTCGATTTGACGTTAATTAAATCACCACTCGTTAAGATAAATTGTGCTTTAACACTGGCGTATTCTGAAGGATCTAAGCGCTCTTTTTGTACTCGGGTCATATATAAAATATCAAGTTCTGGCATCACTTCATCTAGTGATTCATGCTGGCTGTATTTCACGCCATTTTCTTCTAGTAAATGTAAAATGTGCTCTGGCATCGCTAAGACTTTAGGAGCGATAAAATAGAGATGATTACCCGTAAACTTTGCTAAAGCCTGTGCCAGTGAGTGGACTGTTCTGCCATATTTTAAATCGCCTACCATGGCAATATTAAGGTTGTCTAAACGTCCTTGAGTCTCTCTAATCGTAAATAAATCAAGTAGAGTCTGAGTTGGGTGTTGATTAGCACCATCACCGGCATTAATCACAGGAACCTGGCCTGAGAACTCAGAAGCCAGACGAGCAGCTCCTTCTTGAGGATGGCGCATAACTATTGCATCAGTGTAGGTGCTAATTACTGAGATAGTATCTGCTAGTGTCTCACCTTTTTTACCTAGCGAGGTATTGGCACTATCAGAAAAACCCACAACCGATGCACCAAGGCGTTGAATTGCAGTTTCAAAAGAGAGACGTGTTCGTGTTGATGCTTCAAAAAAACAGCTCGCAATCACCTTTTCTTTTAAAAGTTCATGATTAGGGTGTCGCTTTAGTTTTTCTGCAACTTGGAGAACACATTCTAAATCTTCTCTGTCTAGATCATTAATGGAAATAATATGCTTTTTATAGAGCGGATTATTCATTAGAGTTCTCCTTTGTGTAATAAACAGTGTGATGGGAATTTTGGATAGACCAAAAAAAACCCCTCAAATAGAGGGGTTCTAAAAATAGATGATTGGGAGAAAAGACAACGCGCATATTCCCCAATGTTGGGGCTCTTTACAGATATAAACTGAAATAGTTGCTGTCTCATCATTCCTCCTGACAAATTGTGGCGCATTATACCCATCTCAATATAGTACGCAAGCGATTGCGTGTAAATTTAGCAAAAAAATATTTTTTAATTTAAAAATCAATCATCTTGAAGAGATATGAGAAAAGCCATCCTTTTTTAGCAGATAAATAAGGATGACTTTTGCATGAATATGTCTATTAGAGTGCCTTAGAAAGCGTGGCGACCATAACGGCTTTGATTGTGTGTAAACGGTTCTCTGCTTCATCAAAAACAATGCTATATTTTGATTCAAACACGTCATTTGTTACTTCAAAACCTCCATATAAATCAAATTCTTTAGCAAGCATCTTACCCATTGTCGTTTCTTCATTATGAAATGCTGGCAAACAATGCAAGAATTTCACATTTGGATTTTTAGTTAAAGCGATAATATCCATATTCACTTGATAAGGTTTAAGCAAAGCAATACGCTCTTTCCATACTTGTTTTGGCTCGCCCATAGAAACCCATACATCGGTGTACAGGAAATCAGCGTGTTTTACGCCTTGCTCAATATTTTCTGTGAGTGTGATTTTACCGCCATTTTGTTGTGCTATTTTTTGGCATTGTTCAACTAATTCGGCACTAGGCCAGCATGCTTTTGGTGCAACTAATCGTAAATCCATGCCTGTTAAAGCTGCCGCTTCCAACATCGTATTTCCCATATTGTTTCTAGCATCCCCTAAATAAGCGAAAATTGTTTCTGATAGAGGTTTTGTTTGATGCTCTGTGATAGTGAGTAAGTCTGCTAAGAGTTGGGTTGGATGAAATTCATCGGTTAATCCGTTCCATATAGGAACACCTGCATATTTTGCTAATGTTTCGACCGTTTCTTGGCTATAACCACGATATTGAATACCATCATACATACGACCTAATACACGAGCTGTATCTTTAATAGACTCTTTATGACCAATTTGGCTACCGCCGCCAAGATAAGTCACATTTGCACCTTGATCAAAGGCGGCAACTTCAAAAGCACATCGTGTACGAGTTGAATCTTTCTCAAAGATAAGTGCGATATTTTTTCCAGCTAAGTGCGGTGTTTCAGTCCCTGATTTTTTAGCTTTTTTGAGTTGTGCTGACAAATTGAGTAGCTGTTGAATTTCTTTAGGTGAAAAATCCAGCAAACGTAAGAATGATTTCTGATAAAATGGGTTCATAATCACTATCCTATAATTGAATTTATATTCAATTTAATATAATAAATATTCACTATCAACCCTAATAAAGATTTTTCCTTTAAAAGGTAAAGAAACATAGAGAGCAGATTAAGTATGGTGTGTTGATTCGGCCTGTGGGAGAATGCATAAGATCCTTTTCAGACTATTATGGAGCATGATGATGGCGGACAGCAAAGAGTTAGCGGAACAACGTGAAGAAACACGTCTGATTATTGAAGAATTACTCGAAGATGGTAGTGATCCTGACGCGCTATATGCTATTGAACACCATATCTCTTGTGAAAATTTTGAAACATTAGAAAAAGCCGCTGTTGAAGTATTTAAGTTAGGTTATGAAGTAACAGAGCCTGAAGAGATTGAAGTAGAATCAGGTGAGATTTTAGTCTGTTTTGATGCGGTTAGTGAAAGCGGTCTTAATGCTGAATTAATTGATGCTCAAGTTGAGCAATTAATGAATTTAGCTGAGAAAATGGGTGTTTATTACGATGGTTGGGGGACATATTTTGAAGATCCCAACGCTGAGTATGAAGAAGATGGTGAAGATGAAGGCGACGAGCACGAAGCATCAGAGAAGTCATCTCGCTTACATTAATTTTTATTAACCGTTTTCCCTGATTTATCAGTATAAAATAATAACACCAGCCACAGCATTATGCTTAGTGACTGGTGTTATTGGTTTTAACGCCAGAGGATTACTTCATCTCACCAAATTGGCCATTGTCATAATCATCGAATGCACGTTGTAATTCTTCTTGTGTATTCATTACAAAAGGCCCTTGCCCTGCAATAGGCTCATTAATGGGCTCACCACTTAATATTAATACAATAGTGTCTCCCATTGATTCTAACATCAATGTTTCACCATCATTGTTTAATACGACCATCTCATGTTGACGGGCAATCTCACTGTCATTGATATGCACGGCACCTTTGACAACAAACAGCATTGCGTTATGGCCTTCTGGAATGTGGTAATGAGAAATACCTGCATTATTTAAACGCACATCCCAGACATTTAGCGGTGAATATGTCATCGCAATACCCTGGGTATTGGCGTAGTGTCCTGCAATGACTCTGACATAACCTTGGCTATCAGATAATTGCACAAGTGGAATAGCGTCTGATTTCAGTGCTTGATAACGAGGTTGTGTCATTTTATACGCAGCTGGCAGATTAACCCAAAGTTGCACCATTTCCAGCATACCACCTTCTTTAGTCATTTTTTTAGAATGATACTCATTATGTAAAATTCCAGATGCTGCGGTCATCCATTGCACATCGCCTGCATAAATTGTTCCTTCATGGCCTTTAGAGTCATGGTGAGAGACTTCACCTTGATAGGCAATAGTCACCGTTTCAAATCCACGGTGTGGATGAGTTCCAACACCTCTAGCATTTGTAACAGGTTTGAATAAAGTTGGCTCAGCATAATCCATTAACAGAAATGGGCTATATTTTTCACTGTCTTTTTGATAGGAAAATAGTGTACTCATAGGAAAACCATTACCCACCCAGTGTGCGTTTGGTGCTGTAATAATATGATTAACTTGTCTGATAGCCATGATACTTCTCCAATTTAAGGAAAGGGAACAATCATCAACACAACAGGAGGTCATAAATTCGATTGCGATCCCTTAATAGTCGCTATCATAAAGTGTTTATTATCTAAACAACATAGGGCGGGTTTGTTGATAATATTCAAAAAATATGAATAAGATAATGGTATGAATTTAATATTAATTTTAGCTGGTGGAATAGATAAGGAATTAATTATTGTTTTTTTGTTATATGAAAAGTCATAAAATAATAAAAACCCGTATATAAAAATACGGGCATTCTGAAATATTCAATATATTAAAGAGTATTATTGCTAATAACAGTATTTATAGCGCTTTTAACATACGAATTTCGCAGTCGCTATGACCTGTATTACCTAACGGTTTATCAATAAATTCGAATCCTAGTTTTTCGTATAAGCCAATTGCCGCTTTTAACATATCCGTTGTTTCTAAATAACAGTGCTTAAAGCCTTGCGCTTTAGCAAATTCGAGTGATTGCTGAACAATTTTTTTCGCAATACCTTTGCCTCGTAATACGCAAGACAAATACATTTTTTGTAATTCACAGGTTTGCTGATCACCACCAGCAAGTGGTGCAACGCCGCCGCCGCCGACGATTTTGCCCTCCATTTCAACAACCCAGTAAGCACTACGAGCTTGGCTATAAACTTCGTATAGAGTATCTAAAATAGGATCAGCAACGGCGAATCCTTTATCTGCGGTTAAACCATGTTCAGCAGACACTTCACGAATAACATGAGCTATGCCAGTATTGTCTTTTGCTTCAATGGTTCTGATTGTGATATTTGCTGTTGTATTTGAGTTTGCAGTCATAGTTGTACTCATCGTTTTATTTATTAGTAGAATATTTTTAAATAACTAGTGAGATATCACCAGAAAGGAATGTCTTCATTTGAATGTAGCGAGTTTCGCTACCAAATTATCTTAATTAATCTAATTTAATTAGATTACTTTTCAATTTATTAGCAGAATAAAATTTTGGGTAATGGGGAAGAAACAAGATGAAAAATACCGAATAAGGAATAATCTAATTATATATTCACTGTTAATAGTCCGTTCTTAAAGTGAAAAGTTGTTTTATGCTGGGCTGATATCAATAAAAATTAAATAAATAGTATAAAAAATAAGCCCACATTTAATGTGGGCTTATTGATAGGCTTTTATTTGTGATTACACATTATGCTTATAGCGTAGCGATAGAGACTTTCTGTGCAATGAGCTTTTCTTTTGCACTTAAACAATTGGCTAAACGTTCACGCTCTTTAGCAACAACCGCTTCTGGTGCACGTTTCACAAAGCCATCGTTAGATAATTTGCTATCTAAGGTCGTGATGTCTTTCTCGACTTTTTCAATTTCTTTATCTAAACGAGCAAGCTCGGCATCTTTATCAATAAAGCCCGCCATTGGAATAAGTAATTCAGCACCGTTAACAAGCTTAGTGACTGATAATGGCGCAGTTTCACCTTCAGCTAATGGTCTAATATCCTCAAAACGTCCCATGGCTTTTAAGAAACTGATATTATCGCTAACGCGACGTTTCGCTGTATCATTCGCATCACGTAAAAGAACTTCAAGCAACTTGCCTGGTGCAATATTCATTTCGGCACGAATATTACGCACTGCAACGATAACCTCTTTGATCCACTCAAGATCATTAAGCGCTTGTTCATCAGCAAGGTTTTGATCAAAAGCAGGGAAAGGCTGTAGCATGATAGTTTCGCCTTCAATGCCTTTCACTTCTTTTACACGTTGCCAGATAGTTTCTGTGATAAATGGAATGATAGGATGAGCGAGACGTAATAAGCCTTCTAACACTTCAATTAGCGTATGGCGTGCAGCACGTTTTTGTGCATCATTTCCTTTGTGTACCGCAGGTTTTGATAGCTCAAGATACCAGTCACAGAATTGATTCCAAGTGAATTCATACAAAATACCCGCAGCAATATCGAAACGATAGTTATCTAGCGCTTCACGGTATTCTTTTACGGTATTGTTAAATTCAGCTAAGATCCAACGATCAGCCAGTGAGAATGTCATCTCACCACCTTGATAACCACAATCTTGATCTTCTGTATTCATCAGAACAAAACGGCTAGCATTCCAAAGCTTATTACAGAAGTTACGATAACCTGAAAGACGTTTCATATCCCAGTTAATATCACGCCCTGTTGATGCTAATGCCGCTAAAGTAAAGCGTAAGGCATCTGTACCATGAGCCTCAATACCTTCAGGGAATTCTTTACTGGTACGTTTAGCAATTTTTTCAGCCATTTGTGGCTGCATCATATTGCCAGTACGTTTTTCTAACAGGGCTTCTAATGAAATGCCATCAATCATATCTAAAGGATCAAGAACATTACCTTTAGATTTAGACATTTTTTGGCCTTCTTCATCACGAATAAGCCCTGTCATATAGACCGTTTTAAATGGTATTTGTGGCTTACCGTCTTCATCTTTGATGAAGTGCATGGTCATCATGATCATGCGAGCAATCCAGAAGAAAATAATATCAAAACCACTGACCAATACATTAGTTGGATGGAATGTTTTCAGTGCTTCTGTATTTTCAGGCCAGCCTAAGGTTGAGAAAGTCCATAACGCAGAAGAGAACCACGTATCTAATACGTCTTCATCTTGGCGTAATGCAACGTCTTCACTGATATTGTTTTCACGACGAACTTCTTCTTCATCACGGCCAACATAGACATTACCTTGGTTATCGTACCAAGCTGGGATACGATGTCCCCACCACAATTGACGAGAAATACACCAATCTTGGATATCATTCATCCATGAGAAGTACATATTTTCGTATTGTTTTGGTACAAATTGGATATCGCCATTTTTGACTGCTTCAACAGCAGGTTTCGCTAAAGGGGCAGCGCGAACATACCATTGGTCTGTTAATAATGGTTCAATTACCACACCACCACGGTCACCATAAGGTACAGTCAGGTCATGAGGTTTAATTTCTTCAAGTAAACCTAGTTGCTCAAATTCAGCCACCATCGCTTTACGTGCTGCAAAGCGTTCCATGCCTTGGTAGGCTTGTGGAATTTCAGTGCTGTAAACGTCAGATTCAACACCATTGGTGTCTAACACTTCTGCGCTAACGCGGATATTACCATCAAAATCCATGATATTAATCATGGGTAATTGGTGACGACGTCCAACTTCATAGTCATTAAAATCGTGAGCAGGGGTGATTTTTACACAGCCCGTTCCTTTTTCCATATCCGCATGTTCATCAGCTAAGATAGGAATACGACGATTTACGATTGGTAGAATAATTTCTTTACCAATTAACGCTTTATAACGAGGATCTTCAGGGTTAACTGCAACACCTGTATCGCCTAACATCGTTTCAGGACGAGTGGTTGCCACAATGAGGTAATCTTTACCTTCAGCCGTTTTAGCACCATCTGCTAATGGGTAGCGAAGATGCCACATGGATCCTTTAACTTCACGGTTTTCAACTTCAAGATCAGAAATCGCCGTGTGTAATTTAGGATCCCAGTTAACAAGGCGCTTACCACGATAAATAAGATCTTCTTTGTGTAAACGGACAAAGGCTTCTTTAACGGCTTTAGATAAGCCTTCATCCATTGTGAAACGTTCACGTTCCCAATCAACAGAGTTACCTAAACGGCGCATTTGATTTGAAATGTTGCCACCTGATTCGGCTTTCCATTCCCAAATCTTATCAATAAATGCATCACGGCCATAATCATGGCGATTTTTACCTTCTTCAGCCGCGATTTTGCGCTCTACAACCATTTGCGTTGCGATACCGGCATGGTCAGTTCCTGACTGCCATAAGGTATTTTTTCCTTGCATACGTTGATAACGGATCATGGTATCCATAATGGTTTGCTGGAAAGCATGGCCCATATGCAGGCTACCTGTGACGTTTGGCGGTGGAATAACGATACAGAAGCTTTCTTGGTTTGTATCGCCATTCGCTTTAAAATAGCCGTTTTTTTCCCAATGCTGATACAAAGATTGTTCAATCTCTGTCGGATTATAAGTTGTGTCGAGCGATGGCTCTTTAGGTGCGGATTTATTTTCCATATTCTTTACGTATTTAATAGGTTGGCGGCGTAGCCATAGTCAAAGTAAAGCCGACGCTACGATATATTTTATATCGTTCACGCGCCAACTGTTTCAATTGTTCATCAATAGGTACGAAGTCTATCACTTCATGGAAAGCTGTGGCAAAGTCTACAAATTGTGTTTGCAAATTAATTAAGAGATCACGAGGTGCATTTCCACGTTTTTCTGGCCAACATAGTTCAACAGGCGAGCCATAACGCGGGCCTTCTCCTGCGAGATTATGAGGCACAAATTGGTGAGGCTCTCTTGCCCATAATGCTTCATCTAATCGCTCTGCTTGAGCTTGAGACTCGCAAACGAGCAAAATACGCTTACCTAATCGCCAATGTTCAGCGGCAAGTTGGCAAGCAAGCCATTCATGAGCCTGTAATGAATCATCAACAAGAGGGTGTTCCATTAAATAAAATGTAGCACTTTTCATGATATCTCGATAACAGAAGGGTATTGCGTTGCAATACCCTTCTTAGTGTATGCTCTGTATTCCCTTAATTATGCGGTATTACTCGTCGCTATTCAAACCTGCACGATTAAGTAAGAACTGAGATAATAAAGAAACTGGACGACCTGTAGCTCCTTTTGCTTTACCTGAGCGCCATGCTGTTCCTGCTATATCTAAATGAGCCCAATTATATTTGGTTGCAAAGCGAGCTAAAAAACAACCTGCCGTAATAGCACCACCTGCACGACCACCAGTATTGGCTAAGTCAGCAAAATTTGAGTCAATTTGCTCATAGAACTCATCACCTAGAGGTAAACGCCATGCACGATCGCCTGCTTGTTCTGAAGCATTCATTAATTCATGTGCTAATGGATTATGGTTAGACATCAATCCACTATAATGATTACCTAAAGCAACAACACAAGCACCCGTTAATGTTGCGATATCAATAACGAGTTCTGGCTCAAAACGTTCAACGTAAGTCAATGCATCACATAGCACTAAGCGACCTTCGGCATCTGTATTTAGCACTTCAACCGTTTGACCAGACATTGTTGTAAGGATATCACCAGGACGATAAGCTTTACCACCAGGCATATTTTCACAGCCAGCTAGTACACCAATAACATTAATCGGTAGTTTTAGCTCAGAAACAACACGCATCACGCCGTAAACAGTTGCAGCACCACACATGTCATATTTCATCTCATCCATACCATCAGCTGGTTTGATTGAAATGCCTCCTGAGTCAAACGTTAGCCCTTTACCGACTAATACGATAGGGCGAGCATCAGGGTCTTTATTGCCTTTGTATTCAATAATCGACATTAAAGATTCATTTTGCGAGCCTTGGCCGACAGCAAGATAAGCCGTCATGTTCAGTTCTTTCATTTGCTCTTCGCCAATAACACGCGTTGAGACATGAGGTGCTGTATCTGCTAATTGGCGAGCTTGAGAGGCTAAATAAGCTGCATTACAAATATTCGGTGGCATATTTGCAAGATCTTTACAGGCTTTGATACCTGATGCGATAGCTAAACCATGAGCGATAGCACGTTCACCGCTTGTTAATTCACGACGAGTTGGAACATTAAAGACCATCTTGCGTAATGGGCGACGTAATTCGCTCTTATTACTTTTAAGTTGATCGAAGGTATAGAGGCAGTCTTTTGCAGTCTCAACTGCTTGACGTACTTTCCAGTAATTATTACGGCCTTTAACATGTAACTCAGTTAGAAAGCATACTGCTTCCATCGAGCCTGTTTCATTTAGCGTATTAATTGTTTTTTGAATAATTTGCTTGTATTGACGTTCATCCAACTCACGCTCTTTACCACAACCAATCAGCAAAACGCGCTCAGAGAGAACATTCGGTACATGATGAAGCAACAATGATTGACCCACTTTACCTTCTAATTCGCCACGGCGTAATAAGGCACTGATGTAGCCATCACTGATTTTATCAAGTTGCTCCGCTATCGGAGATAAACGACGAGGCTCAAATACCCCCACGATAATACAAGCGCTGCGTTGTTTCTCTGGGCTGCCACTTTTTACATTAAACTCCATGCGTTCTCCTGAATATTAAAGACAAAAACGGAAAGTATCGTTTACAATAACGAACCGCATTAATCTACCCCATAGAAAGTTTACTTTTTATGTTAAGCTAAATGCATTAATTGAATAAACTAATTTAGCTAACTTATAAGCTTGTTCTGATTGGGAACCTGTTTATAGCATGTTTTGATATCATTTGGGCTGCAAGAATGTCTAACTGAGATGCACAAATGATAGATATACAACGAAGTTAGCGATTTTCCTGCAAAAAGACAAGTTTTCACAGGCATAACTAGCGTGATTATAATTCGATATTTAGCTCGGGAAACCCTTAAAAGTCAGATAGCCATCTTATTTATTTTGATGCTGATTTTCTTTAGCCAGAAGCTGGTTGAAATTTTAGGGGCAGCAGTAGAAGGAAATATTCCTACAAATCTTGTGGTTTCTCTGCTTTGGCTAGGGATCCCCGAGATGGCACAGCTTATTCTTCCATTAAGCCTTTTTCTTGGCCTTCTGATGACTTACAGCAAACTTTATGTTGAAAGTGAGATAACCGTCATGAGTGCCTGTGGAATTGGTAAAAAAACACTGATACAAGCAGCGCTACTTCTCTCATTATTGACGAGTGCATTAGCCGCTGGGAATGTGATTTGGCTTATTCCTTGGTCAACAGTCCATCAAGAACAGGTGCTTGAAGATGCGAAAGCAAACCCAAGTTTAGCTGCATTGATGGAAGGGCAATTTAAAATGTCCAACGATCGCAATATGGTACTTTACCTCGGTAGTGTAAAAGGTAGCCAATTCCAAGATGTATTTTTGGCACAATTACGGCCAACTAACGATCAGAGACCTTCGGTTGTGGTTGCTAATAAGGGCTACACTAAAGAGCTACCTAATGGTAATCAAATCGTCGTGTTGAGTGAAGGAACTCGATATGAAGGTACTGCGGTACTACGAGATTTTCGTATTACTGATTTTACTGATTATCAAGCGGTCATCGGTCACAGAGAATCAACAATAAGTAGTAATCGCGTTGAACAAAAAACAATGACAGAACTTTGGCACTCAACAGAACTTGAATCGATTGCTGAATTTCACTGGCGTTTAACCTTGATTTTCTCTGTTGTGGTAATGGCACTAATGGTTGTTCCTCTTAGTGAAGTTAATCCACGTCAAGGACGTGTGTTAAGCATGTTGCCTGCGATGTTGCTCTATTTAGTCTTTTTCTTACTACAAAGCTCATTACGCTCAAGTGGTGAAAAAGGAAAGGTTGATCCATTAATTACAATGTGGGCTGTAAATGGGGCTTATTTGGCATTGGCTATCATATTAAATATATGGGATACCTTGCCAATGCGTAAATTTCGCGCTCGCTTTAAGAAAGGAGTTGCCTGATGTTTGGTGTATTAGATAGATATATCGGGCGTACTATTTTACAGTCTATTTTGATGACACTTTTCATGCTGGTTTCTCTTTCTGGCATTATCAAGTTTGTCGATCAGCTTCGTAAAGTAGGTCAAGGAGATTTTACCACCCTTGATGCGGGCATTTACGCTATCCTTAATGTACTAAAAGATGTACAAATCTTTTTTCCGATGGCCGCTTTATTAGGTGCTTTATTAGGATTAGGTGCATTAGCAACGCGTAGTGAGCTTGTGGTCATGCAAGCTTCTGGATTTACTCGCTTGCAAATTGCAGGCTCAGTAATGAAAACGGCAATTCCATTGGTTATATTGACAGTGCTTATTGGCGAATGGGGTGCACCACAAGGTGAGCAATATGCCCGTAATTATCGCGCTGAAAAAATCATGGGTAATTCATTAGTCTCAACTAATCGTGGTATGTGGGCGAAAGATGGTAACCAATTTATCTACATCAATCGGGTAAAAAATCAAAATGAGATGCAAGGTATCTCTTTATATGATTTTGACGATAATAGAAAATTAACTTCAGTTCGTTATGCTTCAAGTGCCGTTTACGATAAAGATAAAAAAACGTGGATGCTTAATCAGGTCGAAGAATCTGATTTAACAGATAGTCAAAAAATCACAGGTAAAAAACTTATCTCATTAGAATGGAAAACGCGTTTGAGCCCTGAAAAACTCAGTGTTGTAGCGCTTGATCCTGATGCATTATCTATCAGCGGATTATATCAATACGTAAAATACTTGAAACAAAGTGGACAAGAATCAGCGAACTATGAGTTGAATTTTTGGAAAAAAATCTTTGCGCCTATTTCAGTTGCCGTCATGATGTTAATGGCACTTTCCTTTATTTTTGGACCATTACGAACTGTTGCAATGGGATTAAGAATAGTCACAGGGATAGCCTTTGGTTTCTTATTCTATATTGTCAATGAAGTATCTGGTCGATTAAGTTTGGTTTATGGTATTCCTGCTGTATTGGCCGCGTTAATTCCTGGCTTGCTCTTCTTGATATTAAGCTTGTGGTTATTGATGAAACGTAATCGCTAAAGATTAGCTTTGTAATAAGATGATTAAGACAAAAAAAGCGCCTTTGAGAATATCAAGGCGCTTTTCTTATATGAGATTTATGAGATTTTTATTAATAAAAATCTTTCGCAAGAGCTCGTACTAATGCATTTGTGCCTTGTGTCACTTCACTAAATTTCGTGCCATTAGATTTACGTGTAATAACAACGAATACACCAATATTTAGCTCAGGAATAGTTGCCATATACGTATTAAATCCACCCCCACCTCCTGTTTTTTGATAAATAGCAGGAATACCGTTAGCGGGTGCCATATAAACCCAACCTAGACCAATACCATCAGCACGGCCTGCTACGTCCATACCTTCAATTGAAGATAATCGACTCCGTGGGAAATAAACAGATTGTTCTTTGCTTGCAGTTGGTTTTCTCATCGAAGTCGGTGAGGTTAGAAACTGTTGCATCCAACGCTTCATATCTGCTGGTGTTGAGTAAACACCACCACTCCCTGCTGCCGCTAAGGTATCAGAACAAGGACTTGGCTTGTAACCAATTAGCAAGCGCTGACATTGTGCTGGTGTGGGTGTCAGCGTTGTATCTCTCATACCTGCGGGTTGTGTGACATACTGTTTTAGAAGCTGAGGATAACTTTTCCCTGAGGCTTTTACTAATGCATCAGCTAATAAATCGTAGGCGAGATTAGAATAAGAGGCACGACTACCTGCAGGCGTTGTTAGTGTTGCTTTTTTTAGCCAATCCCAACGATCACCATGAGTAGGCCAAATAAAAACAGGTCTTCCCCATTTACCACCCGGTTGTTCACGAGGAAAACCACTAGTATGACTCGCTAAATGATATAAACGAATTGGCGATTGAGCGCTAGCGACGGGTATGTTTACACCATAATAATTATATTTTTGCAGAGGATCTGTAACTAAAAGTTTGCCATCGTCTTGTAATTTCAACATTACTTCGCTGGTCATTAATTTAGTAATTGAGGCAATACGAATAAGAGAATTCATTGATGGCGCATTACGACTATCTGGTGTCGTAGTACCAAAAGAGCGCTCCATGGATTGTGCATTATTAATCAGCACGATGACCATACCTTGAGGATTACTTTTTTGATAAATTTGAGACGCGTATTTATCAAAAAGTGCACTCGTATTGCTCTTATTGGACGTTAATGCAGATGGCCATTGTGTTAATTCAGGAACATTATTATGTTGATTAAATGCAGGAGGTACAGAAGAGCTTGTTATTGGTTCACGATGGCTGCAGGCATTTAATGTCAGTAATGCCACAGGAACCCATAAATATTTTAGAAGATGTTTTTTCATTTTATGATCAACAAAATAAGTGAGGTGGAAGGGAAAAGATCAATACAATCAGCCTATACTTTTACTTTATAAAAATCTTATTTTATTATTTTTTGTTTTTATTCATTAGTTTAAGTATGGCACCTAAGAGCAGACCAATAAAAATACCCGCGAAAATCCAGCTAACAATTCCCATAACATCACCTTTTCTA
>NZ_LXEN01000096.1 GCF_001654855.1 Proteus myxofaciens ATCC 19692
AATTCTACCTTATATTTATATCATTATTATATTAATAAACTACAAATATATTTACCACGATTTTATTTCCTATATTAATCTTTCATGATGTTTGTTAGCACATTAAGATAAATTAATTATTTAATGTAAAGAAAGTACCTATATGTGACATATTTTGTAATGATTTAATCATTGAAGGATGTATGAATTATATTTATTATAACTTCACTTTAAATTATATCATTTTTTAGTCAGTTTATTTAAATGTTGATTATTCATTAAAGTGATAATCAATAGTATAAAGTTTTTAATAAAATATGTCGTGTTATAAATATAATTTTTAATAACTACATTATTATAAACATTCATTTATCAATAGGTTATGGTTTTATGTTTTTTAGCTTTGGTGAAGGTGAAAAATATTATTAAAATCAGTACTAGGGGAAAAAAGGGCAGCGACCATAAAAATAATCTACAGTCATTAAAATAATATTAAGCCCAGTAGCTTTATAGGATCAAAATATTAACCCAAATTTTGATCCTTTTTTTTATATATCAATATATAAAAATCTATATCACTATCTTATTTTTATGTTAATGATAATAAATATCAGTAAAGTAATAAAAAATTCAATAGGATAATAATTTTTAATTAAATGATAATAGAAAATAAATATTAAATGTAACACTATATAAAAATAATAGGATAGAAATAGGTATCATAGGATTCATCAAAGTAGGAAAAATACATCAATGTAATCAGTTTGATTTATAGAAAAAACAATTTATTTTTATAATTTAGGTTTTTATTATCACACTATCATTTATCTGCTTATTCTAGGCTCAATTTTTAGCTAACTCTACATGCTAAATGCATTTTTTTTCGCCAATCAGACTGAAAATCAACGAAAATTGTTGCGAGGTTAGCTTACGCAAGTATAATGAGCAGGTTTTCCAAACACTTCAGTGCCGGAGTGGCGAAATTGGTAGACGCAGTTGATTCAAAATCAACCGCCTTCGGGTGTGCCGGTTCGAGTCCGGCCTTCGGCACCATAAGAACATCAAGAGACGTCAACCGACGTCTTTTTTTGTATCTGAAATCCCAGTTTTACAAGGCTTTTCCCCACTTTTCAGTCTTCCCAAGTATACTAAGGTCAAACCACATCAAGTACCTGCTGTTGGTATATGTGTTGGTATCTCTCGATTCGATAATAGTTTGTACCAACAGAAGGAGATAAATCATGGCTCTTACTGATGCTAAAGTCAGGGCTGCCAAGCCTTTGGATAAATCGTATAAATTGACCGATGGTGATGGTATGCACTTGATGGTACATACCAACGGCTCAAAATATTGGCGTTTACAGTATCGTTTTGGTGGTAAGCAAAAAATGTTAGCTCTGGGTGTTTACCCTGATATTTCACTCGCAGAAGCCAGAGAGAAAAGAGATGCCGCCAGAAAGTTAATTGCTAATGGTTTTGATCCAAGTGAAAAACGCAAAGAAGTGAAAGAAGAGCAGCAAAAAGAATTTAATACATTCGAGAAGGTTGCACGTGATTGGCATGCAACCAATAAGAAATGGTCGGAAGGGCATAGCCATAGAGTCCTCAAAAGCCTTGAGGACAATATCTTTGCGGCTATTGGTAAACGCAATATTACCGAACTAAAAACTCGTGATCTACTCGAACCTATTAAAGCGGTAGAGATGTCTGGACGTCTTGAGGTCGCTGCACGTTTACAACAACGTGTGACAGCTATTATGCGTTATGCCGTACAAAGCGGTTTAATCGACTATAACCCTGCACAAGATATGGCTGGTGCAGTTGCGACAGGCAAACGAGTTCATAGAGCGGCATTAGAGCTTAAACGCCTACCTGAGTTCTTACAACGCATCGATGATTATAAGGGAAGACCTTTAACTAAACTTGCAGTCAAACTTACCTTGTTAGTCTTCATTCGTTCCAGTGAGCTGCGCTTTGCTCGTTGGGATGAAATCGATTTTGAAAATGCCATGTGGACGATCCCTGCGGAACGCGAAGCGATAGAAGGGGTTAAACACTCACATCGTGGATCAAAAATGCGCACTACCCATTTAGTACCTTTAAGCCGACAAGCTATTGAGATCTTAAAGCATATCTATCAATTCAGCGGTAATCACGAACTGATCTTTATCGGTGATCATAATCCAAGAAAGCCAATGAGTGAAAACACGGTAAACAATGCATTACGTGTAATGGGTTATGACACTAAGACGGAAGTGTGTGGGCATGGTTTCAGAACGATGGCATGTAGTTCGTTGATTGAGTCAGGACTGTGGTCGAAGGATGCGGTAGAACGACAAATGAGCCACCAAGAACGTAATTCAGTAAGGGCCGCTTATATTCATAAAGCAGAACATATTGAGGAACGGCGGCTGATGGTGCAATGGTGGGCGGATTATTTGGATGCGAATAGGGAGAGGGGTATTTCACCGTTTAGTTTTGCGAGAGCCTGTAGATAATTTTGTGTAAGTTCCTCATGTACTATTTACAAGTGATCATTGATCCGACCATCGAAGTGGATCATAAACCAGTTCATTGCTGAACGCCAATTTTGGGCTATCCGTTAATGGACTTGTAAGTGTACCAAATTCGGCGCTGCTTTTTGCTATGTTAAAACCTTTTGATGAGCGAAATAATGCCTTATTGTCAGCAAACTCGATTGCTACAAGCTTAATGGGTAAATTTAGCCAAATTCAGGATGGTTTTGTTGGCATATTTCCGCCTCCTCCTGTCCCTGGTTTGGGAGCTATGGGAGGGTTTAAATTACAGTTAGAAGATAGAGCAGGTTTGGGATTTAATGAGCTCTCTAAAGTGCAGGGGAAGATTGTTAAAAAAAGCAATACAGTACCCTGAACTAGCAGGTGTAATGGCCTCTTTCCAAACAAATGCACCTCAGATAGAAGTTGACATTGATCGTGTAAAAGTAAAATCACAAGGCGTATCACTAACAGATATATTTAATATATTACAAGTAGAGCTTGGTTCTTTCTATGTAAATGATTTTAATCGATTTGGCCGCACATATAAGGTTATTGTACAAGCAGATTCTCCTTTTAACATGCAACTAGAGGATATGCACTTGTATTTTTACTTCTCAGGCCAGATAAGGCGCGGTTAAGAGCCTATCATGCAACTGCATAAAAAACACTCCATAAAGCGGGCAGGCGTGGCGGGGCTACGAGCATGCGCGAAGAGGTAAAAAACCAATGGAATTTGACAGAATGTTACTTATCGGTTTTCGGCGCAATAGACCTCGTCCCATAGGGGGATTAAAGGGGGCAGGGGCTTAATCAGCCTTGTGTAAGAAGAATGGTTTGAAGCAGATACGGGCTAAAAATACGTTTAAGCATTACTGAGGTATTTGATTAACTAATGAAGATAAAAATCTTCATTCAACTGAAAGGGGCGCCAGTGTCTATTACTTGCTTAGTCTTTGATTTCACAATTTTTGCGAGGTATGCCACGACAAACAGTGTAGTGTGTGCGAACTTCCGCCATCTTCAAGCACAAGTGAACTCATGCAATTGGATGAGACAGTATATGAAATCCCTGCCGCCGGTCGGGGACCGTAAATCCATTCGTCGTGGCAAAAAAAACTTACAACATCAATAAGCATTAAGCAATTCTTTTTTCTCTAAAAATAAGCGTAGATCAAAGTTATCCCATTGTACGAACCAATAGCCCTGCGTAAGTGCATCCCATCCGATATTAATTTCAGCAGCAGATGGTTGTCTGTTAAGCTGAAACTTCACAACTTCAGCCGTTAATGACCTCCTTTTTCTTTCCTCAATAAATGGGCAATTTATTATATCAAGTAACAAATAAAACTTGAAGGAGTCAACCTTTATATCCGTAACATTCCCTAAAATCAATTTAACATATTTAAACATCTTTGTTTTTAAACTATTAAAATGAGGGTCATGGGCTGTAAAATAGAACAAACATATTATTTCAAAATAACTAAAATCATTACGTCTATCTATATTATAGATTTTACCTAAAAAATCCCGTGTTAAATTATAATCCTCACCAAGTAACTTTAGTGCTATTAACAAATTTAAGTTCTCAAGA
>NZ_LXEN01000097.1 GCF_001654855.1 Proteus myxofaciens ATCC 19692
TTATTTCTGTAGCGACATAGAAGAAATCACTAATTTGACGCTCATTATTCTTCATAAAATCGCTACTAGCTTTACACTTCCGATCCAAATCTATAGCAATATTAGTTAAAGAGGAAATAGTGTAACCAGATGCTAGGTTGTAGTTTTCACGTTCGAGTACGAACATTGATTTTATCTTATTTAAATACGACACAACTGTATTTCGCTTACTATATATTTTTTTTACTTTCTCAGGATTTTCAGGGTCGATGAATTTGCTTGTTAGCGAATTAAGAATTTCATTCAGATGATTTATAGTACCTGATTTCGCTGTAGAGAAGGGGCGTAGAGTAGTAGATGTCTTTTGCTTATTTACTGTAAGCTTATATTTTTTCAGTGTATCTTCTACTATGTCTTTAACATCGTTTAGAATAGTTTCATTAAGGGTAAAGATAAATATATCATCCACATACCGCCTAATAGTATAGTCTCTACCATTTAAATATTGTAACTCTCCAAGTAAGTTTTCAACCTCTCTATCAATATCTTGAAAAAGAACCTCTGAAAAAATCCTGCTAACTTCTGGACCGATTAATATACCAGCAGTTTCATTATAATTAATTGATTGCATTAAGCGATCAAATATTGTTCCAAACGAGTTCTTTACATGTCTATTCTGCTTTGAAAACTCTTTATTTTTAATTGCCCAAGTAATACTATGGGTATAAATGCTATCAAAACATTTGGCCACATCAATACTACAGAAAACATCAAACTTCTTTTCTAAGTTAATAAACTCCATAGAATTAAAAAATTTATGTAATCTTGTATATCGATTATAAGAAAAATATGAAGCTAAATGCTTATATTTTTTATCATCATATTCAGATTGTATTTCACCTCGTGAATACTCCAAATCATTCATTTCATTATTTTTAATAAAATATTTAGATGATATCCTTGATGGAGATCGAAGACTGAAGTCACTTTTCTGACATGATGAGATTATCATACTTGAAAAGTTTTCATAAAAATCAACTATAGTTAACTGACTCCTTGGATGGATTAGTGATAATACGCGAGAGGAATCGATGTCTTTTTTTATTTTATATGTTAATGGAATTGTATAATCTTCATTAAGATTTTTCTCAAAGAGAAATGAAACAATATCTCCTGTAGATTTAAACTTATTATGATGTGTGATATTATTATAAAAACCTATATTAGAAAAAATAGCCGGCACTTCATACGGAGAGGTTTCTGTTAAAAGAACGCGAAGGTGATCTTTTCTTTTCACAGCTTTAGCAGATCTATTCATTTCCAACACTCCTTTATTTCTTTTAATCTTGAATAGCTAAAAGTATGAAATCTAATCATATAGAAGCCACTTTTAAAATTTAACTTAGCTATTAATCTTTTTTGTTGGATGGTGAGACTGTTTGATATTCTTTTTGAGAAGATATTGTTGCTACCAAACAAAATACTTCTTAAAAAATTATCTAGTCCCACCAGAGAACAATTGAAGCTAACATTCTTATATTGGTAATTATAAAAAATACCCGAATTTATTTTAATGCCTGAAACTGGATCTCGAATTGGATAATTTCCGGTGATAAATTTAATTCTATCATTAAGTAATAAAAAGTCATCATGACTCTTATTGCTATTTATAAACGCAACAAATGATTTAATAATTCTTACTTTAATTTTATGAATTTTCTTAATAGACAGGTCAACATGTATTTTCCTATTTAGACTTAAAAACACATGATCATTTTCATTATATAAATTGTATATTTTGAAGTTATATCCTAAAAAATCTATTTCATCTACTTTGTCAATTTGCGTCTTGTCATCGTTGATATTAGCCCTAGCCCCGGCGATATTCAAAAAAGCCAATTTTTCTTTTTCATGTAAAGTAAGATTTCCAGGCAGGTGACTCGAGAAATAATCAGTGATAAATTGTTTTGTTATTTTCCCTCCATGGTGAATAATTAATATATCATCTACAAACCGAGAGTAATAAAAAACATCTTTCTCTTTTAAAAAGAATGAATCAATTTCCTGAAGACATAGTTCGGCCAGAGTAGCGCTTAAACTTATGCCTCGAGGAAGTCCAGAAATCATTTTCTGATCTAAAGAGTCTTTAAATTTATACAATAGATTTATATCGTACCTTGATACCTTTCCATCAGATACGATCTTATCAAGGAGAACTTTGAAATCTATACTATCGTAAAATGATCTTATATCCAGCCTTGCTATATTATAAGGACTACCATCTTTGAGATTTATAATTAGATTTTTTATAATATCATGCCTATTGACCCGCGAGATTTTGTAGCTTTTTTTTATATTTCGAACCAATAACCTTGATATGAGTTTATCTTCAATAGTTTTAAATTTAATGCCTTTCTTTCCAGAAATGTTTATTTCTTTGACACCATCTTCAAGGAACGATTTTTCCGCAGCTTTCCTTTGTGCACTCTTTGATGCCAAAACTCTGGCTGAGTAGTCAATTAAACTCTTATTATCCATGAGATCACTATAAGTGATACACTCTAGAAGATTGCTATATGTATAAGAAAGTTGCTCCATTTTCGCTCTCTTAGGTTTTGATATTAGGAATCAACGTTCGAGGTTGAACTGATTGATTAGATTAATTTTCTTCATACCGTATTGTATCTGCTTCATTATTTGTATTCCAAATACTAAATGATTGGTGGCTGAAATAAGATGCTCAAATTAGGCTTGTTCACATCAATTTGTAAGCTAATCAACTAGGTTTTGAAACCTTACCTAATAATAAATTACTATAATTTTCAATCATATGCCTTCTTTTTTCTAAATAGTGAGCATGATTGTAAGTACCACGAATATTATTCTTGTCAACATGTGCGAGTTGCATTTCAATCCATGAACTCTCATATCCTAATTCATGCAATATCGTTGATAAGGTATGCCTAAAACCGTGACCTTACCGCCATATCCGATACGCTTGATAACTTGATTTATGCTAGCTTCACTCATCGGTTTGTTCGGATCGTTCCGTCCTGGAAAAACATAATGATAGTTCCCTGTCATGCTCTTGAGTTCATGGAGTAAATCTAACGCTTGTGTCGACAATGGCACAAGATGCGGCCTGCGCATTTTCATCCTTTCAGCAGGAATTTCCCAAATAGCGTTATCCAGATCAAATTCTTGCCATAATGCCGCGTGTAATTCGATGGTTCTCTTAAGCAAGATTACTGATTAGTTAGCTGAAAAATATGGTTCAATTTCAATGAACCTACTCGTTGAAGTTGACAGTTTGACACAGCGCCTTAACTACGCAGCTTGGTTTCGTAAGAATCAGCATAACTTCCTAGGTTATATCAAAGGTAATCACATTAATTCAACCGTCCGATTGAAATAGGATAAGTATTAGGATTGTTTCGCTGCTAATATACAATTACGAGAAGACAGCGAGGCTCTTGTTGAATAGATAAGTATTGGAGACTTAACCAGCAGTGAACGTTTATCGTCAGCTTGTAGTTTAAATCAAGTTAAAGACAGTGTTTACTGTGTCAATCAACTTTAAGAAGGTGATAGCATGCTAAAGTATTTAACAAGTTTAGCATGCTGGACTGCTAAAAATGTGACTTAGCCACAACGTAGCCCCTTTGAAATAAGTTATGCATCCGAGCAAATTATCTTTGTGATCTTTTAAAAGGAATAAATATTCAATGAAAGTGTTTTATCAGAAAGGCTCCAATTGGCGCGTAACTCCGGCGAGGTTACCATCTGAAGATACCATGCTTTCACTATCATTCAACAATTGGGATGACTATGGGGTAAGTACTACTCTCAATGCAGCCTTATATGTTGATGGTAAAGTTTTTATTGAATTTGGCCTTAAGTTGTTAATCGAAAATGACAATTATTCACCAAAAAAACTAAACGAATTATGTGATAATGGGTGGGATGGATTTTTCCCGATACCAGAAACTAATTATGTATCGGTCCCAAGTGATATTGATTTTTATAATTTTTTGATTGCAAAGATTGGAATAGATGAGGCTAAAAATGTTCTTAGCCTAATAAGAGATGCTGGTTATTTAAAGAATGTTATTAAAGATGAAAATGCTATCAAATTAATTGAACATGATGATTTTTCTACATCACCTCTTAGAGAAGCGGGCGCAAGGAAAGCTTATGAAGACGGCTGGAAGCTGTTTAATGAAAAGGTATCAAGCATTAAAGACTTCACACTTAACACTATAAGAAGAGATGGTTTGATTGAACCAATTCGTTTCAAGTTCAATTCGGATTTACTTCCTTATGATATTAATGTCCTTATTGGTGAAAATGGTATAGGGAAATCTTATACATTAAAGTCTTTAGTTGAATACTGGTTAGGTGTTGAACGAGGAAGCAAACTTTCCCTGGATGAAAGCCAGCATAAACCATTTGATCACTATCCAAATATTTCTAAGTTAATCCTTATATCGTATAGTCCATTTGAAGAATTCACAATTGATTTATCCAAGACAAATTTGAATGACAAAGATGCTTATAGGTATTTTGGTTTTCGTAGGATCATTGAGGACCTAGATGGAAATCAGAGGGTAGGTATTAGTAGAAATCTACCAGCAAGCGATTCTGTATCGTCAATATTGAAGTCACTACATGATGATTTGAAGTTTGGTTCACTTCCTAATTGGACATATAAATTCGAAACCATATTGTCTGTCTTGATGTCGGCTATTGATTTTGACTTTATTGCATTTGAAATAATTAAAGATTTTGATCTGCTTAATCAGATTCCAGATTTCTCTAATTTTTTAGTTGGTGAAGGCAAGAAATATCTTAAAATTGATAATCATGTTATTCAAAAAATAGATGAATGGAATATTGATTTAAAAAGTTGCATTAAGTTTGAATCTGGCACTATCTTTATTAAAGGAAATAAGGCAATTGAAATCAGCTCTGGTCAAAGGCTGTTCTGCTATATTGTGGTAAATGTGGTTGGACAAATAAGAAAAGATAGCTTAGTTGTTATTGATGAACCGGAACTTTTTTTACATCCAGCACTTGAAATAGAGTTTATTGAGTTGCTTAAAAAGGTTTTGAAAGCTTTTACATCTAAAGCAATTTTGGCTACTCATTCTTTAGCTATCACTAGGGAGATTCCGGCTAAATGCGTGCACGTTTACCGAAAGCAGAATGATCAAGTCGAAGTCGAATATCCACCATTTGAAACATTTGGTGGTGATATGCAGAGAATCTCATCATATGTTTTTGGTGATAATTCCATTACTAAACCGTTCGATAAATGGATAGAAGAGCAGCTAGCAATATATGAAGATCCTCAGGATATTATTGACAAGCTTGGGGATGAGCTAAATGAAGAAATGTTGATAAAATTGCTTAATTCAAGGAAGTCTCATGGTATCTAAAATACGGCTTCCTGAAGAGGATTCTCTCGAAATTTTGAGAAAGGTGATAAACGAAAGGCAAAAATATAAAGGATTTTACGCTCGGATTACGAATGACCTTATAAACCAAGCAAAATTGTTCATAGAGCATCATGGAAGCCCGTTAGGGATTACTCCTCTTAACTTGAATGACTATACAGATTCCGAAGAAGAAGCTAGTCAGCGAAAGAAATCTTTGGTTGGCCTATACACACCTAAATCTGAAAAGTTACCGTTCAAGCAACTGGAGGCTATGCGGAAGCATAATGGACTAGTTGTTTGTCCTAGCTGTGGGGAGCCTGGAAGGCCGAGAACGCTTGATCACTATCTCCCTAAAGATATATTTCCTGAACTATCAGTTTTGTTACTGAATTTGACACCAATGTGTGATTGGTGCCAAGGCGAGAAACTTACAGACTATGTCACTGAGGATGGGCAAAAGAGATACATTCATCCATATTTTGATGACGTAAACAGACCTTTGTTTTCGATAATATTTACACCTCCATTTTCGACTCCGGCAATAGATATAGCTGTTAAGGATGAATTACCAGAAGAGCTAAAGATATTGGTAAAGTCTCATTTGGAAGGAATTGATTTTCTTACTCGTTTCAAAGAGTACTTTAAGACAAGGTATATAAGTGTTCTGCGGAGAGCTAATAACTGTCGGCAACCTGATACAACAAACTTGCGAGATGTTTTAGCTTTGTGTATGGATATGGAACAAGAAAAATCTATTAATTCATGGGATGCTGTACTATACAGATCTATTCTTGAAAATAATGAGTTAATGGAATACCTAGAGAATGGTCAGTTGCCTGATAATTTATAGAGTACTCTACAGTAGTGTATAACAAACGCATTGAATCTGGCTCTGTATTTTATGTAGGCGTTAACCCATAGAAATTTTAATCCTAAACTGACGAGTTAGAGCAAAATGTCTATCACATTTATACCCTAAAATGAACTAGAATGAGTACCAACTTTTTTGAGCCTAATGTTTAGTAGAGTGTATTTTTTACATATAAAAAAGCAGAAAAAGACAATCAATTAATATTAAATGGTTTTTCTGCTTTTTTTATTTTATACACTTTCAACTAGATAGATCTTCAGCGGTAATAAATTATGATGTCAGTTTTCAATCACCCATTTTTATTTCGTTGTCGTCCAATTTGTCTTGCAGCCTGAATATTACTGAGCTGATAAATACGGTGTTCTGTGCACTGACTGTTTTTGCCTAAATAACTTAATATATATTTCATATCTCTACGACCATCTTTGTCGGAATATTCAATAACACGTTCACCACGAGCTCGATAATGTGGTTTAGGTTTACAGTGGTGTGCATAGCCTCCACCTTCCGTAACCTCTTTCCATATATCGCGAATATCTTCCCAAAAACGATACGTCTATCGATGACGTTGACCATTAATGTAAAAGGCAGCATGAATATGCAAACGATGTTGTTCTCCGTATTCTAATACCCATGCAAACCCTACAATGCTAGAAATATTTTTTATCTTTAGAGTTTTTAAATGCAGTAGCTAAATCATCTACTAGCGACTCTACATTATCACTATTCCATGAATAAGGTCTTTGATAATCAGGAACTTGATAAAATATTTCATCATCAGCTAGGATTTTTTTAAACTTTTAGTTTCTGCTTCTATTTGCATTTATACTATCTCCTTATTTCTGTTACTCCACTTCCAATCCGCTTTTTTTACTTCACCCAATTTATAAAATTCGCTGACTAACTCAATATAATGCTCGAAATCACGATTGATTGAGATTAGGCGATTACAAAGCTCCCAATCTACATTTTCTTTTTCGGTAGCTTGAATTAGAATTTGAGTATTTGCTATGTCATCTTTATCGAGTAAAATCACGCCAATACTGTGTGCCGCACAAAGCATTCTGAGCTCTTTAAGCGTATCTTCTCCGGTCACTTCTGCTGCGACTAAATAACCTAAATTTGCCCATGATGAGTTAGATATTGTCTGAAAGAACACTTCTCTCACATTACTCATATTAATTCTTTTTTTGACTTCAAAAGACCATAAGCGTGTTCTTGGTTCACTGTATTCATTCACGCATGCTTTTAATTTTGGTTGCCAATGTTGTCCTTTATCTTCTAAGCCAACTAAGTCAGGGTGAAGCCACTTGTTCCCATTTTTACCTTGTGTATTTTGGCTTTTCTTTTCATTAATTCGTAATGAATAGATATTCATGTTGCTCTCTAGCCATTTATTAAGTAAAGGATAGAGGTCATGCTCACTCCAATCATTGGGACTAGCTGTCGCATCTGTGATTTCGCTTAGCGCGATTTCCTCATCATCGGTCATTTCACTATAAAAATATTTTCGTGGGCGCTCTATTGTTGTTTTTATTTTGGCGATTTTGTTTTTTTTCGGTGTTAACCATTTCGGTGTTTGTGCACCTATTTCAGCCGCATATTGTTTCACTGCATCATCTAAGGTCGATAATGCTTGGCTTTTGTTCACTTTATCCATCGCCCAGTCAGGATCTTGTTTTACTAAATTCTCAGCAATATCACGCGCAGTATATTGTTTACCTTGATTTTGTTTGAGAAAGGCCAGAGTTTTGTCATAAAGTGAACGCGTTTTATTTATACTCACCATTAAAGTCCTTCTAAGCCATCAATAAACGTATCGAAAAAGGTTTTCAATTTCTGATTAACATGCTCAAAGATTTTTTTACGTTGCAATATTTTAGGTTGATTGATTAACGCCTCTGACATCTCCTCAGTACGAGGAAAACGACCTTCAAAGAGATATTTTTCTATCATACGACGAATAATATCTGGTTTGAGTGACTCACGTTCACACATTTCATCAATGGCTTTTTGTTTTTCTGTGTCTAAATAAGCTTGGAAAATTTGCTGAATATCATCATCTTGTTTTAAGCGTGATAAATCATTTTCAATAAATTGTTGGATCAATGCTTGCTTACTGCGTAAACGTGTATCGCCACTAACAATATCGAGGACTTGTTTTTTGCGTTCTGCTTTTTTATCTTCTGGCATATCACGCATTTCACCAAGTAGTCGTAAAATATAACCAACATTAATATCATCACGATGAATGAGGCTTAATTCAAAATCAATCTCAGCAAGAGGTGACGGTGAGTCAGTTCCTTCTTGCTGGTTTCGGCGTACGCTGTCATAAATATCAAGATATTTACTTTTGAAATCTTCCAACATTTGAGCGGGGACGACTAAATTATCATCGTCATGCTCTACAAACGTATTCATGATATTGCGTAGGCGTAATACATCGCGATAGGCTTTAATAAAGGCCTCTTTCTCTTCATCGGTCTGAAGCAAGTCAACCGCAGCTGGGTTGTTAGCAATATCCAATAAGATTTTTAATTTTTCACGATAATCAGTGAGGTATTCATTATAAGGCTGAACTAGTACGATGCTTTTTGCGTTTTTATTTGAAAATAAACGAATAGCATCATCGGTATTCTGTTTGAGGTTTCTAAAACAAACAATATTACCTTGGCTTTTTTTCTTATTTAAAATACGGTTAGTGCGAGAGAAGGCCTGAATTAGTCCGTGGTAACGTAAGTTCTTATCAACATATAATGTATTGAGTGGTTTACTATCAAAACCTGTTAGGAACATATTCACGACAAGTAAGATATCAATTTCACGGTTTTTCACACGTTCTGCAATATCAACATAATAGTCTCGAAAACTATCACTGTCTTTTGCGCTTTTATTTGTACTAAAGAGTTGATTATAATCAAGAATAAATGAATCCAAATAATCACGGCTGGATGAAGGTGTTTTAGTGTTAGGTAGTACAATATCTTCTTCATCTAGCATATCACTGACACTTTCTTTATCAATAGGTTCATTAGGAGCATAGGTAAAGATAGTGGCAATTTTTAATGGGCGATAATGTGGATTTTGGCGCTGTAGTTCAGCCTGTTTTATTTTAAACAGCTGATAATAACGGATAAGTAATTCAACACTACCAACACAAAAAATAGCCGTGAACTCACGATGCCCAGTTTTAGCATCGTGGCATGCTAAAATATAATCAGTCACTTGTGATAGCCGAGTTTCGCTTTCTAAGATTTCTTTACTCTCTATGGGCTGGGTAAGAATGGCATCACTATGACTTGGGTTAACCTTTCTATTTTCCCCTAAATATTCCACTGAAAAACGCAATACATTTTCATCCCGAATTGCATCAACAATGACATATTTATGAAGACAATCATCAAACAACATTTCTGTAGTTTGCTCTATTCCCATCGTCAGATTGACGTTTTCCGCAAAAATAGGTGTCCCTGTAAAACCAAATAATTGTGAGTTGCGAAAGAACTTTTTAATATTGCGATGCGTTTCACCAAATTGGCTACGGTGGCATTCATCAAAAATAAAAACGATACGTTTATCTTGTAAGTGCTCAAGCTTGGTAATATGGTTTTCTTTGGTAATGGCGGTATTGAGTTTTTGAATGGTTGTTAAGACTAACTTAGTATCAGTATCGATAAGTTGTTTCACCAAAGAGCGCGTATTATCCGTTGTATCGACGCTATCTTTTTGAAAGGCATTAAATTCTTTTGCGGTTTGATAGTCCAAATCACGACGGTCAACAACGAAAATAACTTTATCGACCTCTTCCATTCCCATAATGACCTGACTGGCTTTAAACGAAGTCAGTGTTTTACCCGAGCCAGTAGTATGCCAAATATATCCATTATGAGAGGCTCCTTTTACTCGCTCAATAATTGCCTCACAGGCATAGAGCTGGTAAGGTCGCATAACCATAAGACACTTACCTGTTTCATTTAAGATAGTGTAATGGGTGATCATTTTAGCTATATGGCAAGGCTTTAAAAATTCATCTGTAAAGGCGCGCAAATGGGTAATAAGATTATTGTCTTTATCTGCCCAGAAGAAGGTTTGCTCAAAATCTAATGTTTTATTATTGGCGTAGTATTTTGTATTAACTCCATTACTAATAATAAAGATTTGCGTAAAGAGATAAAGCCCACTGCCAACCCAGAAGGCATCACGGTGATAACGGTCAATTTGATGAAAGGCTTCTTTTAATTCTAACCCGCGACGTTTTAACTCGATTTGAACTAGAGGTAATCCATTAATTAAGATCGTGACATCAAAACGCGTTTTACGCGTTTGTTGTTCGGCATTATATTGCCGAACTTGGTTGGTAACTTGAAACTCATTACAGCACCAATCTTCTTGATTAATAAAGCGTATCCATTTTTGAGTACCATCATCTCGTGATAAGGTGTAATAATCACGTAGTACTTTAGTTCGTTCAAAAACGGTATTTCCTGCGGTGAGATGCAAATAGATACGTTCAAATTCACCGTCTGTTAACGGTAAATGTTGAAGTTTATTATGTATTTCAATTTGTTGACGAAGGTTGTTTTTCATTGATGCTTCATCGTGCACATCAACCCAGTCATAATGCAAATCAGTGGTTAAATGTTGAATTAAATCCTGCTCTAACTCAAATTCACTCTGTGTTTTTTGCATATGAGGGTTTCCTTCCTTTTATTTAATTAATATTAATAGGGTAAAGATAGTGTATTTTACTTATGAATCATTGTTAAACAAACATTTGTTGTAATAAGCCTTGTTTCCATTGTTTTAATTTATCGAGTTTATTATTTTCAATGGTTATTTTATCGTCGATAGAGGATAGAAAATCAGCAATTTTTTGTTGTTCTTCTTCTAAAGGTTGAGGAATGGGTAAACTGAGAAAATGAGATGTTGTAATATTCATTCGGTCATGCCTTGCACCACTATTAGCTACACTTTTCATATAGTCATGCCATTGAGTACTTTCAAAAAAATATTGATAGAATTGGTTGTTACCTTTAGTGAATCTAAACACAGTATATAGCGGAGACATTACTCCTAAGCTATGTTTGTTCATTTTTATTGGTCCCACTGGTGCAGAGGACGATATTCTTGGGTTATAGACAAAATCACCAATATTAACAACGTAATACCCACCTAAATTACTTGATGTAACTATTTCTCTATCAAAATAATCAGCTTGAGATACTATTCCTCGAGTTGCTGAATTTGTTAAAACATTTGAGATATTTTTATCTTTATTTTTAATATTAACTTTTAGAGCAATGCTGGATAATTCACACTCGTTCCATTCAGAAAAACTAGCACCATTATCATCTTTAAATCGAATTTTTTGACTAAATAATTTTTGGAGCATTCCTTTCTTATACTGCTGTAATAGCTCGATTTTTCGACTTTGTAGCATAATTTTTTTGTCAACTGATAATAAGAAATCGGCAATTTTTTGTTGCTCAATGAGTGTTGGAAAACAAATAAGACACGAAGCAACATCACTTTGCCCAATAGTGGTCATTGTTGCTGTTTTACCTTTTTTGATTAGTTGTTTTCGAACAGAACTAGATTTCAAATTATAGTTTAAAAATAAAGGATTAATTTTGGAACTATCTGGCGTGAATTTAATTAAATGACCGTCATAGGTTATATCTAAAGAATCCCCTAAGTAAATATTTGACCACGCAATTCCCTCTTTCACTAATGAAGAACGAGTAAAAAATATATCAAAACGGGAAACTTTATTTCTTTCAAATATTTTTTTATCTAAATTTATGAGGGTTAAATCACCTTCATAAATAAAAGGCTCTTTATACATATTAACAACATTTATTAATTTGTAGCCAGAACCAACATGAGCAGGGTCATTGAAAACGCCATTACTTAACAATTTATTTATTGATAAGTTTATCAATAAATCATAGTCCCATATCTGATTAAATAACTTAAATCTAAGTGTTGGCTGAGCTTTCATTACATAAATCCTTTAGACAAAGTTAGGGGGGAGGAAATTTGTAATTCTTGGCAATATTGAGAGATCTTTTCATCTACACTGACCATCTCTGATTCAAGAGTAATGATCTCTTTAGCAATAGCATTAATATCAATATCGTCTTCAGCTTCAAAAGTCTCCACATAACGTGGGATATTAAGGTTATAATCGTTATCTTTTATCTCTTTTAAAGACGCTAAATAGCTAAATTTCTCAATCACTGTTCTATCGGTATAGCAATCAATAATTTTATCGATGTGGTTTGAGGATAAAAGATTCTGTGTTTTAACTTTATCGTACTCTTGGCTGGCATCAATAAAGTGGATATGTTCATCATCTTTACGACATCTCTTTAGCACTAAAATACAGGTAGGAATAGTCGTACCATAGAACAGGTTAGCAGGAAGCCCGATAACAGCATCAATACAATTGAGTTTTTCAATCATGTATTTTCGAATATGACCTTCAGCGGCACCGCGAAATAAAACCCCATGCGGTAATACTACCGCCATCGTTCCATCTTCCGCTAAGTGGTAATACATGTGTTGCACAAATGCCATATCAGCTTTCGTTTTGGGTGCTAATTTGCCGTATTGACTAAAACGTGGATCACTCAGCATCAGACCATCAGCTGGCCAGTGTGCAGAAAATGGTGGATTGGCAACAATGGCATCAAAACGTTTATCAAGGTGCTGAGGTTGGGTGAGGGTATTTTCTTGCACAATTTCGAAATCAGCGTAATGCACACCGTGCAATATCATATTCATTCGTGCCAAGTTATAGGTTGTGCGGTTTAATTCTTGTCCATAGATTTTACCGACGGATTTAGCTTCTCGTTTCACACGTAGCAGTAAAGAGCCAGAACCACACGTAGGATCATAAACATTTTTTAATTTGAGTTTATGAGCGGTGACAATTTTAGCAAGTAACTTAGAAACCGGTTGTGGCGTATAGAATTCGCCCGCTTTTTTACCTGCACCACTGGCAAATTCACCAATCAGATATTCATAGGCATCGCCAAGGATGTCAGTATTGGCGTCAGCTAAGTTAAAACTTAACTCATCCAGTTTATTAATAATACTGGCAATAAGTTCATTTTTTGCGGCTTCAGTATTACCTAGCTTACTTGACGTTAAATCTAAATCTTCAAACAGGTTACTAAAATCATCAACAGAGTCAGAACCGAGAGTACTTTGCTCAATCCCGCGTAATATCTTACTCAAGTCTTCTAAGATAAAGCCTTGACCAACACCTTTCGGGTCAGCTTGAATGCGTTTAGCTAAAGAGTGAAAGAGGGATTCGGGGGGAAGATAATAACCAATGGCCTCAACTGCATCACTTTTAACAGCTTCTAGAATATCGGAATAATCGGGTGAATGAATATCTAGCGAGCTATACGTTAAGCCATCTTGTTTTAAGATGCTGTCAGCGTAGTTAGCAAACTGCTCAGATAAATATTTATAGAAAATAAAGCCCAAGCAATAATCACGAAATTCATCTGCATGCATTTTACCCCGTAAGGAATCTGCAATATCCCATAGTTTACCCTGAAGTTCGCGTAACTGCTGTGCGTCATTTGCCGTTGTCATTTAACTACCTTGGATGATTAGAAAACACAATATCGTTATGTTATCTTATCATAAAGGCATCGTTTAAGTTCAAATCTTGTTGCTTAAGAGATGAGTACACTGATACGAAATATTGAATTACCAACCAAACAACACATAATCATCCATTATCCTTGTCAGTCCCCAGTCCCCAGTCCCTAGTCCCCAGTCCCCAGTTCTCCGTCTGTTTGCCAATTATCCATTCTATCTGCTGTTCTTCAGTTTTTATCTTCAGGACATTCAGCCAATCGTTTGGCGGAAAACCCAGCATCAAATCATATCAGCACAGTCACATCAGTCTAGGACGTAGCTCAGGATTATTGAACTGGTTAAACAGACTAATTCAGTTTGTTAGCAAACGAACATTGTTCAAGTCGGGTGCTATCTTAGTAGGCAATCATGGACGATTAAGCTGACATCAATATCAGCTTGGACAGATAATGGTTCAGGAGGCGTTCTAGCGTGCATCAAGTGGTACGGATATACCGGAACAACAGTGAGTGTGTTGTCGGTGTTACTAAAGCAGAATAGGGTAGTGATGTGATGTGATGGTTATGCTCTGGACTCGGCAATACGTGCTTGTAACCAATTTTCAACTTCGCTCTTTAACCAGCGAGAGCTACGACCCAGCTTTATAGGCTTTGGAAACTCTCCATCTTGGATCAATTTATAAAACCACTTGTCTGTTAGTCCCGTTAAACGGGTTATAAATTTCATATCAACAAATTGGTCATCTAATAAGGGAATCGCTTGAGTACTCATTATTGAACTCCTGTCTTTAAAGTTAAAAGGCAGAAGGGATATCGATAAATGTTTAGGGATATCTCTCTTCCAAAAGATATCCCCCTCATGTTTTTTATTAGTAGATTAACGGCTGCATCCAAAAGAACGCTCGCCATCACCATAATATTTTGTATGCTCTTTGGCTAAGTAACGACAGCGCTGGTTTAATTCAAAAATAGAGTTTTCATTGTAGGTATTACTATTATCTAGCCAAGTAACAGCTTTATCTGGAATTTGAACTGAATAACGATCAGTAGGGTAATCAATACCAATAGCGCAGCACCATGCTTGCTGTATTAATGCGTATAACGTTCCTTCCGTTTTCTTAAAATCCCCTAAACCTTTATAAACGTCTTTGTTCAATAGTAAAAGCACATGGTAGTGCTTTCTATTCTTTATCTCACCGAATTCTCTAACCCATACATAAAACAATGAGCATGAATGGTTACGCTTCCATGCTTTATTTTTACGTTTTAGGTCAGCTTCTATTTTGGCTTTTAATGATTCAAAAAATCGAGTAATAACGCTGGAATCGTTAAAGTTAAATATATTTGATGAAGGAAAGCGCAAATCCACTCGAATAGCAGCAACACGATTGTGTGTTAGGAGGGATTTACGAATCGTGTGGTTTATTTTCTGAATGTAATGCTCGTTGTAGGTGTTTCTAGACATGATTTATACCTTTGGTTGGTTTTATTTCATATCTAGAATCGGTGTTGTTAAAAATATGAGTTTATCGTTTATAAATTATGGTCTATATAAATTACGCAATAGGTGACAGGGTAATATTTAATAATCAATGAGTGACTTTATTAATAATCAATGAGTGACTTTATTAATAATAATACTATACCAACACGCAAATCTTCACACACATACTCTGTGTAGCCGTCATTAATGGTTATACGCACAGTCCCGCTCATTCTATCTACTCTGATATTAGTTTCTTTTGTTTTTAGCTATACTTGATATTGTTTTCTTGGTTCATGTCACGATATACAAGCTATAAATGACCTATTATGACACAATCAATGCTACGTAAAATACAGTGTTAGTCTGTGCTATGGTTACTTACTAGATTGAATGAGGGTAAAGTGATGAAAATGGAAGAAAGTATGAAAATTCAAATTAATGATAATTATCTAAAATATAGAAAGATTTATATTGGTGAGTATCTTATCTACAAGAGTAATAAAGCTTTTCCTCTTGGTTTTTTTACCAAGAATCAATTTGAAAAAAATGATTCCGAAATTATTTTTTTAATGAAAGAATTTTTAGAGAAGAGTGGGATTAATAGTGAAGGCTTCTTTGATGAGGTTAATCTTCTTTTACTTAGAAATTTAGTTAACGGGGAAAGTTTTTTTAAAGATAAACGCTTTTCATTTTTGGTTATTAATTATCTAATGAAAATATATAACTATAATTTAAAAAATGGTGCTTTCCCTCCTTCTATTATTGCCACCGAAAATTTCTCACCTATAGATCTATACTCATTAAATGGTGAGGATATGCCTTTTCATTACATGATAGCATTACTTGATTTTATTACAGTTGTCATTGATTACAAGAAAACTATTACAGATGTAAATGAAATGAAAAAAACATATCTTTCATATTATCAGGAATATCAAAATCCTTTTTCTTTTTTACCTAAAAGTATAGGTTCACTAGAGTGGATAGTGTCTAGAATGAAAGATAGGAAAATAAATATTTGGCGTGATAATGATGTTAATGTTTTAATTAAAAATGATGGATGGAAGTGTGTTCTTTCATGTTTTGATTTTTTTTTATTTCTCTGCGTAACTGATTCAAAAGTATCTGATGTTAAGCTTTTTTTATTGCGAACAAGAAAAGCATGGAGTCAAAAGAAATTCCGTGATGGAGTTAAAGGTAAAGAGGTATTGAATACCTATATATCTAAAGAGTCAAAGTTAAAATTAAAAAAAATAGCAAAGCATCATAATAAAAATATTAATGAAATTATTGAAGCTATGATTGATCAAATTGACTTACCAGAGGAACCATTAGAAAAGTTAATATTGGAAGCTAAAAAGGAAAATTAAAAAAATTACAGATATATATTATTAACTTGAATAGCCACAATGATTTTTCAAGGATGTAATATGAACCTACAACCCGAATTAGGAAGGGTGATATCCGCCTTTCCTGCTTCATTTAAAAATCTCTTTTTCAACCAACTCAATCACCTAATCAACTACTCCCCCACCATCGGCCTGATGGGTAAAACAGGTGCTGGCAAATCCAGCTTAATCAATGCCCTATTCCAATCCCAGCTATCGCCTGTGAGTGATGTCTCTGGCTGTACACGACAAGCCCAACGCTTCAGTATGACAATGAAGAGCCATACACTCACCTTTGTTGATTTACCCGGTGTAGGTGAAAGTATTGAGCGAGATAGAGAATACCACCAGCTCTATCGTAACTTACTACCAGAGCTGGATTTAATCATCTGGGTACTTAAGGCCGATGATAGAGCGTGGTCTTCTGATGAACAGTGTTATCGCTTTCTCACTGAGCAATGTGGTTATCAACCAAGTCGCTTTCTATTTGTGCTGAACCAAGCCGACAAAATAGAACCCTACCGCCAGTGGAATGAACTGAGCCACCAGCCATCCCCTGAGCAAGCGGCTAGCTTAGAATTGAAGCAACAAGCCGTGATAACCGCATTTAAGCCGCATCATCCTGTGATGGTTGTATCTGCAATCGAAAACTATCAACTCACTGAATTAGCAGAGCAACTAATACTGGCGTTACCGGCGAAAGCCAGTAGCGGTGTGGCTAGGCAACTGAACAACACTTACCGGACGCAATTTGTAGAAACTTCAGCACGTAACGATTTTGGGCAATGCGTTAGCGATATCGTCGATACGCTGATAGACATCCTTCCCCTACCTGCCTTGATGAAAAGTACGATTGGTACGGTCAAAAATAGCATCGTCTCCGTCGCTAAATCCCTGTGGAGTTTTTTCTTTTAACTTCTTAAATTAACACCACATTGATGACATCAAGCGCCAGTCCTTAACGGGATTGGCGCTTTTTTATTTCTTTTTATTGGAGTATCAACTTATGAATAACACAACTGAATCCTCTATCACAATGGAATTAGTCCCCGATGAACAACGCCTTGATTTTTGGTTCAACCATTTTGGTGCAGTGAAAGGCTGGGTCACCTTTGAAGTGGTGATCTTCACCACCCTAGGGCAATTTTGTGAGGCCTATAACGGTGGCTATTGGGAATACTGCACACTGTCCAATGGCGGTGCCTTTATCTACCCCGATATCAATGCACACACCTTAACCCTATTCAACATGCACAACGGCAATGAAGCCACGGTGAGCCAAGAAGCGGCAGGGATTGTGGTGTGTCTGATCCTGTACAGTATCTGGTCATTCCAAACAGAAAGTGAAGTGATGTGCGACCGCTTTTATCAACTGCGTGACTACGCTTCACAACATCCCGAATCCGCTGCCATTTTCCACTTAATTGATTAATCAGGAGTCTATCATGAGTTTATTAGCTTCGCGTTTTGGCTCTGCTAACAGTATTCGTCGTGAGCGCCCACTGACCATCGAAGAGTTATTCCGTACTGTACCGAGTGTGTTTTCTGAAGAAAAACACGATTCACGCAGTGAACGATATACTTATATTCCTACCATTACCTTACTCGATAGCCTGCAAAAAGAAGGCTTCTACCCGTTCTTTGCCTGCCAGACTCGAGTACGTGATGTGAGCCGTCGAGAACACACCAAGCATATGTTACGACTTCGACGCCATGACCAAATTACGGGAATACAAGTTCCTGAAATTATTTTGCTCAATAGCCATGATGGCTCAAGTAGCTATCAAATGTTACCGGGACTCTTTAGAGCCGTGTGCTCTAACGGTTTGGTGTGCGGTGATGTGTTAGGTGAAGTACGTGTCCCCCATAAAGGGGATGTGGTGGGTAAAGTAATTGAAGGGGCATATGAGGTACTCGATACGTTTGAGCAAGTGGCTGAAAAACGCGAAAGTATGCAGTCGTTATTGTTACCGCCTCCTGCCCAGCAAGCCTTTGCGGAAGCGGCGTTAACCTACCGCTTTGGTGAAGAGTTCCAGCCCGTCACACGAGAGCAAATTCTACAGCCCCGACGCGTTGAAGATAAAAAAGAAGACCTCTGGACAGTGTACCAACGTCTACAAGAAAACCTGATTAAAGGAGGATTATCAGGCAGTACAGCAAAAGGTAAACGTGCCCGCACTCGTTCGGTGAATGGGATTGATGGCGATATCAAACTCAATAAAGCCCTGTGGGTGATGGCGGATACCTTATTTAACCAACTCGCCCCTCGCCAGCCCAACTAATTTTCCCGCCCTGACAGGTTGTGTCGTTACACCTTACATTCTTATCGTTCAAATAAACATCATAACGTTATTTATCAATGAATTACTTATAGTCATTTTTCACTAAAAAGCCGAATGAGAATTTTTCCCAACAGACATAACCTGTCAATCCCCTAAGTTAAACTCCCTCACTTCTTAATTTCCTAACGTCTGTTATTGAGAGCAATACGTTATGTTTCAGATTAACCGAAAATATGACCGCATGGCTGTGCGACTCTCTGCGCTGATTGCCCGCTTAATGGCAGGAGAAAGCCTTGTGCTCTCATGTTTAGCCCAAGAGTTCAATGTTTCTGAACGCACGTTACAACGGGATTTACGTGAACGCTTGGCTTATCTGGGTGTAGAAGGTCGGCAAGGTTGTTATCGCTTGCCCATCAATACGTTAAAAGCTTATCGAGACAAAGATGTTCTTACTTTTGTGAAACAGATTGGAATGACTCGGTTGTTTCCGGGGCTAGACAGCCGCTTACTCGGGTTACTGTTAACACAGCAGCCCCATGCACCTTGTTTGATTTGGCACCACGCCCATAAGATTTCGGCTTTGCATGCCGACCATTTCTATCAATTGGTGTATGCCATTACCAGTAAGCAATCTATTAGCCTACTTACGCCTGAACGTCGTTTTAATCCACTACAACCTTATCAACTGATTTACCGTGAAGGCCAGTGGTATTTACTGGCGGAATATCATCAGCAAGTGCATGTTTTGCTGTTAGAGGATATCCAACAAGTTCAGCCGCTAAATACCCCCTTCACACCGAAACACGCAGTGATGCAATTGTCACAACAAAACAGTTTTATCGCGGCATTACCGCATTTTAGATTGATATCACAAGTACTTACCTCTCTTCCATCACACAAAGAAAGGAGCCGACCATGACGTTATTAGCCCCACTAGCATCGCATCCAACCCATTGCCCTCACTGCTCTTCTGAACAAGACATCATTGCATGGGGCACGGGCTGGATGTGCCGCGATTGCGGTCATGAATGGGCCATGCCTATTCAAAGTCACCCTCATACCGTGAGTTCATCATCACATAAGGAAGCTTAAAAATATGAACACCGTTTCACACTTACAGTTGGGTTTAGAACGGATCGCTATCGTTATCAGTATTTTGTTATGCCTTTGGATCACTGGCGTATTGCTAACACATTTCCAGCTTATCGCCCTCATCATGAACCCGTATGGGATCACATTGATGTACTTCGTTTTATATCTCTTGGCGTTGGTTATCCCACAACTCTTGGCGCAATTAGGCTTGTGGGTTTTGAGCGCCTTTAAGGGGATTGATTATAAAATCCATTTCAACCCCAAATTAGTTGCCATTATATCTACCATCATTATCGGATTAGCCCTCTCTAGCCTACTGATCATCATGTCATCCGGTTGGCTATACGGTTTTACTGAAGGTATCGCCACCACGATATTGCTAGTTGATTTGCTTATTGCCAGTGGTATTGCCTTTTATCTTCATCGGCGAATTCGTCACTGGGTTTCAGTGCGATTAAACCGCTAGCCATAACATTAAATATGATCAGCAATTTTTGTTGTGAATGTCTTATTCACCAGATAACCACCTAATACGCCATATCAGGGAAAGCCAAGCACCCATTAGACGGTGTTCATCAAGCGTCAATCTGACGTTTCTATTTATGTTGATAGGAATTTATAATGAAAAGATATGTAGTTGTAACTGTATTGGCCTCACTGTGGTTGATGACATCATCAGCCTCTGCCACCAGCCAGCCCCCTAAAAATACCATTTGGGAATATAAAGGGGATGGCGGTAAAACCTTATGGCAAGTGTGTGGAAGCCAAAACAACACCTGTCGGATTGTGGGCTCAACCAAGCATTATGTTGCTGTACTAAATCATAAATCTGCGTCAGGTTGCGCATTTGGTGATTTTTATATCGTGGCAAGAACCGATGGAAACTGGCAACAACGCGATACGGGCACTTGTAGCCCTAACGCCTATGTCCAAAAAGGGACGATTAATAATGGTCAGTACTCTTCGGTCGATATTGGTGTTGGCGGGACGATTGTAGCTCGTTACCCCATTGGGTATTGGAGTATGCAAAAAGAGTTCTCAGGCAAGAACCGACCGCGCTGGAAAGAAAAAGACCGTACTAAAGGTGGATTGCAAACCAATCAACAATAAATAACATTCTCGCTACCGTTACTTGCGGTAGCGAGGACAATAAAAGATAACAAAAGGTAACGTAATGAATAAGATAAAAAGTATATTTGCAATGAGCTTATTGGCAGTCAGTACATTTAGCTTGGCTGAAGAACAACAGCGTTATGCGAGCATCACACATACGAGTTCAAATTTTATTAACCAAGGCTACTGTGGTTATTCATTTACCCTCGATAATGGTGGTAACCATATGGTTTTAGACCACGCGGAGTTTGGTGCGCTTGAGATAACCTTGAGAATGAAAGATGGGCAAGGAAAAGTATTAGGGGATATGGTACTGGAAGTGGAACCTTTTGGCGATTCTAGCGCCACTCGTGCCACTTTTGCAGGATTGGAAATTCCGTGTGAAGATGTCGCTGAATTTGAAGTGGTTAAAGCTGTGGAAGATCAGAACGGGCGTAAGGTTGAATTGCCGCTATCGATCTTTCAGGCGAATAATCCAGAGCTAGCAAAGATGTCGGTGGCTGGGGAAAAATAATTTTAGTTGTAGTCATTATCTTTTAAACAGATAGCGCTACAATTAGTTTTTATATTAGGTTGATAGCCTTACTTGATAACATTAATACTATCAAGCCATTTTTGGTAGTGAAAGCCAATATGTGTATTAGCTCAGTTTTGATCTGACATAGTTGTGACGTAAAACTAAATCTAGCTCGACAGGGTTGCTTTGTACCAAAGTGGACGTTACATGCAGCTTATGTCGAACAATAGGAAGTAGACTATGCTGTAAGATGTGAAGTTGCGGTAATTGTACTCATTATTAAATAATTACTTTACGAACATAGCAACCTAGCTTGTTCATTCTGTATTCTAGCCTTATGACTTTTTCAGTAAGGATGAAATATGTACGACAACGAATTAAAAGCATTTGCGCAAGAGCAAGAGAAAAAGTTGATTAATGCTTTGGCAAATACCAGAGAATATTCGGGAATTAATTTTGAAGTAAGAAATAGAGATGACTATCAGAGGGATTATGCGCGCATTCTATATTCATCATCATTCCGCAGATTACAGGGAAAGATGCAACTCTTTGAAGTCGATCCTGAAAAATTCAACAGAAATAGGCTAACGCATAGTCTTGAGGTAGCGCAGATCGCTCGGAGTATTGCTTCAGACCTTGAACTGGTACATCCAGTGGTAGTTGAACTGGCAGCTTTGGCTCATGATATCGGTAATCCCCCTTTCGGTCATTCAGGTGAAAAGCTGCTTAATGAGCTTTCTGAGGATATCGGCGGTTATGAAGGTAACGCGCAGGCGCTACGCATCCTGAGGAAGCTTGAAAAAAAATACGCAAACTGCAGTGGGTTAAATCTGACTCATCGTAGCTTACTTTCGGTCGTTAAGTATCCCAATCCTCGTTCCTCGGCTGACAAGTTCATTTATGATGATGACTTTGATTTTTACATTAATCTGCTTGCTGAACATCAGCTCGATTTGAAATCTGGAGAAAGAACGATTGATGCGCAGATAATGGATCTTTCTGATGAAATTGCCTATGCAGCACATGACCTAGAAGACGCCTTGAGTAGAAATATGGTCACAATCGAAGACATTGAGTATGAGTTTCTGATTTCTGATAAGTACCAGGGGGCATTGGATCAATTTAGAGAAATTGTCAGTAAGTCAAAAGCAACAGCCTTTAAGGCTATTTCACTAAAGACTTCAGAAGAATTTGCAATGATTTTTCGCAAGGAGTTGACCTCCAATATTGTCAATTGCCTCGTCACGGACATTTCTGTAATTAAGAACAAAAATGGTTTTCACGAACTTGGATTTGGAAAACTAAATGCGTTATCTGAAGGCCTAAAAAAGCTTCTTTTTAAAGTTATCATGCGAAAACGCAATATACTTACCTATGAATTTAGAGGAAATGTGATAATTAAGGATTTATACTTATTCTATAATAAGGATGAGAATTATAAGTTCCTTTCTCCTGAACTTAAGTTTTCCTTACCCAAAGAGGAAACTGATACATTTGATGCCAAAAAAAAGCGCGCTGTGGTTGACTATATTTCAGGTATGATGGACACGTTTGCTATAAAAGAATGGGAAACGCATTGCCTGAAATAATATAATTATTTACCGGAGGTGCGAATACATTTATCATATTTTTGTCTTCACACCTTTCAGTAATTGGTTGTTTTTAACTGCAGTAAAAAGTGAAATAATGTATACAGAAATCGTGTTTTTCTCTTCTATTTTCCTAGCTTATTCAGTATCACAATTACCTATATTAGATAACCATCAAAAAAAGTAAGAATTTCATCTGTTGGTACATGCGTTGGTATAAATAAATTTACACTTTAATATTTTAATTTAGATCATGAGGTTAAGTATTATGTACGAGTCCGGCCTTCGCACCAAAAATCAGACGCTAATAGCGTCTTTTTTTATGTCTAAAATTCTAGAGCCTCATCAATCACTTTAGATAGTACATATTATCTTTACTGAGTTGAGCTAAACGTATAATTTTACTGATTAAAATAGATTAAATTACTATCAGAATATTGGCTTTTATAATTTCTAATTGACTGATATTTATGACTTAGCTTAGGACATAGAAGATATTTTTGTTAATAGCGAGTTTATTCTCAAGAGTAGATGAGAATGGTCTTTTTTATTAAATGTATAAACCAATATTGGATCTTTATTAGCTGCAGATGCATTTAAACAGCGAGTAATTCCTATAATAAAGAGTAAAATATTTTTCATAATAATAATCTTAAAGTTATTGCTGACGTTGTATTAGCCATTCACCAAAATCAGACATTATTTCAATAAGTTCTTTTAATCTTAATCCATCATCTGTCAGTGAATATTCTACTTTTATGGGGGAGGTAGGATAGACTTTACGTTTTACAAATCCGGCTTTTTCTAATGCCCGTAAATCAAGTGTGAGCATTCTTTGTGATATAGCTGGCATATACTTACGTAATTCACTAAAACGCTTTGGCCCTCTAAGGAGATAATAGGCAATTAATAATCTCCAACGTCCGCCTAATAAACGCATTGATTCTTCTACAGGACAACCACTTATATTATCTTTCATAATATCCATCTTTGTTTGTTGGTATATATTTTGTACCTATATGACATTTTTATGCCTTCTTACTTTTATATCCTCTATCTGTTAATGTGTCATCAACTAATACAAAGAAAGGTAGAAATACTTATGAAACTATATTATATGCCTGCTGCATGTTCTCTTTCTCCACATATCATTGTTAATGAACTTGGCTTGGATGTAGAGCTAATAAAAGTTGATAGCAAAACACATATGACAGATAAAGGAATAAATTATTATGACATCAATCCATTAGGGTATATTCCATTACTCGAACTTGATGATGGAACAACCTTGAAAGAAGGCTCTGTTATTATTCAATATCTTGCTGATTTAAAACCAGAAAAAAATATGATACCAGCTAACGGTATAATCGAGAGATATAAATTACAAGAATGGTTAAATTTCTTATCTTCAGAAATACATAAAGGATTTATTCCTTTACTTAAACCTGAATTATCAGGAAAGTATGGTACTGAAACAGCAAAGCCTAAATTAGAGCAACGTTATTCTTGGATTAATGATGAATTAGCAAATAAAGATTATTTAACAGGGCAATTTTCTGTAGCTGATGCTTATTTATTTGCACTAACCCAGTGGGGAAAAGCACAATGGCTGGTACCTACATATAATGCAGATATTAATTTTGAAAAATTCACAAATCTACGAGATTGGTATTTAAGAATGAAAAATAAGGAATCAGTAAGAAAAGCATTAATAACAGAAGGTCTTATTAGTGAGTAAGAGATAATATATAATTTCTAATTGATATTTAAATAAATATATTAAAGTCTAGGCTTCAATTAACATTAAGTCTTTTCTAATGGTAGCTGTATGTCTAGGCTTTAACCATCCCTATTCTTGAGCATGATCTTTAAATATTGTTTTATTAAATTGAGAGTTATATCATAGAATATACTATTAATTTTAATGAGTGAAAATAAAATGAAAAAATAATAATTTTTCTAAAGAATATAATGGTGCTTTTATATAAACAATTTGATGTTATTATTCATATAATTATCATCTTTATATTATGTTATTTTTGTTTTTTATTTTTACCTACTTTATCTATTGCAATAATCGGATGTGTTTTAATTATTGTTAGTATGTTTTTACTAAGTATGTTTATTATTCCATGAAAATTTTATCAAAAAAATTAATTAAAATTTAAGTTTATTATTTATAGGTAAAGCGAGTTATTTTTAATGCCATCACATACGTACGGTTACATATATGAATTATAACAATTGAAAATATCATTGGGTGATACTAAAAAAAAGACGCTTATTTAGAGCATCAAAAATAAATATTTTGATAAATAAATTATTTTTAATAAATCTTTATTATTCATTATGTTAATGAGGTTTTTATGATTGTGATTTGCATCAATAGGTATTATATAAAATAGAGGGTATTTCTATTAAGGATATTGATAAAAATATATGGAAAGTAATCTTGCTCTATGTTTTATAAAATATAATAATGGGTTAAATTTGATATAAAATAAATTATTTATTTTTGCCGAAAAATTTTAAAAATTAATTATTGTTACTATCGATCAATATACGTACATTCGATAGGTATAGCCAATCGTAACTCTTTAATTGATCGTTTTTATCGATTTATTGTATAACTGTCGATATAATCTCCTGTAAGAAAAAAGGGGATATACGATGATCAACTCAATAGTAGGCAAAAGAATACAACAGAGAAGAAAAGTATTAGAAATATCTAGTGTCCAAATGGCAATAAAGTTAGGTGTTAGTGAGCATTACTACTTAAAGTTAGAAAGTGGTTATATTAATATTACCGTCGATGAACTTATTATTATCTCATTAATATTGAGGACATTACCTCAAACACTCCTTTCTAAAATAAGTCATCATTCATTAACCAATGAAGGAGAGGTTTTAGAAAAACACTATCATTAAGTAGTACCTTAATATAAGTGTGCTAGTTTTATTTAAAAATTAATTTTCAATAGTGATAATTTATAAGTGATTATAAATGAAATGTGTTCTATTTATTGCTTTTTCTTTACAACAAAATGAAAAAACGTTTAAAGAGAAAGTATTAAAAGACAATTATGTTTTATTAAGGTTGGCTAAAACAAAAGAACATCCCCAAGATTGATAACAATGTTGGAGATGTCTTATTAACTTAAAGTTAATTTTTTGTTACTTATTTTAATATGGGAATGAAATCATTCCCGCAAAAACAGTGTGTCGCATTACCTCTTATTACTCGATGATGTGCAATATGGCGTTGGCTATTTAATAACGCAGTTTGTTTCAGTAAATAATTATCTAAATGCCAAGCAATAAGTTGTTTAGCTAGTTTTTTATTAGCATGTTGGCTTCGTTCTGATTGCACTTTGACGCTAATACCCGTGGCGATATGCGTTGCTCTTACTGCGGATTCTGTTTTATTAACATGCTGTCCACCAGGACCATTAGAGCGCATAGTTTCAAAAACAATTTCAGAATCACTGATATCATCGGGTTGTTCAAAGCATGAAACACCGATAAACCAGTTTTTTCTTTTATGTCGAGGTCTTAAATGGCTTAAGCATTGCCATTGCACAGAACCAGCCCATTGTTGTGCAATTAAATGGGCATTATTACCTTCAATGGAAATTAATGCTGATTTTAAGCCATGACGAGAAGGTATTTTTTCAAGTACTGTCACCTTAGTGTCTTTTTTTTCTATTGATGTCAGAAAGTAATTGAGTGTTTTTTCTACAGCTATACAACACTCTTCAGGGCCTTGGGCTGAGGAAAATTGTAATAACATTAGACGTTATCCCCACTAGTTTTGTAAGTCATAATGGGCTTTAAACGGGCAATAACCTCTATCAACCCTAAATGAGTCATGCTCTCAATAACGGTTTCAATCGATTTATAAGATTGAGGTGCTTCTTCATAAATTAATTGTTTATTCGCACAAATAACGCGACTACCTAATGCAGTGCGTGAAAGTTGAATAGGTGTAAATTTATGTGATAAGCGACCTTTACACTCTGTACGCATCCATTTTCGGCCTGCGCCATGGGGTAGTGAGTGTAAACTGAGATCAGAAACAAGGGGTTTAACAATATAACTATAGTCACCTCGAGAACCGGGAATAACAATAATATCATGATGAGCAGGTGTTGCGCCTTTACGATGTAACCAACCTTTTAGGCCATGTAATACACAACTTTCAACAAGGTTATGATTTACATCTGAGATAACAATACCTTTAGTCCGAATTTGGCCCATCATTCTTTCACCAATTAATTGACGATTGAGTTTGGCATAACGCAGAGCATCATTATGAGACTGTAAATAGATTTTTGCCTCATCACTACCTTCACTTAAACCTTGATGACCAAATTGTTCAGTGTGATTGCGTAAAATAGATTGACCTAAACCACGAGATCCACTGTGAACTAATAGTAATAATTGCTTTTTATCAATTCCACTATTTATAAAAAGATCATCATTAATAACTTGATCGATTTGTTGGAATTCAGCGAAATGATTACCACCACCAATAGATCCTAAAGATTGTGCAAAAGGATGATTTTGCATCTCTGGTGATAAATGTTCAGTTAACCATTCTAATGGTGCAATATCACTTATTTCACTTAACTGTTTTTCCAATTTATCTAAGTTAAGTTTGTTGGTTTTAAATTCTGTTTGAAATAATGTCATTCCACAGCCAATATCATTACCCACTAAAGCAGGATAAAAGCGATTAACTGAAAAAAAGGCAGCGCCAATAGGATAGCCACGTCCAGGATGAAGATCGGGCATGCCTGCGACATAAGCCATATCAGGCAGTGTTGCTGTTGTTTCTAATTGTTGGATTGCTTTGCTTTCAATCCAAGTATTATCCGATGCGAGGTAATAAACTCGCTCAGATAAATAATGAACACATTTGTCCATATACCAATCCATATATGTAAAGGATAAAAAATAAATTGATTGGCGGACAGAAAAGAAGGGAGAAATTACTTCTGAGATTGTCCGCAAAGAGTATTCATATTTATCGTTGTCATGTGATACCTCCTTGCGTTATGTAAAATAGAAATGAAATATTAAATTGCTTGTATAGTAGCCATTTTATTTTATTTTGGCAATTAGAAATGAAAATAATAATTTAAAATGATAATGAAAAAATATATTTAATAAATAAAATTATTGTATATTGATAATATTGCTTAAGGTAAAATATAAATTAATAAATAAATTTTACTGAATGAATTTTGCAGTAATCTTCATATTCTTTATTTAATTTTCTATCGGAAATAATAACATCAAATTGAGATAGCTCTCCCATATTAGCTGTAACAGTTTCATCAAAATAATGATATTTAGTCAGTAGAATTTTTCGGATAGATTTATCGATTGCCTTTTTCTTCATATAAAGATCATCGATATTATAACACGTTACACCAAAATCGAGATGAATACCTTCAGCACAAAGAAAGGCTTTTTTAGGATTAATATCATCAAGATAACAAGATTGTGTTGGGTTATAAAAAGAATCACTTTTAGGACGATATTCACCACCACAAAGTAATGTAGTGGCATTTTTTTTCTGACTTAATGCAAGAAATACACGATGAGAATAACAAATTCCGGTGAAGTGAATATTATCAGGAATAAGTTCTATTAATGCGGGAATAAACTGACCATTATCGAAAAAAAGAACATCACCATCAGAAATCATGCCAGCGGCAAGGTTGGGAATGTGTAATTCTTGAGTCTGATCAGGGGTAATAATATTTGTTGTCGATAATCCGCAATGAGGTTGTGCAAGAGCAACAATATAACCACCTAATAATGACATAGGAAATGGATTATCGCTATCAGAGCTAAGATCACGACGAATGGTCATTTCTGAAACTTCAAGGATCCTCGCGGCGTCTTTGAGATGGATGCGACCCGAGCGTTTAATACATTCACTGAGGCGGCGCAAACGTTCGTGCTGTTTGGTCTCTATCACCGGAAAATCCTTGTGTTATTTCATAGCATCACTTAAAAATAATGCTAACTAATTAATAGTTTGATTCAGGGGCATTTGTATCTGTCGCAATGGCAACACTTGCGCTTGCACCAATACGTGTTGCACCCGCTTCTATCATTTTTAATGCTGTTTGTTTATCACGAACACCTCCTGATGCTTTAACGCCAATGTCATCACCGACAGTTTGACGCATTAAGGCAACGTGATGTTCAGTTGCACCCATTGTACTGTATCCTGTTGATGTTTTCACAAAATCAACACGAATCTCACGACATATCTCACAAACCAAACGTACTTCTTCGTCTGTTAATAAGCAAGTTTCTAAGATAACTTTTAATGTGGTATTACCACAAGCCGCTTTCACTGCTTCAATATCTTGTTTTACGAAGTCTAAACGGCCACTTTTTAACATGCCAATATTAATAACCATATCAACTTCTTGTGCACCTTGGCGAATTGCTTCTGCTGCTTCAAAGGCTTTTGTTGCTGTTAAGCCAGCGCCAAATGGAAAATCGATAACACAACAGACTTTCACATCGCTTCCTTTAAGACAAGTTCTTGCTAAAGGGATATAAGAAGTGTTAATACAAACAGAGAAAAACCCATGTTCTACCGCTTCAGCACACAATGTCTTAATTTGTGTCTCGGTTGTATCTGCTGCAAGTAGGGTGTGATCGATATAATTAGCTAATGGGCGCATAGTCTATTCCTTCAAATGATTGTTATTGCTAACGTATGTTAGTTTCGCAACATATTAGTCAGCTTATAACGAGATAACAATCACAAATGATATTTAAATAACATGATATTGTTATACATCTATCAAAATGTAACGATTTTCACATTTAAACATTTATCTAAGAGTAAAACGCTATGGATATCGCAGTGATCGGTTCAAATATGGTGGATTTGATAACCTATATAGAAAGAATGCCAAAAGAAGGTGAAACGCTTGAAGCGCCTGCTTTTAAGATAGGCTGTGGCGGTAAAGGGGCTAATCAAGCAGTAGCAGCAGCCAAATTAAACTCTAAAGTTATGATGATAACAAAAGTGGGTGATGATATTTTTGCTGATAACACCATCATGAACTTAGAGTCTTATGGCATAAATACACGTTATGTGGAAAAAGTACCAGGTACAACAAGTGGTGTTGCACCCATTTTTGTGACTTCTCAATCATCAAACAGCATTTTGATTGTAAAAGGCGCCAATCAACATCTTTCACCAGAAGATATTGATAGAGCTGCTGAAAGTTTGAAAAAGTGCAAAATAATAGTGCTACAACTAGAAATCCCCCTTGAAACGGTCTATCACGCTATTGAGTTTGGTAATAAGCATCATATTCCGGTGTTATTTAATCCTGCGCCGGCATCAAAAGCGCTTGATCTTAATATTGCATCGCGTTGTGATTTTTTTGTGCCTAATGAAACAGAGCTTGAAATACTCACTAATATGCCAATCACCACAATGGATGAAATCCGTGTTGCTGCACGTTCTTTATTAGCAAAAGGCTTTAAAAATATTATTGTGACATTAGGTGAGAAAGGTGCATTGTGGATAAATAGTAATATGGAAAAATATATTCCAGCTATTGATGTTGATGCTATAGATACGAGTGGTGCAGGTGATGCCTTTATTGGCTGTTTCTCTCATTATTACGTTCATACTGGAAAAATTGAAGAGGCATTAAATAAAGCCGTTATATTTTCAGGACTTAGCGTGACAGGTAAAGGAACACAATCGTCTTATCCTAGTATTGAAGAATTTGGTTTATTTTTAAATAAAGCATAATGACGTCACTAAATCGTGGTATTAATCCCCTCAATGAACAATGGGGATTAATCTATCCCGTCATCGTTTTTATCTATTATCTATCTCACAAATAATCTTACTTTTAATATTGTGTGATTACATTCACAGAATAACGATGAACATGATTGAAATAAAATTTCATAGAGTGTATCTATATATGAAATTTGTTTTCATTAAGGTCGTTATGATGAATGAAGATGCATTGAACCAATGCCTTAAAAATGAAAGTAACCACGAAACAGTACAATTTTCAGAGCTAACACCCTTAGAGCTAGTTACGTTAATTAATAATACTGATAAAACGGTTGCTAATGCGGTAGAAAAAGAGCTCCCAGCTATTGCCATTGTTGTCGATGCAGTGACTAAACGTCTTCAAAAAGGCGGTCGCATTTTTTATGTTGGTGCTGGAACCAGTGGGCGATTAGCGGTATTGGATAGTGCAGAGTGTCCACCGACTTTTGGTGTTTCACCTTCCTTAGTACAAGCCATTATTGCGGGTGGTCACGATGCGATGTTAAAAGCGGTTGAAAATATTGAAGATAGCGAAAATGCTGCTGTTAAAGAACTTGAGCGTCGTCACGTAACTCAGCAGGATGTCATTATTGGTATCGCGGCTAGTGGTCGCACGCCTTTTACTGTTGCTGCCTTACAATATGGTAAAGAAATAAAGGCGTTAACGGTATCTATTACTACACGCGGTAAAGGTATGATGAGTGATATTGCAGATTTATCGATATCACCTAATGTTGGACCTGAAGTATTAACAGGTTCAACAAGAATGAAAAGTGGCACAGCCCAAAAAATGATTTTAGGGATGTTAAGCACAAGTGTGATGACTAAACTTGGCAAAGTGCATAAAAATTTAATGATTGATGTTATTGCCAGTAATGAGAAATTAAAAAGACGTGCAGAAGGTATCGTTAGTGAAGTATGTGCAATCTCGATTGAGAAAGCGAAAACACTTTTAGAAATGGTTAACTATCATCCTAGAAAAGCGATATTAATGTATGAATTACATTTGAGTGTAGAAAAAACAGAACAGATTATACAACAATATCCTTATTATTCATTACAACAACAACTTGCTCTATTTAACGACTAATAGAATGAATAGTAATAATAAGATAAAGATTAGGAAATAAATATAAATAGCAATATGAGTAAATACATCTAAACGCTAGCAGGCACATTTATGGCTAATAAAATAGAACACCTCGATACGTTAGCAGTAGAAATAGAAAAACAAGCTGGTGGGTTTGATAATGTGGAAACATTAACACATTGTATGACTCGCATTCGATTGATTTTAAAAGATGGCTCGCTATTTAATGCAGAGGCTTTAAAGCAAGTTGAAGGCGTTAAAGGTGTTGTATTTAATGGTGAACAGCATCAAGTCATCGTGGGTATGGGAACAGCAGCAAAAGTTTATTCCATTATGAATAAACGCATGCAACAAGCATCGGGTAATAGTGAAGAAAAACCAGCGTCAACACCAGTGAAAAAAGGTTTTTCAATTCGCCGTATGCTAAATACATTAGCTGCGATTTTTGTACCCACGATTCCAGCATTAATTGGCTGTGGTTTGATAATGGGGCTAATTAATATTATTCGTCTTGTTGCACCAGGATTAGTTGAACAATTTCCTGAGCTATTTAAATTATTTAAGCTTATAGGTAGCACAGTATTTGCTTATCTTTCCATTATGATAGGGATTAATACGGCGAAAGAGCTAGGCGCATCGACCTCAATTGGTGCAGTGATGGCGGGATTATTAGCTATGCCTGGACTTGCTGATATCACCTTATTTGGTGAAAAATTACAGCCTAATAGCGGTGGTATTTTTGCGGTATTAATGGTTGTTGTATTCTCATCAAAATTAGAATTATGGTTTCGTAGTATTGTTAAAGAGAGTTTAGACCTGATATTGACACCATTTGTCACTATTTTAGTGTCTTCTCTTGTGGCAATTATGATATTCCAACCTATTGGCCATTATCTTAATCAATTATTAGCACAAGGTGTTTCTTTATCATTATTAAATCATGGTGGTGGCGCTGTTGTCACCGGTGCAGCATTAGGTGGTAGTTTCTTATTTTTATTATTAACTGGACTACATCAAGGTTTAATTCCTATTCATACTGAAATTTTAAATACTTTTGGATTAAACTATTTGTTCCCTATTTTAGCGATGGGCGGAATGGGACAAGTTGGCTCTTGTTTTTGGGTTTATTTACGAACCAAAAATGAACGTTTAAAGAAAACATTAATGGGAGCATTACCCGTCGGTATTTTCGGTGTCGGTGAACCGTTATTATTTGGTGTATCACTACCGTTAGGTAAACCTTTTATTGCAGGATGTATTGGTGGCGCAGCGGGTGGTGCATTAATGGCTTACTTCCAAGTCGGCATTATTATTCCTTTTGGTACAGCGGGATTATCTTTAATACCTCTAGTCGGTGATGGCCAAATTATTAAGTTTTTAATCGCCGTATTAGGTGCATGGGTTGTCGGTTTTATCGCCAGTATGTTAATTGGGTTTACCGATCCAGAAAAATAAGCCAGAAATAAAAAACAGAAATAAAAGGATAACAGCATGTCAACACTGACAAAAAAGCTTAAGCACTTGCTGACACAAGGAAAAGGTACAGAGCAACGTATAGCCAATTATCTGCTTGAAAATAGTGAAAATATTGTCAGCATGAATGTTGCAGAACTTGCCACTAAAGCTAATGTGAGCAGTGCATCTGTTATCCGCTTTTCTCGCCAAATGGGGTATAGCGGTTATCCTGAATTTAAAGTCGATTATCTTTTAGAAGAAAAACAACAAAAAACCAGTGGTAATATTCTTTATGGAAATTTAGAAAAAACAGATACCACTAAGCAAATTATCTCAAAAACGGGTAACCTTTTTACCACGGCTATTCAAGATTCTTTGGCATTATTAGATGCTGATGTTATTGATGCATTGGCGAAGAATATGGTGTCTGCAAAGCGTATTGTATTATTTGGAATTGGTGCATCAGCGGTCGTGGCAAGTGATATTTTCCATAAATTAATTCGAGTAAATAAAAACACATTATTTAGCCCAGATCTTCATGCTCAACTTGCCTATTCTGCTAACTTATCTTCTGAAGATATGGCAATTGCTGTAACGGCAAGAGGTAATACCACAGATATTAACCGCATGCTTAAATCAGCTAAAAATGAAGGGTGTTTGACTGTTGCATTAACTCGCTTTGGTCAAGATGAAGCAACCCGATTAGCTGATTATACCTTACCGTATTTTTATGATGAACAACACTCTCAATTAGGTGTTATCACGCCACAAGTCTTGCAAATGATAGCTTTTGATGTGCTGTTTTTTAAATATTTAACACAAGTCAGTGAATCAGCAGAAAATGCCTTATTAAAAGGCCGAGAAGCAGTGATGCAAGGAAATCAATAATGTTATTTATCACCATATTAGCGGTGGGTGCAGTCATTGGTTTAATTATAAGTACAACAGGCGTCGGTGGTGGTGTTATTGTTTTACCTGTTTTGACGTATTTTTTTGGTATGAATGCGTTAATGGCTGTAGCAACGGCTAATTTATTATCTATGTTGATGAAAGTGACGTCCTCTTATATGCATTTTCGTCTTGGTAATATTCCTTTCAAAAGAGCCATGATAGTGTTAGGAATAATGCTACCAAGTACCTTTCTAGCAAGTCTTCTTGTTAACTATTTAGGTTCTCTTGCTGAATATCAACAACAAGTTGAATGGGGAATTAATGCTTTGGTCGTGGGTGCCATTATTTTTTCTCTTTATCTTTTTGTACAACGAATGTTTTTCTCTTTACCTGCTGTTGAGACAAAAATAACAGAGCTAGCCCCTTTAAATATTAAAGCCTTATTATTACCTGCAATAGGTGCAGGTGTTGTTTTAGGTGCAACCGGCGTCGGTGGTGGTGTCGTTGTTTTACCTTTATTGCTTCGCTATGCCAACCTCTCTATTAAACAGGCTATTGGCACTTCTATTTTTACCACAACTTTATTGTCAGGTTCTTCTGCATTAGCCTATATGCAAGATGGCCATACAGATATTCATTTAGCACTTTTATTATTTTTAGGATCTTTAATTTCGATTCCTTTATCTAAATGGTTATTAGTCAGAATGCCTGATCGTGTTTTTCAATATGCAACATTACTCTTAATTATTTGCAGTGCAGTGATGATGTTAATTAGACTATTTTAAGCGTATGTTAGCCAATTTAATACCTTAACTTAATTGCTTATTTATCTCGTAAAATTGATACATGCCAGTTTTTTATGCTGATTTAAGAAAAATTTTTTCTTTTGAACAAAAGTGATCAAGATCTCGTTTTTAACGCCAATAAAAAATAAATATAAAAAAAGGTTGTTAAATGATGGAACTTATGGTTTTTTAAAGATAGAGAACTAGCAAACACAACATTAAATAATCACATAATAAATTGATAGGTAACCCATGTTAATGACTACTCTACTACAAACTCTACGACTAACAGCGCTTGCCGCGTCTGTCGCTGTCGTACGTGTGGTGGTGGTCGTCGGCAAAACGCCGTAACGGGTCCGAATCAACACAGTTTCGCAACCCCGCCGGCGCACAAACCGGGCGGGGTTTTTTATTGCGACCTGCCCATAGAGTCCGGCCTAAAATGAAGGACATAGAATAATGGGTGCATCACAAGAGAATGCCATAGGAAGAACCTTTACAGGGGCACAATTAATCGTTTATTTATTAGAACGACAAGGTATTACCACTGTTGCTGGAATACCCGGTGGTGCTGCTCTTCCTCTTTATGACGCATTAAGCCAAAGTAAATCAATTCGCCATATTCTTACTCGCCATGAGCAAGGTGCTGGCTTTATTGCTCAAGGTATTGCAAGAGCGAATGGAAAACCCGCAGTATGTATCGCATCAAGTGGCCCTGGTGCAACAAATTTAGTCACTGCTATTGCTGATGCTAAATTAGATTCTATTCCACTGGTTTGTATTACAGGCCAAGTTTCTTCAGCGATGATTGGTACTGATGCTTTTCAGGAAGTTGATACGTATGGTATGTCTATTCCAATTACTAAACATAACTTTTTAGTACGTAATATTGCCGATTTACCTGATGTAATTTGTGATGCCTTTCGTATTGCAATGTCTGGTAGACCGGGACCTGTATGGGTTGATGTACCTAAAGATATTCAACAAGCGACAATAACTTTAGCGCAATTACCGTCTATTCCTAAGTGCGACCCTACACCTGCATTTAATACCGATTTGGTTATTCAAGCAGCGCAAATGATCAATCGAGCTAAAAATCCTGTTTTGTATTTAGGTGGCGGTATTATCAGCTCAAATGCATGTAGTGACGCTATTGAGTTAGCAGAGAAAAACCAACTGCCTACCACAATGACATTAATGGGATTAGGATTAATGCCACCTTCTCATCCATTATATTTAGGGATGTTGGGGATGCATGCTGCTCGCAGCACCAATTTTATTTTAGAAGAAGCTGACTTATTAATCGTTATTGGTGCGCGATTTGATGATAGAGCTATAGGTAAAGCAGAAAAATTTTGTCCTAATGCAAAAATTATTCATGTTGATATTGATAAAGCAGAGATAAGCAAGATCAAGCGCCCTGATATTGCCATTCATGCTGATGCAAAATCTGTTTTATCCTTATTACTGCCTTTAATTGATATTGCACAACGTAGTGAATGGATAGCGCGTGTAAATACGCTAAAGCAAGAATTTCCTTTGGAAATGAAAAACTCTGAAAATATTCTTAGCGGATATGGAATTGTGCTGGCGGCTTCTCAATGTGTTGATGATAGCGCCATAATTACCACGGATGTTGGTCAGCATCAAATGTGGGTAGCACAAGCATACCCGCTGAATCGTCCTCGTCAGTGGTTAACATCAGGTGGTTTAGGCACTATGGGGTTTGGTTTACCTGCTGCGATTGGTGCGGCATTAGCAGAGCCTAATAAAAAAATTCTCTGCTTTTCTGGTGATGGTAGCATTATGATGAATATTCAAGAGTTAGCTACGGCAGCTGAGCATCAATTAGATATTAAGATTATTTTGATTAATAATCAGGCATTAGGGTTGGTGCATCAACAGCAAACACTCTTTTTTGAAGAGCGCATTTATGCTGCTGCTTATCCCTATCAAACAGATTTTATTACAATTGCGAAAGGGTTTGGATTAGATACTTGTGATTTAAATAAAGCAACAGATCCTCAAGTTGCATTACAAGAGGCCATTACAAAACCAGGACCTTGCTTAATTCACGTAATGATTGATACTCACGAAAAAGTATTTCCAATGGTCCCGCCGGGTGCGGCTAATATCGACATGATAGGAGCTTAATCTATGTCACTACAATCACAACCTATCGCGCTGGAATTAATTGTTCGCAATCATCCTGGTGTCATGACACATATTTGTGGTCTTTTTGCTCGTCGCGCTTTTAACGTTGATGGCATTCTTTGTCTACCAATGAAAAATAGCGATAAAAGCCGTATTTGGCTATTAGTACAAAAAGATGAGCGCCTATTACAAATGGTGAGTCAGGTTGAAAAATTAGAAGATGTAAAAGAAGTAAGATTTAGCGATGATTTACGTGTTTTTGAACAAATGGAAAGTTACTTAAATTAATTTATTTATTACCGATTATTCTGGCTCACGATTAAGTAAGATGAGCCAGAATATGAGCGGAAAATTAATGATGGTTGTCTTCAAGATGTTCTCTATCTTCGCTTTCCATTTGCAATGTGATATGACTAATATGGAATTTCTCGCGTAATAATTGCTCTATTTTTATTCTTAATGCCTCGCTATCAACTTGTGTATCATAAACAATATGGCCACTTAAAATTAATTTACTTTGAGTTAAAGCCCATAAATGTAAGTCATGAACGCTAATAACGTCTGGCGTATTGGTAATGGTATTATGAACATTCGTTAAATCAATGCCACGAGGTACACCCTCAAGTAGAATATTCAGACATTCTTTAAGCAATATCCATGTACGAGGAAAAACCATAAAACCAATTAAGACTGCAATAATAGAGTCAACAAGTTGCCACCCCGTTAACCAAATAATAAATGCGCCAACAATCACGCCAATAGAACCTATCATATCAGCCCATACTTCTAGATAAGCTCCTTTAACATTGAGGCTATCGTCTTTAGTACTTTTGAGCACTCTCATTGAAATAAGATTAACGATAAGACCAATTACTGCAATGGATAACATCCCTATAGATTGAATTTCAGCAGGGATAGAAAGACGTCGATAAGCTTCATATAAAATATAAAAAGCCACTGCGAGTAAAATAAAAGCATTCATAGTAGCCGCTAAAATTTCAAATCGAGCATATCCATAGGTTCTAAATAAGTCAGCGGCTTTTCTTCCTGCATGAATAGCAATCAACGCCAATAAAAGTGCGAAAGCATCTGTCATCATATGCATCGCATCGGAAATTAAAGCTAAACTCCCCGTTAAATAGCCACCAATAAATTCCACTAACATGAAAGAGCCTGTTAATGTTAATGCAATGAGTAAACGAGATGCAGGTAATGATTTAATATCGCCGTGATTATGATCAGCTCCCATTTGCTACTTCCTTTTTTATATCACCAATAAAAATTAATACTAAAAGCATAGTGTAAAAATATTGTAAAATGGAAAAGAAAAGAATATTGATAAAATTTTCAGAATGAAGGAATTAATATGAAGGAATTAATATAAAGGAATTAATATAAAGGAATTAATATAAAGAAAAAGAGTTTAAATTAAGATAAAAATCATATTTCAAGAGATAGGTAATCGCATTGCAATCATAGGATATTTAGCAATAAAAATGACAATGCGATACTACGAATTTATGTAGTAGATAGGTCTTAAGGACGACGATGATAGTGTTGCTGATTAGGGCTAGACATAATTACGCTAGCACGTAAATGCCCTTCAACACAAATATAAGAGTGGGGAACGTTACCGTGGAATGCATAAAAGTCACCCGTTTCTAATAATACCGTCTCTTCATTTTCAAATCGCATCATCAACTTGCCTGAATAAACCATAATATGTTCTTGAGTACCATCGACGTGAGCGGGGCTGTTAATAATAGCACCATGTTTCATTTCGATATGCCATATTTCAGTAATATTGCCAATACCAATACGAAATTTAAATTCTTGAGCATAATCACCCACAATAGGCTTATGTCGTTCTAAACGGGGATATTCTTCTCGTGTAAAACTAAATAAATCACCTAAAGGAAAGCCAAGTGCAATCGCGATAGCTTCTAAAGTATCAATTCTAGGATTAGAGTCGCCAGATTCTAATTTTGATAATGCGGCTTTAGAAATACCGGATTTTCTTGATAACTCATTAAGTGACAGATTACGAGATTGACGTAACTGTTTTACTTTATTACCAAGGTATTCATTTGTTTTTTTAGGTGATTGTGGGTTCATTGCAATTCAAGATATCGTTAGTTTAAAAGTGTTATTCTCGTTAGATAATAGCATTAAACAGCGATATGCGGAAAAATGAGATGCCATTTCTATCATATTTCATAAATGTGCTATTCGTTTATGTGTGATTTTTAACAGTTAGGTTAATATCATTGTTGCGAATAGTAATTATTTAGGAATAGCTATGGTTGAATTACTCTCTTGGACTGAGTTAATTATTTGTCTGCTGACTCTTTTTTTTGCTTATATCATTTTTGGCATGGCAGGATTTGGCTCAGCATTAATAGCAGGCCCAGTATTAGCAATTTATCTACCTTTACCTATGGTTGTACCATTGCTAGCGTTAATTGATTTAAGCGCCGCTATTGTCAATATGATTAGAGATGGTAAAAAAGCAGAGTTTAAAGAAATTCGTTACCTTATTCCGTTAATTATCACTGGTAGCCTTGTTGGGGCATTTGTTTTATTGACGACGCGCCCTGATATTCTTTCTCTACTATTAGGATTATTTGCAGTTTTTTACGCCTTATATGCTCTATTTTGGCAAAAGAAATCTAGTCATTTCTCTCAATATCTTGTTTATCCTTTTGGGTTGATTGGTGGTGTATTTAGTGCACTATTTGGTAGTGGTGGTTTTTTGTATGCTATTTATTTATCAGGAAGAATTGAAGATAAAAATAGTTTTCGAGTAACTCAAACCACATTAATCGGTTTTAGTACACTAATTCGAGTTATCATTTTTTTATTTGTTGGAATTTACTGGCAACTAGATATTCTTCAACTTGCTATTGTTTTCTTGCCTGCTATGTTTGCGGGTGTTTGGATTGGGCGAAATTTAACATTACGTATGTCTAAAGCGCGCTTTATGAATGTTATCTATACGATCGTTCTTATATCAGGTTCTTTACTGATTTATCGATATTTTTCTTAAAAAAACACATGATGAGATAAAGATTTTCTTTACATAAAAGATTATCTTTATTTCTAAGTCTTGCTGTTTAAAGCCTGTTTATCTTATCTATATCTTCTATAATGCATTTTACTTTTTTATTTACTATTCTTTTAAAGAGATTTCTGCATCCTTGTAGAAACAAAATGTTATGTCATATCAAAATTACCGCCAATCTGAAGTTTTTTCTATTACTACGATTACACTTAGCATTGGCGTTATCGGTATAGTTATTGGATTGACTATTCCAATTGTTGCATTACGTTTAAATGTAGCTGGAATTAATGGGACTATTATTGGATTAATTTCTGCCGCGCCTGCAATGGGAATGTTAATTGTTTCTCCATTTGCTCGCCATATTGTGCAGTGGGTAGGTAAACGTCTTGCGATGTTATTTGCTACTATTATTTCGGCTTTGAGTTTAATTCCTTTAATGGGGTCATTATCTCTTGAGCTTCTTTTCCCTTTACGCTTATTAACGGGAATCGCGAGCGGTGTCATGATTTGTTTAGGTGAAACTTGGATAAATGAATTATCACCAGATAATAAACGAGGCCGAATTTTAGCCGTTTACACTACTGTGTTTACGATAAGCCAGTTGGTAGGCCCTTCCATTATTGCGATTTACGGGATTTCTGATAAAACACCTATTTTATTGAGTATTTTTATTCATCTTATTTCTGTCATTCTCTTTTTAATGATGGATCAGAAAAAAGGCGATAAATTACCTAAAAATACGAAAGAGCCTAGTTTTTCGATTATATATTTTATAAAAGTGGCGCCTGCAATTTGTGGTGGTATTCTCTTTTTTGCTTTTTTTGATGGAACTGTATTATCGATGTTTCCAATTTATGGCTTAAATGTAGGGCATACAGAAGCAATTGCTGCAATGATGATAAGCGCTATTTTGGCAGGTGATGCCATTATGCAAATACCGTTTGGTTGGCTTGCTGACAATATGAATAGAACACGTTTATATCGAATTTGTGGCGTTGTGACATTATTTGCCAGCTTGTTATTACCTATAACCATGCCTCATACTCTTTTAATATGGCCTTTATTATTAATCTTAGGTGCAACAGCGGGCGCTATTTATACCATTGCATTAGTACAAATAGGTCAATATTTTTCTGGTAATAATTTGATGGTCGCGAATGCGTCTGCTGCGATGTTATGGGGAATAGGTAATCTTTCAGGCCCATTACTTTCAGGTGTATTATCTGAAGTATCACCATCTTTATTACCTTTTTTACTTGTAATAATGGTAGGGTTATTTTTAGTTTCCACAATGAACCGATTTAATGCCGGGATACAAACACAAGATAGCCACTCCTTATAATTTATTTCGTCTTCTTATCTCTCTATCGAATTTAAAAATATCGTAATAAGAAACTCAATATGTAATAAAACGATAGAGAGATTAATGTATTTAATCATTTGTTTCGGTTCTCTTTATACTCACTATTTGAGTTAATTTTTTATTTATATTTTATGATTATTAATCAATTAGTTATATCTGAAATAGGTAAATGCACTTAATTGCTGTTAACTTAAGAATAATCTAGAAACATTAATGTTGAATGAGAAATAAGTTGCTAAAAGACGCAGAGATCTACTAACTTTATATTATTAGGTTGAATGTTTTTCAAACAATTATATTGAATTCTGTATTTAAACGCCAAGCTAGGGAAAAATGAAAGATGTTATGTGGAATAATAAACATGATTAGTTATTAATATTTATTTATTAATATAAAGCTAAATGATGTGTATGTTTTATTCCTATAAAAATAACACTAATATAAACATAGAATTATGTGTATTTTCTCTTAAGAAAATAACTCAACATCAGATAAATATAAAAAATATTGTTATGAGGAAAGTGGCTATCTACTTTCCTCTCTTTCTTTCGAAGAATTTCAGCATTTCTTTTTTGTCATTTTATTTACTAAAAAACATTTTTTCTCTTGATTCTTACCTATAAATCGCAAGATAATCGTTTGCGTCAAATTTTCTCACTTGATCCACACATAAAAACAATCGTTTGCTTTTTAGTTCCCTTTATGAAGTTTTCTCATTAAGGTGTAGTTTAATTTATACGTAATCGTTTTCGTTTGGTGGAAGTGAATCGTTTTTTATGTTTGAGGAATGTAATGTCTGCTAATCAATCGACAACAACAGGTAAGCTTGATGGCTATTTTAGACTGACAGCACGAGGAACAACAGTTCGCAAAGAAATGATCGCAGGTTTAACGACATTTCTTGCTATGGTCTATTCAGTCATCGTTGTTCCTAGCATGTTAGGACAAGCGGGTTTTCCACATACAGCTGTTTTTATTGCAACCTGTCTCGTTGCGGGTTTTGGCTCTTTATTAATGGGATTATGGGCAAACCTTCCCATGGCGATTGGTTGCGCAATTTCATTAACTGCATTTACCGCATTTAGTCTAGTATTAGGACAAAATATTTCAGTCCCTGTCGCACTAGGTGCTGTATTTTTGATGGGATGTTTATTTACGTTTTTTTCGTTAACAGGCATTCGTACTTGGATATTAAAAAATATACCAATAGGTATTGCACATGGTGCTGGTATTGGTATTGGGCTGTTTTTACTTCTTATTGCGGCTAATAGTGTTGGCTTAGTGATTAAAAATCCAGTTGCTGGTTTGCCAGTTGCAATGGGAGAATTCACCTCATTTTCTGTCTTGATGTCTTTAGGCGGATTAGCTGCTATTTTTGGCTTAGAAAAACGTAAAGTGCCGGGTGGCGTACTGTTGGTTATTATCGCTATTTCTATTATAGGGCTTATTTTTGATCCTAATGTGAAATATCAGGGCTTCTTTAAAATGCCTGAGTTAGGTGAAGATGGGCTTGCGTTATTTATGGCCATGGATATCAAAGGCGCTTTACAACCCATTGTATTACCTAGTGTATTAGCGCTAGTTATGACAGCTATTTTTGATGCTACAGGGACAATTCGTGCTGTGGCAGGGCAAGCAAATTTACTTGATAAACGTGGTCAGATTATTAACGGTGGTAAAGCATTAACCTCAGATTCTGTGAGCAGTATTTTTGCAGGTGTAATTGGTGCAGCACCTGCAGCTGTTTATGTCGAATCTGCAGCAGGTACAGCTGCTGGTGGTAAAACAGGATTAACAGCGACTGTTGTGGGAATTTTATTCTTACTTATTCTTTTTTTATCACCTTTGTCTTATTTAGTTCCTGCTTATGCAACAGCTCCTGCATTAATGTATGTTGGCTTATTAATGCTAGGAAATGTGACTAAATTAGACTTTAGTGATTTTGTTGATGCTATGTCAGGTATGGTATGTGCTGTCTTTATTGTACTAACATGCAATATTGTTACAGGAATTATGTTGGGATTTGGTTGTTTAGTCATTGGGCGCATCTTTGCAGGAGAATGGCGTAAACTCAATATAGGAACTGTGCTTATCACTGTCGCGTTGGTGGCATTTTATGCCGGACACTGGGCTATTTGATTTGAATAATCCAATTTAAACACAAAAGGCGGAATATATTCTTATTCCGCCTTTTTGCTATTTATTTATCTAATTTTATTCGCTATTGTCGAAATTAAGACTAGTGATTAATTCTTTGGTAGAAGATATGCAAGAAATAAAAATACGCCATGGCGAACCCGAAGATGCACCTGCAATTCAACGGTTATATACCCATCCAGACTTATACATCTGTACATGCCAATTTCCTTACCCCTCAGTCACGCTATGGAAAAAAAGGCTAACTGAATTTGCAGAGCAAAATATTCCCCATTTTACTGCTACTCTTGATGATCAAATTGCAGGTCATTTATGTCTGATAATTGACAATCATCCTCGTCGACGTCATATCGTGAGTTTTGGTGTTGGCGTTGGTGCTGAATATTCAGGAAAAGGCGTTGGCAGAGCTTTGATAAATGTCGCAATAGATTATGCTTTCCAATGGTTAGCAGCCACACGTATAGAGCTTGAAGTCTATGCTGATAATGAGCGCGGAATACATCTCTATGAAAGCTTAGGGTTTGAAGTAGAAGGTGTTCGTCGAAAAGCGGCATTCAGAGACGGTAAATATTGTGATGTTGTGATGATGTCTCGTCTTAGAACTATTGAATAAAGAATGAGTTATAAAAAGTGAGAGCGATATTTTTTATTTCTAACTGAGTATCAATATGTTTAATAATTCATATTTTTATAAACAATGATATGGAAATAAAAATAGAAAGAAAATTGTATTCTTTTGATTATTTATGCCGTTAATGTTGATAAGCACTTTTTAAAGCGACATATATTCATCAGTGTGCGATTAATCTTAATTTTCAAAAGCCGCTCATTGATTTAAGTAGTTCTGATTAAAATATAAATAGTAAAAATGAAGAAAAGTCAGAGTCGTATCGATTTTGCTTTATTTTTAGTGGGTCTTTTTTTATTAAACAGAAAGGCGTTGAGTTTTTGCAGGATTGAATAGGCGTGTAAGGTAACATGGAAATTTTCTTTACGATTTTAATTTTAATTTTGGTGGTGTCTGTTTCGGGAGTTGTGACAAAAGTTATTCCTTTCCGTGTTCCGTTACCATTAATACAAATTGTGATAGGGGCTTTATTGGCATGGCCTCAATTTGGTTTACATGTCACGTTTGATCCTGAGCTATTCCTCGTTTTGCTCATTCCGCCTTTATTATTTGCTGATGGATGGAAAACGCCAACCCGTGAATTTATTCAAAATGGGCGAGAGATTTTTATTCTGGTACTTGTCTTAGTCATGGTTACTGTTGTCGGTATTGGCTATTTAATTTACTGGATAATGCCGAGTATTCCATTGATTTCAGCCTTTGCATTAGCCGCCGTATTATCACCAACAGATGCCGTTGCGCTTTCTTCTATTGTAGGAAAAGGGCGGATACCTAAAAGGATCATGGGTATTCTTGAAGGTGAAGCATTAATGAATGATGCTTCAGGTCTGGTTGCCTTAAAATTCGCCGTTGCTGTTGCTATGGGGACAATGGTCTTTACCGTTGGTGGTGCAACTCTTGAGTTCTTTAAAGTGGCAGTAGGGGGCTTACTTGCAGGGATTGGTGTAACGCTTATTTATAGTAAATCACTGCGACTAATGAGCCGTTGGAGTGGCGACGATCCGGCTACACAAATCGTCTTTATGTTGTTACTCCCCTTTGCTTCTTATCTCATTGCTGAGCATATAGGCTTTTCTGGCATATTAGCTGCTGTTGCGGCTGGTATGACGATTAGCAAATCAGGTGTTATCCGCAATGCACCTTTAGCTATGCGCTTACGTGCTGATAGTGTTTGGTCAATGTTAGAATTCGTGTTCAATGGTCTTGTTTTTATTATGTTAGGCCTACAATTACCTGTCATTTGGACGAGTTCTGTTATTCAAGCTGATCTTGACCCTGACGTTGAAGTATGGATGCTATTTGCGGCCGTTTTCGTTATCTATTTTGCATTATTGTTATTACGTTTTAGTTGGTTATGGCTGATGAAAAAAATGAGCCGCCTTTTAATGAAAAAACATCCACTAGATTTCGCAACCTATACAACGCGTGAACTATGGTTATCATCATTTGCTGGCGTTCGTGGTGCCATAACGCTTGCTGGTGCGCTTTCTATTCCTCTTTTCTTAACCGATGGCAGTACGTTCCCTGGTCGTTATCAAATTATTTTTATTGCAGCGGGTGTGATTTTATTATCTATCCTAATTGGGATTATCTCGTTACCTTTCTTATTAAAAGGTGTACAAGCAACAGATAAAGAAGCTGATGGTAATGAGGTTCGTTTTGCTAGAAAAGCAATGGCTGAAGTGGCGATTGTTAGCTTAGGTAAAATGGAAGAACGCTTAGCAGGAAGCACAGAAGAACAATTAGATGCAGAAGAAATTAATGAGGTTGCTTCTCGAGTTGCTGGCTATTTAAGACGCCGAACAGCAACACAAGACGAGATGATTCACAATATGTTAGAAGAAGATCTCGAAAGACGTTTTCGCTTAACGGCATTACGTGCAGAACGAGGTGAGCTTTACCATTTACGTGCAACTCGAAAAATCAGTAATGAAACCTTGCAATTATTACTTCATGAGCTGGATTTAATGGAAGCCTTACTTGTAGAGAAAGATAATTAATTATGTGGTTGCTTGTTATAACAACACTGCTGTGGGCTGCCTCTTTCAGCTTGATTGGCGAATATCTCGCCGGTCAGGTTGATAGTTGGCTTTCTGTTTTGATTCGAGTGTCTTTAGCTGCCCTTGTTTTTTTACCGTTTTTACGTTGGAAAGGAATCAAGCCTAAAGTTATTTTATTGTATATGGGCGTAGGGGCCTGTCAATTAGGTATTATGTACCTATTTGTTTTTCACGCTTATAACTATTTAACTGTAGCTGAATTTTTATTATTCACAGTGTTAACACCGCTTTATGTCACGCTAATTTATGATTTATTAGAGCGTCAGCGTTTACGTTGGGGCTATGTTTTTAGCTCATTATTAGCGGTATTGGGAGCTGCGATTATTCGCTATGACCATCTTAGTGATGACTTTTGGTATGGGTTATTATTGGTGCAACTCGCCAATATTTTCTTTGCTATTGGTCAAGTAGGCTATAAACGATTAATGGAAGTACACCCTTTACCCCAACATCATGCATTTTCTTGGTTCTATCTTGGAGCTTGCGTTGTTGCGATTTTAGGGTGGCTTTGCTTTGGTGATGTACAAAAAGTGCCAACCACCACATGGCAGTGGGGAGTTCTGCTATGGCTAGGTATTGGTGCCTCAGGTATAGGCTATTTTATGTGGAACTATGGTGCCACACAAGTTGATGCTGGAACCCTAGCCATTATGAATAACATGATGGTTCCAGCAGGACTATTAGTGAACTTTACTATTTGGCAACAGCATCCTGATTGGCCTAGTTTTATCATTGGCGCAAGCCTGATTGTTGGATCGCTTTGGATACATCGTCGCTGGATCCGCCGACCTGTTTCACAAAAGGAAGATGGTTAATTGCGTGTTGACCTGATAAACGAATAAATTCTCTGATAGCCGGTTGATGTTGCTCTCCTGTGCGGTTTGCAGCATATAATCGGCTCCACAATCCTTCTCCTAGTGTTTTTGTTACGACTAATCCTTGTTTTTCAAAATTATCAACAGCCCAATGCGGTAATGCGGCAATACCCATTCCTGCTGCCACCATTTGAATTAATAGCAAAGTATTATCAACATGTTTAAATTGAGGTGAAATTCCTGCAGGTTGTAGGAAATGACGCCAAACATCAAAACGCTCTCTTTGAACGGGGTAAATGAAAAGCGTCTCTGCAGTAAGATCTTGGGGTTGAATATGCAAACGATTAGCGAGAGGATGATCAGGCGATAAAATCAGCTTCACCTCATAGTCAAACAGAGGTGTATAGTTTAAACGGGTATCATCAAGAATATCTGATGTCAGTACGATATCTAATTCTCGTTGCAGTAGTGCAGGTTGTGGATCAAACGTGACACCAGAGTGAAAATCAACAGTAACATCAGGCCAAGTTTGTCTATATCGCTGAAGTGCAGGGGTTAGCCATTGAATACAGCTATGACATTCAATAGCGATATTAAGACTGGCACTGCCAGGTTCGTTACATTCTTCTATCGCTTTACGCATAATAGGAAGCACTTCTTCAGCAAGTCTGACTAACACTTCACCTTGTGGTGTAAAGCGCAGAGGTTGGCTTTTGCGCACAAAAAGGCGATATCCCAATCTATGCTCTAAATCACTAAATTGATGTGAAAGAGCCGATTGAGTTTGATGAAGTTGATTTGCCGCATTTGCTAAAGATCCTGATTGCTTAAGTGCAAGTATCGTTTTTAGATGTTTAATTTCTATCATGAGAAACCTTCACGTTGTTAATGAAAAATTTGCGCTTGTGATTTATACACTACCTGTAGATTATGGATGTGTAAACATCTAGACGGCTAAAAACAGGATTTTAATTATGACAATACGCAACCACACACTTGGATTCCCTCGTATCGGCTTAGATAGAGAGTTAAAAAAAGCACAAGAAAGTTATTGGGCAGGCAAAATTTCACAAGAAGAACTTATTGCTGTAGGTAAAGAATTACGTGCTCGTCATTGGCAACAACAATCTCAAGCAGGTGTTGAATTATTACCTGTTGGTGATTTTGCTTGGTATGACCAAGTATTAGGAACAAGCCTACTTCTTGGCAATGTGCCACCTCGTCATCGTAATGAAGATGGCACGCTTGATCTTGATACTTTATTTAGAGTCGCTCGTGGTCGTGCACCAACGGGTGAGCCTGCTGCTGCTTCTGAAATGACAAAATGGTTTAATACTAACTATCACTATATCGTGCCTGAATTTCAGCAAGGTCAGTCATTTACATTTGCGTGGAAAGAGCTGCTAGATGAAGTTGATGAAGCACTGGCTTTAGGCCATAACGTCAAACCTGTTTTACTTGGCCCAATTACCTATCTTTGGCTAGGTAAAGTAAAAGGACCTGAATTTGACAGACTTTCACTCTTAAAAGAGATCCTTCCTGTTTATCAGCAAGTACTCGCGGCCTTAAAAGAAAAAGGTATTGAGTGGGTACAAATTGATGAGCCTGCATTGGTTCTTGATTTACCAACGCAATGGCAAAATGCGTATCAAGAGGCTTATCAAGCGCTAGCAGGTCAAGTGAAGCTATTACTGACAACGTATTTTGATGGTATCTCCCATCATCTTGATATTATTAAAAAACTACCTATTGATGGCTTACACGTAGATATTTCAGCAGGTAAAGATAACTTGCAACATTTACACGAATCGCTACCTGAAAATTGGGTATTATCATTAGGTGCCATTAATGGTCGAAATGTTTGGAAAGCAGATTTAGCTGAACGTTATCAACAAGTTGTTGGTTTAAAAGGTAAACGCCCACTTTGGATTGGTACGTCATGCTCATTACTGCATAGTCCAATTGATTTAAATTCAGAAACTAAGCTTGATGATGAAGTGAAAAGCTGGTTTGCTTTTGCTATTCAAAAATGCGGTGAAGTTGCATTATTAGCAAAAGCACTAAATGCATCAGAAGGTGAATATGATGAGGAATTAGCACAGTATAGTGCACCTATTCGTCAACGTAAGCATTCATCTCGAGTGAATAATCCTCAAGTTGCTGCACGCTTAAAAGCAATTAGCGAACAAGATAGTGAAAGAAATTCACCTTACACTGCTCGAGCTAAAGTACAGCGTGAACGTTTTAATTTGCCATTATGGCCAACAACGACTATCGGTTCATTTCCACAAACAACTGAAATTCGTACTGTTCGTTTAGATTTCAAGAAAGGACGTATCGATACAGCCGCTTATCGCAAAAATATTAGCGAACATATTAAGCAAGCTATTAAAGAGCAAGAGCTTCTAGGATTAGATGTATTAGTTCATGGTGAAGCAGAGCGAAATGATATGGTGGAATACTTTGGTGAACATTTTGATGGTTATGTTTTCACTCAAAATGGCTGGGTACAAAGCTATGGTTCACGTTGTGTTAAACCACCAGTTATTATTGGTGATATCAGTCGCCCAGAAGCAATTACAGTAGATTGGGCTACTTATGCGCAAACATTAACTGAAAAACCAGTAAAAGGAATGTTAACAGGACCTGTGACAATACTCTGCTGGTCATTCCCAAGAGAAGATGTCACTCGTGAAACTATTGCAAAACAAATTGCCTTAGCGCTACGTGATGAAGTTGATGATTTACAAAAAGCAGGTATTGGCATTATTCAAATTGATGAACCTGCACTGCGTGAAGGATTACCATTACGTCGTGATGAGTGGAAAGCATATCTCGATTGGGCAGTTGATGCCTTTAAATTAAGTGCTGCAATTGCGGATGATGAGACACAAATTCATACCCATATGTGTTATTGCGAGTTTAATGACATCATGGATTCAATTGCTGCACTGGATGCTGATGTTATTACAATTGAAACTTCACGTTCAGATATGGAATTACTTGAGGCGTTTGAAGACTTTGAATATCCAAATGAAATTGGACCAGGTGTTTACGATATTCACTCGCCAAACGTACCTAATGTGGAATGGATTGTTGGTTTATTAAGAAAAGCACAATCACGTATTCCAGCAGAACGTCTTTGGGTTAATCCAGACTGCGGTCTAAAAACGCGTGGATGGCCTGAAACTCGCGCGGCATTAGCGAATATGGTTGAAGCTGCTAAATATTTACGTGAAAACGTATAATAAATATTTAAATTTAGTTTAACGAAATTAATAAGCCTGTTTGCAAAGTTATCTTCTGCATTCAGGCTTATTTTTTTCTGTAGTAAATGTATTTGTAGATAAAGTAAAACTAAGAATAAATCTTATTATTGATATTATTTTTAATTGTTATACTGCAAAAAATTCTTATTTTACGGATCTCTTTATTGTGCAAAATAGTATTAAACTTTCAGATAAAGTTTTAGACGCATTTCCCTCAAGACCTTTAAAATTAGTCCCATTAAGAGGGGATGGTGGGATATTTCGTACCTTATTTTTAGTTATTGCCATGCTGGTATTAACGGTATTTAGTGCATATCAAATTCCTAATATTATGTATGATTACAATATTAGTAAAAACGCAACATATGTAAATGCGAATATTGATGGCTCTTGTCGTACTAAGCTATTTGTTTTAACGAATTGTAGTGTTGATTTACGTTATCAAGGTAATACCGTTTCTCGTAACTTTACTTTTTTAAGTACTGGTGCGAAAGATATTGAAGTAGAGGCTATTGCTGATAAAACAGATTTAAATAAATTAACAGTAGATGTTGCGATAGATAATATTTGGCTTCGTTTTGCAAGTGCGATTGTTTTTATTGCTCTTTTTGGTTTCTGTACCGCTTTCTTTATTTATCGTCAAATATTAACGAGCAAAGTAAAGAAAGCATTATTGTCAGTAGGAACTAAACCACTTAAATTGGTGACAATTCCAGTAAAAACAGTTTCAACAAATAAAATGTTTATTGCGACGTATAAAATAAATCTTTCAGGTAAAGAGATAAGTGTTTCTTATTCAGGAAATAAAAAATCACCACCTATTGTTATTGAAAATAACGGTAAGACTTATTTATTAGCGGTGTATTCTCCAGAACAAAATATCCCATATGCTTTAGATTTACCATTAGGTCGAGTGCAAGCTACACTTGAAGAAATTGAACATTTCCATAATGCGCTAATTGAAGAAAAATTACTGTAATTAATTTAATAATGCGTTTTCTCACTATATTTAATCAGGAGGGGAAACGCATAAAATTAAGGAGAATTAATAAATAAAAAAATGAATATTACTCACCAAAAATTTTTGATTTTAAAATATTCATTCCCGCGCTCATTAAGTCTAAATCTTTAGGAATAACGCCGTCAGGTGTAACTTTATCAATTAATTTAGGTAAATATTGAGCTGCCATATCAGATGCTTCAGACTGACTCATATTTATTTTAGAAGCTAATTCACTGATGACTGAGGATGAAAACACTTGCTCAATTTGTTCCGCGCTTATCGGTAAATTTGCATTTGTTCCTATCCATGATTGAATAATCTCACTTAAGCCTGCGATATTAAACCGTTTGACTAGTCCTTCAATACCACCTTGAGATTCAACCCAATCGAGTACTGTTTTATATTGATTGATTTTTTCACCGCCAAGTAGGCTTGCTATCTGGTTAAATAAGCTCATTCTGACTCCTGTAATAACGCACATATAGCTATATATTAGATAACCTTTTAAAGGCGAGTAGTGTACGTGAAGTTAGGATATTCATCTATACTGTATTGGTGGTTTATTAAATCCAGTAAATAAGCGGAATTTTATAAATGACCCCTTCTTTAATATGTATCATTAAATTGTTTTATAACCATTATTGATAAATGAAAATAAGTCTATACACGCGTTTTTTAGGTATAATTAAATAGAGAAATCGCCACCAAATTGTGATGTGAATCACGTTTTTATGAAATTGTTACTTGTTTTGGTTCCTGTGAAGTGACGCATATCACTATAAGCAGTGAAAAAAACCGATAAAGTAAGTTTTAATTTAATTCCTTGTTTTTTCCCCATTGAGGAGTCTGCTATGTCTGATGTTTTTCACCTAGGTTTAACCAAAAATGACCTACAAGGTGCCACTTTAGCAATTGTTCCAGGTGATCCTAAGCGTGTTGAAAAAATTGCAAAATTAATGGATAACCCAGTTCATTTGGCTTCTTTACGTGAATACACCTCATGGCGTGGTGAGATTGATGGAAAAGCAGTTATTGTTTGCTCTACGGGTATTGGTGGTCCATCAACCTCAATCGCTGTAGAAGAATTAGCTCAGCTCGGTATTCGTACTTTCTTACGTATTGGTACAACTGGTGCTATTCAAGAGCACATCAATGTTGGTGATATTTTAGTTACCACTGCAGCGGTACGTTTAGATGGCGCTAGCTTACATTTCGCGCCAATGGAATTCCCTGCGGTTTCTGATTTTGAGTGTATGAATGCTCTGTATAAAGCCGCAAAAGATAATGGCTCAACTGTACATGTTGGTGTAACTGCATCTTCTGATACTTTCTACCCAGGTCAAGAACGTTATGACACTTACACGGGTCGTGTTACTCGTCGCTTTAAAGGTTCAATGAAAGAGTGGCAAGAAATGGGTGTAATGAACTATGAAATGGAATCTGCAACATTGCTGACAATGTGTGCAAGCCAAGGGTTACGTGCAGGTATGGTTGCTGGTGTTATTGTTAATCGTACTCAACAAGAAATCCCTGATGCAGAGCTACTAAAGAAAACTGAAAACAATGCGTTAGGTATTGTCATTGAAGCCGCTCGTGCATTAATGAAATAAGTTTATCTCACGTCATAATAACCCTTAATATCACAGTATTAAGGGTTTTTTTATAGAAATTTGTTAAGTTAATATGGCATGACAATAGAATAGTATTTCTGTTAAGGTCATAGCGTCTTAACCATACAACAATGAGAAAAATATTATGACTGAGATCCTATCTGCACATCCTTCTGTATTACCATTAAAAGGCGGAATTAATTTCCGTGATTTAGGTGGAAAAACACTGAATAATGGCGGGGTTATTAAGCCTGGAATGTTATTTCGGTCAGGATCACTTGATAGGCTAACCGATAACGATCAATCCCTTCTTATCGATATTAATTTATTTCAGATAATTGATTATCGTGATGATAGTGAAATTATAACTAAGCCCGACCGCATTTGGGATGGAGCACATTATCACCATGCGCCAGCTAATCCGTTATCGAAAGAAGTTTCTGCTGATCTTGAGAATTTATCCCCAGAATTGCTTGAACAATTTGATGCGAAAGCATTTATGTTCAAACTATATGAACAGCTACCAATTAATAACTCAGCCTATAAACAATTAGCGACTTTATTACAGCAACCTGAAAAGGGTGGAGTTGTACAACATTGTGCTGTGGGTAAAGATAGAACAGGTGTTGGCTCTGCATTAGTACTATTTGCTTTAGGCGCATCATTTGATGTCGTCATGGAAGACTATCTTTTAACTAATGAAACATTGGCACCTTATCGCGCTTATCTCCTTGAAGAACTTGCAAAAACGCTTAATGAAAATCTTGTTGAAAAGTTCGCGTATGTTTATTCAGTACAAGAAGATTTCTTAAATACAGCAATTACAAGCATTAACCAGCATTATGGCAATATTGATACATGGTTAGAAAAAGATATTGGTTTAGATAGAATAACCAGAGATAAATTACAAAATTATTTTCTAGAATAGTGAAGTGATTTATATTCGGTTAATTAAATTAGCTTATTTTACTTAAGATAACCGAATACAAGGTCTCTATTGTGACAGTTCAAGATATTCTTCATACCATTACGCTCTTTGTTAAAGAGCATGAAATGTGGGCTATTCCCATTGTGTTTTTTCTCGCGTTTGGTGAATCGCTCGCATTTATTTCATTACTCTTACCTGCAACCGTTATTTTATTGGGTTTAGGTGCGTTAATTGGAGAGAGTGGACTTTCTTTTTGGCCAATCTGGTTGGCAGCCACTTTAGGTGCTTTCTTTGGTGACTGGCTCTCTTATTGGATTGGTTTCCATTATAAGGATGGCGTTAAAAACTTATGGCCTATCTCACGTTCTCCTCAAGTATTAGTAAGAGGGCATCACTTTTTTAATCGTTGGGGAGTTTGGGGGGTATTTATTGGTCGTTTCTTTGGACCATTTCGTGCAATCGTACCTTTAGTTGCCGGTATTTGTGCCATGCCTCAACGCTATTTTCAAATGACAAATATCACTTCTGCGATGATTTGGGCTTTTGGTGTTTTGGCTCCAGGCGCTTTTGGTTTGCAATGGCTTGCTAAATGGATGGGATAACTGCGCACTTTCTCGCAAATATGAGTATGATACAAATTGTCGCTAGACAATAGTACCTATGCGATTTAACTTAACTCGCAATAAAGCAAAAGGGCTGTTTTAGTGGATATTCAGTTGCTGTATGGATTAATTGGTTTGCTAAGTGGTGTATTAATCGGTGGCATTGTTGTTTGGTGGCTGGTTCAACAACGCTTATCAGAAAAAGAAATAATGTTACGTGACGGTTATACTCAAATCGCTGTTGCGCAAGAAAAAGCGACTGTCATTCCTGCACTGCAACAACAGATTGACCAATTAGAGCAAGAAGTTCGTGCTCAGCGAGAAACCATAACATCACAAGAAGCTGAATTAAGGGAAGTGACAACCCGTTTTGAAGAAAGTCGTGTATCAGCAGAAGATAAACAGCGATTATTGCTTAATAGTGAACAACGACTCGCTACACAATTTGAAAATTTAGCTCATCGTATTTTTGAGCAAAGTGGTCGTAAGGCTGAAGAACTCAATCGCCAAGGATTAACTCATCTTCTTTCTCCTTTTCGTGAACAGCTAGAAAGTTTTCGTAAGCAAGTTCAAGAAGGATTTGGGCAAGAGGCAAGAGAACGGCACACGTTAGTGTATGAAATTCGCCAACTCCAACAACTTAATGTCAAAATGGCGCAAGAAGCAGTTAATCTAACAAATGCATTAAAAGGTGATAATAAAATACAAGGAAACTGGGGTGAAACAGTACTATCACGTATATTAGAATCATCAGGTTTACGTGAAGGATATGAATTTGAAACTCAAGTGAGTATTCGTCATGAACAAGGTGGGCGTTATCAACCTGATGTGATTGTTCATTTACCTCATGGCAGAGACGTCGTAATTGATGCGAAAATGTCACTTGTTGCTTATGAAAAATATTTTACAAGTAATGATGATCATGAAAGAAAACAAGCTTTAGCGGCACATGTAAACTCAATCAGAACTCATATTAGAGGATTAAGTGTTAAGGATTACCACAAATTACCCGGTGTAACGTCATTAGATTATGTTTTAATGTTTATACCCATTGAGCCTGCTTATCTCGTTGCAATTGGACATTCTCCCGATTTATTAGAGGAAGCATTAAAACATAATATTATGTTAGTTGGGCCATCCACTCTACTTGTTGCTTTGCGTACTATTGCATCCTTATGGCGCTATGAATATCAAAGTCAAAATGCACAAGAAATTGCAAATAGAGCGGCTAAAATGTATGACAAGTTACGACTTTTCGTTGATGATATGCAGGGGCTAGGAAATAGTATTCAAAAAGCGCAATCTAGCTATCTACTAGCAATGAAAAAACTCTCTGAAGGTCGTGGGAATCTTATTAATCAAGCAGAAGGTTTTAAAACGTTAGGCGTTGAGATAAAAAAAACCATTGATAAAGATCTCGTTGAAAAATCAGCTTCTGATTGATTTGAATAGAAAGAGACATAAGATTTCCAAAAGACAGTATTGATTTATTAAATTTTGATTAATTAGCGGGCAAATAATATGACTCAACAAACTAAGGAAACGACTGATTTTGGTTTCCAAACCGTTGGCAAAGACGAAAAGCAAACTATGGTTGCACGAGTTTTTCACTCTGTTGCATCTAAATACGATTTAATGAATGACTTAATGTCTTTTGGTGTTCACCGTATTTGGAAGCGTTATACGATTGAAGCTAGTGGTGTAAGACGTAATCAACGTGTACTTGATCTTGCTGGTGGAACAGGCGATTTAACCGCTAAGTTTTCTCGTCTCGTAGGGGAAAATGGTGAAGTTGTTTTAGCTGATATCAACGATTCAATGCTAAAAATGGGGCGTGAAAAGCTCCGTGACCACGGTATCGTTGGTAATGTTAACTATGTACAAGCAAACGCTGAAGAGTTACCGTTTCCTGATAACCATTTTGATTGTATTACCATTTCATTTGGTTTACGTAATGTCACCGATAAAGCTAAAGCATTACGCTCAATGTTTCGTGTATTGAAGCCAGGTGGACGTTTATTAGTCCTTGAATTCTCAAAACCTGTCATTGAACCGTTAAGTAAGATTTATGATGCTTACTCTTTCCATATTTTACCTCGAATAGGGCAAGCGATTGTAAATGATGCAGATAGCTACCGTTATCTCACTGAATCTATTCGTATGCATCCAGACCAAGAAACGCTAAAAGGTATGATGGAAGAAGCAGGATTTGATCAAGTTACCTATACCAATATGACTGGAGGTATAGTTGCATTACACAAAGGATTTAAATTCTAAAATGGAAAAAGCCACTTTTTCTCATGATATCGCATCTCAAGTGCTCTATCCATTATTAACAGTATCAATGGAAACGGCACTTAATCATGTTTTATATCAGGAAAATGTGCTTAAACCAGCCCGCAATCGTCTTGCGGGCAAAGTGTTAGCACTTTCTATCAATGAGTTTCCTCATTCCATCTACTTAATCTTTAGTGAACAGCAAGTTGACGTATTAAGCCAATGGAATGACGAGACTGATTGCACGATAAAAACGAAATTATTAACGCTAATTAAACTGACTGATCGACAAAAAATGTCAGAGCTAATCAATCGTGGCGATATTAGTATTGAAGGCGATATGCAGGTTGTTCAAAATTGGTCTGCATTACTTGATATGGCTCAATGGGATCCTGCCCAATATCTCGCTCCTTATATTGGTGATCTTGCTGCTCAAGGGCTTTCAAATGTCGTAGGTAAAGGAATACAAACATTTTCTGGATTATTTAGCCGACAAAAGACGTATTTACGTGACGCATTAATTGAAGAGTGGAAAACGGCACCCTCAACATTAGAAACAATCCATTTTTACGATGAAATAGAACAAGTTGCACAGCAAACGGCCGAATTAGAAAAACGGTTAGGTAAATTGGAGAAAAAATAATGCTCCTCAGCGAGTTAAAGCGCTTTTATCATATTATTCAGGTATTTTTGTCCTATGGGCTTGATGAGTTAATTCCTCAACATAAAATTACTTTACCAGCAAGATTAGGGTGTAAAGCAGTATTTTGGATAAAAAATAAACATCCTGATAAACCATTAGGTGAGCGCTTACGACTCGCGCTACAAACATTAGGCCCAGTTTGGATAAAATTAGGGCAAATGTTATCAACTCGCCGTGATCTATTTCCTCCTCATATTGCTGACCAGCTCGCGTTATTACAAGATAGAGTAGCGCCTTTTGATGGCAAAAAAGCGAGACAATATATCGAAAAATCATTTGGTTGCCCTATTGAGCAATGGTTTGATGATTTTGATGAAAATCCATTAGCCTCAGCCTCTATTGCTCAGGTACACACTGCAAAATTAAAAGAAAATGGTAAAGAGGTTGTTCTCAAAGTTATTCGACCTGATATTTTACCTGTTATTAAAGCAGATATTCGTTTGATGTATCGCTTAGCAAATTTAATTCCTTTCTTGCCGGATGGTCGACGTTTAAGACCAAAAGAAGTGATCCGTGAATACGAAAAAACATTATTGGATGAGTTAAATTTATTACGTGAAGCTGCCAATGCTATTCAATTACGTCGTAATTTTGAAAATAGTTCGATGCTGTATATTCCAGAAGTTTATTCTGATTATTGCCATGAAAATGTTATGGTAATGGAACGAATTTACGGTATTCCTGTTTCTGATATTGCTGCTCTTGAAGCACAAAATACGAATATGAAACTGTTGGCTGAAAGAGGCGTTAAAGTCTTCTTTACTCAAGTATTTAGAGATAGCTTCTTCCATGCTGATATGCATCCAGGTAACGTGTTTATTAGCTTTGATCACCCACAAGATCCTTATTATATTGGAATAGATTGCGGGATAGTTGGTTCACTAAATAAAGAAGATAAACGTTATTTGGCCGAAAACTTTTTAGCCTTTTTTAATCGCGATTATCGGAAAGTGGCAGAGCTACATGTAGATTCAGGATGGGTTCCACCTGATACGAACGTTGAAGATTTTGAATTTGCAATACGTACAGTTTGTGAACCTATCTTTGAAAAACCGTTATCTGAAATTTCTTTTGGCCATGTGTTATTAAACCTTTTCAATACAGCCCGTCGCTTTAATATGGAAGTGCAGCCACAGCTGGTTTTATTACAAAAAACATTACTTTATATTGAAGGGCTAGGTCGTCAACTTTATCCTCAACTTGATCTTTGGAAAACAGCAAAACCTTTCTTAGAAGATTGGTTACATAGTCAAATAGGTATTACAGCGTTATTCAATGGGTTAAAGAGCAAGGCTCCTTACTGGATTGAAAAGATGCCAGAGATACCAGAATTGGTTTATGATAGTCTGAAACAACAAAAAAATATGAAGTTAACGCTTGAAAGATTGACGGAACAAATGGGTTCGCAAAGAGTCAAACAAAAACAGTCCTTATTTTTATTGGGGATTGGTACAACACTGTTTTTATGCGGTAGCTTATTCTTTGTTTCTGGTTTTAAAACATTATTTAGTGTTTTTATCAGCTTAGGTCTTATCGCATGGATTTGGGGTTGGTTTAAATCGAGTAATGCACAATAAAAATGCAGTAAAGTTTGTTTTTAAGCAAACTAAAAGATGAATTCGAGATTCCCGAAAATTGAATTCGTTGTATATAATGGGCACTGTAATTAGTATATCCCTGTAATTAGTTGAGGAACATAAAATGGGCGGTATTAGTATTTGGCAATTGATCATCATTGCTGTCATCGTTGTATTATTATTTGGTACAAATAAATTACGCACATTAGGCTCAGATTTAGGCGCGTCGGTAAAAGGCTTTAAAAAAGCAATGGGCGACGATAATAGTAAAGAGACTGACAACGCTGAAAAAACCACTAATGATGCAGATTTTGATACAAAAAATTTAGCACAGAAGACTTCAACTGAAGGTGAGCAGAAGTCTACAACTGAGAGCAAAAATAAAGAGCAGGTGTAAACCGTGTTTGACATTGGTTTTAGTCAGCTGCTATTGGTTTTGATAATAGGCCTTGTTTTTCTGGGGCCAGAACGCTTGCCCGTAGCAGTAAAAACAGTCGCTGGCTGGGTGAGAGCGTTACGTTCTCTGGCTGCAAACGTGCAAAATGAGCTAGCTCAAGAGCTAAAACTTCAAGAGCTTCAAGAAAGCTTGAAGAAAGTGGAAGAGAAAGCCAATTTGCAAAGTTTATCGCCTGAACTGAAAGCGTCTATGGATGAGTTAAAAGAAGCTGCGCAGTCTCTAAAAGAAACTTACCACGCTCCTGAAACGCCAGAATCAACAAAAGAACAGTCTGTAAAAACCGACTCTACGGAACCTTCTCCTTCAGATTTAGCCGCTGTTGCTGAAGCTGATGAAGTTAATGATGATGCTGACAGTCATAAACCTGTAACAGAAAATATCACTAAACAAGAAGTTCCTGTTGTTAAAACAGTAGAGAAAAAATCAACTGATCAGGTCAATGGTGAACATTAAAACATGGCAGTAAATGATACCCAACCGCTGATCAGCCATCTGATAGAGCTACGTAAGCGTCTTATGTATAGCTTGATTTCAGTGTTGTTGGTCTTTTTAGGGCTGGTTTATTTTTCTAACGATATCTATCAATTAGTCTCGGCACCTTTACTTGATAAGTTGCCACAAGGGTCAAATATGAGTGCAACGGATGTTGCATCTACATTTTTGACTCCGATTAAATTGACTATAATGGTATCCGTTTTTGCTTCTATCCCTGTTATTCTTTACCAGGTATGGGCTTTTATCGCACCAGCGTTATATAAACATGAACGTCGACTAATGTTGCCATTACTTGTTTCAAGTACGGTTTTATTCTATCTTGGTATGGCGTTTGCTTATTTTGTTGTGTTCCCTCTTGCCTTTGGTTTCTTTGTGAATACAACCCCTGAAGGGGTTAATTTTATTCCAGATATCAGTAAATATTTAAGCTTCGTTATGACGCTTTTTATGGCTTTTGGTGCCGCTTTTGAAGTACCTATAGCGATTATTTTACTGTGCTGGAGTGGTGTAACAACGCCTGAAGCACTAAAGAAAAAACGCCCTTATGTATTAGTGGGCGCTTTTGTTATCGGAATGCTATTAACACCACCAGATGTTTTCTCTCAAACCTTATTGGCTATACCCATGTACTTATTATTTGAAATAGGGATCATGGTATCGCGCTTTTATGTAGGAAACGGAAGAAGACAAACATCTGAGGAAGACGCTGAAGAAGCACAAGTAGACGAGCAAAATAAATAGGAATAAAAACAACTCATTCCTAATAAATACGATATTAACCCAGCATTTGCTGGGTTAAGTTTTTTATAGCTTATTGTTTTTTGAATTCTTTATTACTAACTGATTTTTTTACTTCATTATTGAGAATTTTCAATAGCAAAATAGAGCGGTTTTCACCATCAGGCTCTTGATATATCGCTTGTATGCCTTGAAAAATTCCTTTTGTAATTAATACATTATCACCGCTATAAGGTACGTTCTCTTCACTATAAGCAATAGGTGAGAGTTGAGATGACTGTAAGATATCAATAACCTTTTGCTGTACTGTTACCGGAAATTTTCCAAAACGGACAAAAGAATTTACACCCCGTGTAGAACTAATTGTTGTTGTATGAATCACTTCAGTATCAAAATGAATAAAAAGATAATTAGGGAAAAGAGGCTCTATGACCTTTGTTCTTTTACCTCTTAGTAATTTTTCTACAGTTACCATAGGTGTAAAACAAATCACATTTTGACGTTCTAAGTGTTCAATTGCGCGAGGAATTTGACCTCGCTTACAATATAGAAGGTGCCAACTTTTCATAGTAGAGACAATAGGTTAGTTAATTTTAATATTTTGATAATATCAAATTTATAATTAAGGTAATACCATCAACTTTAATTAATAAAATAAAGTGATATCGACTGATACTGCAAAATGCATTAAAAACGAGAGTTATACACGATAAATCTTATTGTTTAGATGAGTTTCATTGCTTTCTCAGATAGAGGTAACAAGTTCACAAAAAAGTGATGGTAAAAATAAGAAAAAACTTCCAAGATAATTATCTTAAGTTCTACTCCATAATTATAAAGAGGTTTCAAATGGACGTTTTTTTATTAAGTAACGGGAAGATTGCTGGGGATCCACAATGGTTGAGTTATGCTAAAGATAACATCGATAGCATGATTAAAAAACGCGGTATTCGCTCCGCTGTTTTAATTGCTTACGCAGTAATTCGTTCTGATCATGATAAACGCGCTCAAGAACTAGAAGATGCACTTGGAATTAAAGTAACGTGTATCGAACACTTTGATTCAGAAATAGAAGCGATAAATCATGCTGAGTGTATTTTAGTTAGTGGTGGAAATACTTGGTTATTAAATCAAATGCTACATGAAAAAGGACTAGTTGTTCCTATTCAACGCGCTGTTCGTGAACGCAATATTCCTTATATTGGTTGGAGTGCTGGGTGTAATGTGGCTACACCAACTATTCGTACAACAAATGATATGCCTGTGCGCTCCTCTGTAATTATGCCGTCATTAGGTTTATTCCCTGTTCAAATAAATCCTCATTATATTGATACTACAATTAGTGGGCATATGGGGGAAACTCGTGATGAACGTATTGCAGAGTTTTGTGCAATTAATCCTGAAGAAATTGTTGTCGCAATTCGTGAAGGAAGTTACTTACAGATTCAAGGTGAAGAGTTACATTATTACAGCGTAAAAAAAGAAGGATTTAAAATATTCCAGCATGGTAAAATTTTTCCTGAACAATTTGATACCAAAATGCTCTCGGAATGGGTTCCATTTCGCTGTTTATAAAATCTAGCGAACAGTAATGAACAAAAAGCATTGCTTTTTAGTGAGTTATGCGTTTAGCTTATAGTGTCATAAAGAGGGGATTACCCTCTTTTCTTTCACTCACTGGCCCGTAATATTATGATGAAATACCGCAATTTAAGAGATTTTCTTTCATTACTTGATGAGAAAGGTGAATTAAAACGTATCACCCTCGAAATAGATCCCTACCTTGAAATGACCGAAATAGCGGACAGAACGTTACGAGCTGGTGGGCCTGCATTGTTATTTGAAAATCCTAAAGGCTTTGATATGCCTGTTCTTTGCAATTTATTTGGCACACCAGAGCGTGTTGCTATGGGCATGGGACAGGATGATGTAAAAGCATTACATGAAGTAGGTAAACTGTTAGCCTTTTTAAAAGAGCCAGATCCACCGAAGGGTTTTCGTGATTTGTTTGATAAATTACCTAAATTCAAACAAGTCTTAAATATGCCAACAAAACGTTTAAGTAAAGCACCTTGCCAAGAAATCGTATTAACAGGGGATGATGTAGACTTAACAAAAATTCCTATCATGCATTGTTGGCCTGAAGATGCTGCACCGCTAATTACTTGGGGGCTTACCGTTACTCGTGGTCCATTAAAAGAGCGACAAAATTTAGGCATCTATCGTCAGCAAGTATTAGGTAAAAATAAAGTTATTATGCGTTGGTTGTCTCATCGTGGTGGTGCATTAGATTTCCAAGAATGGTGTCAAAAACATCCTGGTGAACGTTTTCCTGTTTCTGTTGCTTTAGGTGCTGATCCCGCAACTATTTTAGGTGCTGTTACACCGGTGCCTGATACCTTATCAGAATACGCTTTTGCCGGTTTATTACGCGGTAATAAAACCGAAGTTGTAAAGTGCCTTTCTAATGATTTAGAAGTACCAGCAGGTGCAGAGATTATACTAGAAGGGTATATTGAGCCAGGAGAGCTTGCGCCTGAAGGACCTTATGGAGATCATACTGGTTACTATAATGAAATCGATTCTTTCCCTGTTTTCACTATTACGCATTTAACGCGCCGTAAAGATGCTATTTATCATTCAACATATACAGGTCGTCCACCTGATGAGCCTGCTGTTTTAGGTGTTGCTCTTAATGAAGTGCTTGTGCCTATATTACAAAAACAGTTTCCTGAGATTGTTGATTTCTATTTACCACCAGAAGGATGTTCTTATCGTTTAGCTGTCGTGACAATGAAAAAGCAGTATGCAGGGCATGCCAAGCGCGTCATGATGGGAGTATGGTCGTATTTACGGCAGTTTATGTATACTAAATTTGTGATTGTCTGTGATGATGATGTCAATGCAAGAGATTGGAAAGATGTTATTTGGGCAATAACAACAAGAATGGATCCTGCTAGAGATACTATCATGATGGAAAATACGCCGATTGATTATCTTGACTTTGCTTCTCCTGTGTCTGGATTAGGCTCAAAAATGGGACTTGATGCGACTAATAAATGGCCAGGTGAAACGGATAGAGAATGGGGGCGACCGATTGTCATGACAGATGAAATAAAACAACGAGTAGATACTATTTGGGAAGAGCTTGATATTCTTAAATAATAATAGAGGAATACTATGGCAATATTGAACTGTAAAGTCTCATTTGTTGAGCCGATGACAGATACAGTGTATCGGGTAAGATTATTACCCGATGATGCATTTGATTTTCAGGCTGGACAGTATCTTTTAGCAGTCATGGATGAGCGAGATAAACGCCCCTTTTCTATTGCATCTGTTCCTGAAAATAAAGACTTTATTGAGCTTCATATTGGTGCATCTGAACTTAATCTCTATGCCATGGCTGTACTTTCTTTGATATTAGAAAAGCAGCAAATTACCATTGATATTCCACATGGAAATGCATGGTTTAGAAAGGAAAGTGAACGACCATTATTGCTAATTGCAGGAGGGACTGGTTTTTCTTATACCCATTCTATTTTACTCGCGGCATTAGCAGAAAACCCTCAGCGTAAGATTATGCTTTATTGGGGGGGAAGAGAGAGCATTCATCTCTACGATCTCAATGAATTGCAAGAGTTATCAGAAAAATATCCCAATTTATCTATAATTGCCGTTGTAGAACAACCAGAAGAAACTTGGCGTGGTAGAAAAGGAACAGTTTTAAGCGCTGTATGTGAAGATTTTGGTGATTTATCAGAATATGATATCTATATAGCGGGACGTTTTGAAATGGCTAAAATTGCAAGAGATCGTTTTTGCAATGAACGTAATGCAGACATTACTCGACTATTTAGTGACGCTTTTGAATTTATCTGATCATATCTAAAAATATATTAAGTTATTGCCCACTATGGGGGAGACTATAAGGTGAGACACCCCACTATTATGATAGTAAGAAGTTAAACAACTCAATGTTATCAAATACTCATTAGGCTCGTTACTTTTTTTTAATAGACTGGAATACGCTAAATTTTATTTTTGAACAAAGAGTATCATATTTTATGGTTAGAATATCAGTAAGATAACGCTTGGTATCGCTATCCATAATCTCACTGTTTATACGTAAAAAATGATACTCATTCATTATTCCGCTGTATTGCTGAAAAAAGATCTGATAATCGTTGTAGCTTGTTTGCTTGAGTAAGGTCATATCATCAATACAACTATTTTCACTAGACATAATAACGTCTTTTGATAAAAACTTATTTTTTGAATGTGATTTTTGCTCTTTCGAGGTGGTGGCATGGATATCTTGGGATGCTGATTTAACGGTATTAGAGCATCCCGTCAGACTTACTAATAATAAAGATAATAGTATCAGTTGAATTTGATTCATTATTTAAAGGCCTTTTAAAATTATCATGTTGATTTTAATATAATTATTCTTCTATCCAACAGGTTTTATATAGCATAACCCTTTCTAAAGACCTCTCCCCTTTCTTCATATGATCGATAGAGATCTTATACATGAAATCAAGATGAGCTCTTTGTCTATTTTTCTCATTGAGGTTTAGGTATTTTTCCTAAAATAATGCAAGCTTGCTGATTATCTTGGTCACATGCGTTCTTTAGCCAAGGTAAGGCTTTTGTGTAATTTTTTTCGCTATAATAAAGCGTACCTAGTACACCTTGCGCATCTACATCTCCTTGCTCAGCGGCTTTTTGCATCCAATATTTAGCTTGTTCCATATTTGATTTACTCTCTGATGCATTAGATAGATATTGGTATCCTAAAAGAACCTGTGCATCAGTATCCCCTTGTTGAGCCATTTCAGTAAGAGAAGCGGCATTGGCTCATTGGCTACGCTGAGCATTAGAGATAAAAGGGTAAATATAATCGCTGTGATATACAAAAATAAACGTTTCATAATTTTCCTCTAAATACAGAATACAGAGCTATTATTGTTGAGTAGAAATAACGACATTTAGTTTACACAAATACAAAACTATTAGTGATGAGGCTAAAATTGAATAGGATAAATGCCTTATTTAAATAGTAAAAAATTACCTTTATGACTCTAATTCTTTATTTATCTCAAAGTATTGAGATGATATAAATTATATACATATAAAAAATCAGATAATCTGTATAACGATGTATAAATGATTTATTAAGCTATTTTTTAGGAATTATTTTACGAAATTTTAATATTAGTCTTCCTATTTAGTTTTTTTTTGCCTATCTAGCCTAATCATTATCTTTATTATGATAAAAATTTAGCTGATTATATTTTGTTTTTTTTATCATTATTAGATTAACTCACTAATTTTTCTTTTTTCCTTGTTATAAATAAGAGTAATTAAACTAAAAATGGATTATATAAGTATTTTCGCATTAGCGCTCATAATACATTGATCGTTTATAACGATCAATGTATTTATATTGATAGGTGTTAACTATCATTATTTCTCTTACGATCGGTATAAACGATTGGAAATACTAATTAAAAGCGTTTCTAATGTCGCCTAAAGGAAATTTTATTTTATTTTTTATTCGTTAATTACCATCACCTTCTTATACCTATTTATACCTAAATAGGATTAACGGTATTTTATTTAAAAATATTAATACGGGGCGAGATATTCTTATGAAAATAGCCGATATTGAATATCTAAATAATATCCCACTATCTCGTTGTGTAGGGAGATTAATTAGAATGATGCGTATTCAGAAAGGATTAACAGGATCTGAATTAGCCAAGTAAGTTCATTTAAGCCAACAACAAATTTCACGGTATGAGCTTGGGCAAACTAAGTTTCAATTAGATATTTTATTACGATTATTCTTTGCACTTAATATGAATGAAAAAGAAATAGAAAGTTTTTTTTCGTTTGTTACTGAGCGAATGAGAAAAATAATATAAATAAAAATTTATTCAGATAATTATCTTAAATAGAAAATAAAAATATCTTTCATAACGTTGATTTATAACATCAACGTTATCTCTCTATCGGCATAGTAATACCGGTATTATTTTTATAACCATAATATGGGATGTCTTAACATGAAAAAACGTCTAGTTTTCGTGATGTTTGCGTCATTGGCTTTAGCTGCGTGCAACTCTGCGCCACAAAAAAAAGTGACTTCAGGGGTATCAAAACCTAATGCTCCTAAAACAGCCACTATTTCGACGAATAGTGAAACAAATTTAGCGGCAACAGCGTATGCCCAAAATAAACAATCTCTTTCTCAAGGTATCGTTATCGCTTCAACACGTAATGCGTGCGTAGACAATTTTAATTTCCTTAAAGGGCTGAATCAAAATCAGTTTGATAATTATTCTACTGATTATAGCAAAATCAATTAAAACTATAATTTCTTGAATATTAATAAAGAAATTATGGATAAAGACTCAAAAGAATTATTAACAATGACCTTGAATAAAAAATTAGACATGTTATGCGCAAAAGTACAGTACGCAGGTTTCACCGGCGTTAAAGACCGCCTGAAAGCATTGTCTTCCATCTGATCTTTTGACGACAACCAATCTTTTGACCATCTAATATTATTCTCTGGTAATAATTAATTTCCGGAGAGCTTTTTATCCGAGGTATTTTATGTCGTCTTCGACTTCATCATCACATTATTATCGGAAAAATATGCGGTTGACGGCTTTTATTTTGCTGTTTTTCCAGATTTTTTTCCCCATTTCTATTTCTTTTTCTGCGGTGGCCCGTGCATCTGAAAGAACTGAGGCCAATATTAGTACTGATGACATGATAAATACAATGAGTGGTATCCGGTCACTAATGGAAGATAGTTCTTCCTCTGGATCTCCATCTCCTCAATCAGTACCACCGGCTAGACATGGTTCACTTCCTGAACAAGATATTTCAGGAAAATTGTTGCCAGAGAAACAAGATAATTCAGTACATCAAGATGATATTCTGAGTGCATTGCCTACGTTAGGACTAAAAGACAGTCCAACTGAAAATACTGAAATGCGTGTCGCCGGTGGGGGCATCACAAGCAGGGCAATTATTATCATCGGATAATGCTGTCGATGCTTCTATAGGCTATGCTCGCAGCATAGGTGAAAATTTAATTAATCATGACTGGCTTAATCTGGTGGGGCATGCTCGTTTCCAGTTTGGCAGTAATAAACAAGGGGATGCAGATTTATTAGTCCCGCTAATTGATAATCCTAACAGCCTGTTTTTTTCACAGCTCGGATTGCGTGCTAACAGTGAACGGACAACCTCTAACCTCGGTCTGGGATATCGCCAGTATCAAAATGGCTGGATGTGGGGAGGAAATAGTTTCTATGACTATGATATTACCGGCGGTAACTCCCGTATTGGACTCGGTGGTGAATTATGGGCGGATTATCTGAAACTTACTGTGAATGGTTATCTTCGAATCACAGACTAGCATCAGTCCGATTTACATCAAATGCGAGATTATGACGAGCGTCCTGCAAATGGATTTGATATTCGTGCAGAGGGTTATCTACCTGATTATCCTCAGATTGGTGCATTTGCAAAATATGAACAGTACTTTGGTGATGGTGTAAATTTATCCAATACAGCCTCATCCAATGAACTGAAAAATAATCCTTCTGTTTCTACTTTCGGCCTGAGTTATACTCCAATCCCGCTTATCACGTTTAAAGGTCAAACATCTCGCGGCGATTCGAGTGATAGCCAAGTAGGTATGGAGCTTTCATATCGTTTTGGTGTACCGTTATCACAGCAATTGAAGGCAGAAAATGTTGATCTCATGCGTAGCTTGGCAGGTAACCGTTACGAATTTGTTGATAGAAATTACAATATTGTGATGCAGTATCGTAAGCAGGAATTGTTAACTATTTCACTGCCAGACAATGCGACTGCGGAGGCGGCAGAAATCTTGCCAGTGACTGTTTCCGTTTCCAAATCCAAATACGGACTTAAAAATGTTGCTTGGACCGCACCAGAGCTGATTGCTGCTGGCGGAAAAATACACATTACATCTAGGGATGCAATTAACTTAACATTACCTGCGTATGTCTTTACTGATAATACACGGACACCACAACAATATCGTCTCTCCGCCGTAGCGACAGATAATGAAGGAAATCAATCAAATACGGCAGTAATGCTGATTAACGTGAAGCCTTCTCAAGAAACGGTGACTTCATTAGTATTATCATCACAAAACAATACAACAGTGGTGGCTAATAATAATGACACTTATGAAGCAGTTGCTGTAGTCAAAAATGAAAAAGGCGAAGCCTTATCAGATAGGGATATCACATTTATCGTATCTGGTTTTACTGAGAGAGATAATAATAAAGTCACTCTGAATGGTGGTAATGGAGATACAAATCAACCTGTTACGGTTAAAACTGACAGTAATGGACGAGCTGTTATCACAATAAAAAGTGGCGTCTCAGGGAAAGGAACACTAAAAGCCGTGATGCAAAACGGAAATTCACGTGTAACCTCATTAAGTTTTAAAGCGGACAGTGATAATCCTAGCGTAGAATTTTCAAAATTTGTTGTTTCACCGGAAATTATTAAAGCAGATGGCGTACAGACGTCGACCTTAAAATTAACGTTAGTTGATGGTAATAAAAATCCTATTCTTGAGGATGGATCTGATTACGTTATTTTTTCTTCGCCATTGGTAGATACCAATATTACCAAAACAAATATTGAAAACGGTGTTTATACGGGAAGAATTTCAGGAACTAAAGCTGGCGATGCCATCATTTCAGTCTCGGTGGGGAATAAACCTTTTGCAATAACACCGAAGGTGGTCAAATTATTACCATCGACTCCTGCGCAGGCATACTCCTCTATTAAAATTGACAAGACGAGTTATAAAGCAGGAGAAGAGATAAAGGTAACCGTCACATTAAAAGATGCAAATGAGAACAATGTTGATAAACAGGAAACAACACTGAGTTCATCAAATGCAGTAACTGTCAAAAATGCAATAGAAAAAGCGGGAAGTAACTGGGTTTATACCACAGACGGTCAGTATACCAGAACATATCTAGCCCAGACTGCTGGCATTAACCTTAATGCGAGTTTGGCATGGAGTGAGTGGACCAAACGCTCCCAAAATTATGATATTACTGCGGGTAAAGCGGTGGCCGCTAACTCTACCATTATTGTTGATAATTCTACCTATACGTCAGGTAGTGATATTGATGTATCTGTGACGTTACAGGATAGTCAGAGTAATGGGATCAATGATATAGCTACGGCTAGAAATTATTTAAATGCCGTTACTGTAGCGAATGCGTCAGAGAAAAATGGTACTGACTGGAGTTACACCGCTAACAGTCAAGGCGAATACACGCGCACATACAAGGTGGATAAAACCGGTACTCATTTGAAGGCTGGATTAGGTCTACTCAATATTTTGTCAGAGGAATATGCCATTACCGCCGGTGATGCTGTAGCAGATAAATCAGCGCTGGAGGTTGATAAAACCAGTTATGTCGCTGGAAATGATATTAAGGTCTCAGTAACGTTGCAAGATAATGCAGGCAATGGGATCAACAATATTACAACAGCGCAGACATACCTGAATGCGGTGAAAGTGCCGAATGCAGATGAACAAGGCCAATGGACATATACAGCCAATAGCCAAGGCGGCTATACCCGAACGTATAAAGCCATTGTTGCAGAGACAGGGCTGAAATCGACATTAAATATTAATACATTAACGCTAGCATCTAGTCGTTATGATATTACGGCGAGTGATGCGGTAGCGGATAAGTCAGAGATCAAGGTTGATAAAGCAAGTTATATCGCAGGCAATAATATTCAGGTCACGGTAACGTTACAAGATAGTGAAAGTAACGGGATCAACGATTTAGCGACTGCACAGACATACCTCAATGCTGTGACAGTACCGAACTCTGAAGGACAAGGGAAATGGACGTATACGCCGAGCAGTAAAGGTGAATACACGCGTACATACTTAGCCGGCAAAATCGGTAAACAATTGAAGGCCGAACTGACGGCTCTGAAAATTATGTCGCCAGAATATGCAATAACCGCAGGTGAACCAACGACTGACCATTCTGGTATCAAGGTTGATAAAGTAAGTTATGTCTCGGGTAGTGATATTCAGGTCACGGTAACGTTGCAAGATAGTGCAAGTAACGGTATCAACGATTTGACGACAGCACAGACATACCTCAATGGTGTGACGGTGCAAAATGCTGATGGACAAGGAAACTGGACGAATACCCCGAATAGCCAAGGTGAGTACACGCGCACATACCTTGCGGGTAAATCGGGAACACAATTGAAGGCAGAGCAAGGCTCACTGAAAATTGCGTCAGCGCAATATACGATCACCGCAGGTAAACCGACGACAGATCACTCAGGCGTGAAGGTGGACAAAGCAAGTTATGTCGCTGGTAGTAATATTAACGTCACGGTAACGTTACAAGATAGTGCGAGTAACGGTATCAACGATTTGACGACAGCACAGACATACCTCGATGCTGTGATAGTTCCGAATGCTGATGGAAAAGGAGTCTGGACGTATACACCGAATAGCCAAGGTGAGTACACTCGATCATTCCTCGCAGACAAAGCCGCTAAACACTTGAAAGCGGAGCTAAATCCACTGAAGGTAACGTCAGAAGAATATGAAATCATCGAGGGTGATGCAGTAACTGATAAATCAAGGGTGGAAGTTGACAAAACACTCTATATCTCTGGTAGTGACATTCAGGTTTCAGTGACGCTTCAGGACAATATGGGGAATGGAATTAACAATATTGTCGCCGCAAAGGCTTATCTAGATACGATCGTTGTCGCGAATGCATCCGTTAAAAATGGCACTGGCTGGAATTATATTAAAGGGAGTCAAGGAGAATATAGTCAGACATATAAAGCGGGTAAACCTGGTATAGGTTTGAAAGCGGAGCTGAGTGCACTGAAGATTATGTCAGCAGAATATGCGATCAACGCGGGTGAACCTGCAACCGATAAATCAGGGATCACGGTTGATAAAGTAAGTTATGTCTCGGGTAGTGATATTCAGGTCACGGTAACGTTGCAAGATGGCGAAAGTAACGGGATCAACGATTTGGCGACGGCTCAGACATACCTCGATACTGTGACGGTACCGAATGCTGATGTAAAAGGAGACTGGACGTATACGCTGAATAGCGAAGGTGAATATACGCGCACATACCTTGCGGGTAAAGCCGGTACACAACTGAAAGCCGAGCTTAGTTCGCTGAAGATATCATCAGCACAATACGCGATCACCGCGGATAAACCGACGACAGATCACTCAGGCATAAAGGTTGACAAAGCAAGTTATGTTTCTGGTAATGATATTCAGGTCACGGTCACGTTACAAGACAGTGCAAGTAACGGGATCAACGATTTGGCGACAGCACAGACATACTTGAATGAAGTAATGGTGCCGAATGCTGATGGACAAGGGAAATGGACGTATACGTCGAATAGCCAAGGTGAATATACACGGACATACCATGCAGGCAAAATCGGTCAGCAATTGAAGGCTGAACTGACGGCTCTGAAAATTATGTCGTCAGAATATGCGATAACTACAGGTGAACCAACGACTGACCATTCTGGAGTTAAGGTGGACAAAGCAAGTTATGTCGCTGGTAGTGATATTAACGTCACGGTAACGTTACAAGATAGTGTGGGTAACGGTATCAATGATTTGACGACAGCACAGACATACCTCGATGCTGTGACAGTACCGAATGCTGATGAACAAGGGAAATGGACGTATACCCCGAGCAGTGAAGGTGAATACACGCGTACATACCAGGCTGGTAAAGTGGGTACACAATTGAAAGCCGGATTAGGTTTACTTAATATTACATCAGCGGAATATGCAATCACCGAGGGTAAACCGGTAACCGATAAGTCAGAGGTTAAGGTCGACAAAGCAAGTTATATTTCTGGTAGTGATATTCAGGTCACGGTCACGTTACAAGACAGTGCAAGTAACGGGATCAACGATTTGGCGACAGCACAGACATACTTGAATGAAGTAATGGTGCCGAATGCTGATGGACAAGGAGAATGGACGTATACGTCGAATAGCCAAGGTGAATACACACGGACATACCATGCAGGCAAAATCGGTCAGCAATTGAAGGCCGAACTGACGGCTCTGAAAATTATGTCGTCAGAATATGCGATAACTACAGGTGAACCAACGACTGACCATTCTGGAATCAAGGTGGACAAAGCAAGTTATGTCGCTGGCAGTGATATCAAGGTCACGGTGACGTTGCAAGATAGTGCTAGCAATGGGATCAACACACTGGAGGCAGCACAGACATACCTTGATGCTGTGACAGTACCGAATACTGATGGACAAGGGAAATGGACGTATACCCCAAGCAGTGAAGGTGAGTACACGCGCACATATCTTGCAGGTAAAGCCGGTACACAACTGAAAGCAGAGCTTAGTTCGCTGAAGATAGCATCAGCACAATACGCGATCACCGCGGATAAACCGACGACAGATCACTCAGGCGTAAAGGTTGACAAAGCAAGTTATGTTTCTGGCGGTGATATTAACGTCACGGTAACGTTACAAGATAGTCTAAGCAACGGGATCAACGATTTGGCGACAGCACAGACATACCTCGATACTGTGACGGTACCGAATGCTGATGTAAAAGGAGACTGGACGTATACGCCGAATAGCCAAGGTGAATACACTCGGGTATACCAAGCGATAACATCAGGTACACACTTAAAAGCAGAACTGAGTTCATTGAATATTGCCTCTGAGGAATATTCAATCATACCGGGTGATGCTGTAGCTGATAAATCAAAAATTAACGTTGATAATTCAGTCTATATCCTTGGTCGTGATATTAAAGTCTCGGTGACATTGCAAGATAGCATGGGTAATGGGATCAATGATCAAACGGTTGCAGATGCTTATTTGAAGACCGTGGCCATACCTAATGCTGATGGAAAAGACGCATGGCAATATACGAAGGATAGTAAAGGTGAATATACACGGACTTATACTGCTAAATCTGAAAGTGCAAAAGGTGGATTTTTAAATGCAACGTTATCTTTAACCAAGGATAAGTCGATAACATCGCAAAATTATTACATCACTGATCTTTATTTTAAAAAATTGGATTTCGTTTATTTTGATAAAGATGCGAATAGTGGTAACGGTGGACTTGTAGCCGTAGGAAGTACGGCGCTATATACAAAAACTGATATAACGGTTACCGCATCTTTTAAAGATAATCATGAAAATGATTTATTACCACCAGATGGATATCCAATTGATTGGTCTATTAAAAAGAATATGGATATTTCTGTAGATACGCCAACTTATACTAAAAATGGAGTGGCTGTCACACAAATGAAAGGTGATAAATTAGTTTTAGAAAGTGATGGTGTTTCCTTAACATCTTCAACTAAGAATGACAGTTTATCAGCACCGCTGGCTTTCTTCGGTGAGGCAACTATTACACCAGTTAACAGCTCGGTTTATACGGAACAGCAGGTAGGTGAGCAGCTAAAAGTGAATAGGGCTATCCTTATTAAAAGTTCAGATTGGCTCTGGTTTATTCAAATTCATCTACCAACCGGCGATGAATATAAAAATAAAGTTGTTGCTATTAGTATGGGATCTTCTTGGGCTACTAGGTTATATTTAGGTGATAAAGAGAGCAACTATTATGTAGTGACCATTTATATAATTATAAAACGATTGACGGCTTTAACTGGAAGTTAGTGGGGAATCCGAGCGGAGAAACCAGGCCGACGGTAGATGGCGGTAATGGGATATGTAAGGAAGCTTCAGATCAACCAAGTACCAATTTTTAATTTGGTTGGTTTGATAAAACCTATGACTAGATATTTTTAGTTAAAGGCTAATTTTCTCGAATACATTGTTGGGTATCTTTGTACAAAGATAGATGAACAGAATTTCTTAAGGCGAGTCTTGGCCTAAACAAAGAGTTTTCTATCTGATAGTATTACCATCAATGATTCTTTCTACTCTTAGTATAATCCTCTAGGAAGTAATATTCCTGGAGGATTATTTTTTGAACGTATCTATACTTCACTTCATTTATTTCAATATTGAGCAATGCAATAGTTGATACTCTACGTTGCTACGCTATCTTTTTAAATTACAACCAAAAACCTTATTGTGATAAACACACCGTTGTTTCAATTGAGCAAGATATTTTTTGTCCATTGAAGAACAAAACCCCTAATCGTTGGAAATTCAACTTTCGGGGTGAGCTTTACATTAATACGGGAAAAAATTGGTTTAATTATTTGATTTAACGGTAAATTAAATTTAGATTTGTAGATCAGTATAATGCATAAAATAACGATAGTGGCTAAACTCGTTCTATAATGGTTGCGATCCCTTGACCTAACCCAATACACATAGTGGCTAAGCCTAAATGTGCATCTTTTCTTTCCATAATGTTGAGTAATGATGTGGTGATCCGAGAACCTGAACACCCTAGTGGGTGACCTAAAGCGATAGCACCACCATTTAAATTGATTTTATCATCAAGGCTATCAAGCAAGTTCATCTTTTTCATACAAGCTAATGATTGTGCAGCAAATGCTTCATTAAGCTCAAATATATCAATATCTTTTAAGGTTAATCCCGCTTTTTTCAGTGCAATTTCTGTCGCAGGTACTGGACCATATCCCATAATTGCAGGATCACACCCTGTTACTGCCATTGAGCGAATAATTGCACGAGGTTTTAAATTATTCTCTCTAGCATAGCGCTCACTAGTAATAAACATGGCAGATGCACCATCAGAAACAGCGGATGAATTCCCCGCAGTTACAGAGCCTGTCACGGGATCAAACACGGGTTTGAGTTTTGCGAGATCTTCAAGACTTGGGTTATAACGAATAACTTCATCATTTTTAACGCTAACATAGTTACCTGTAGCATCATGACCATTGATCGCTATGATTTCGTTATCAAAATAACCTTTTTGTGTCGCTAATGCGGCTAAATGGTGTGAGCGATAAGCAAACTTATCTTGTTCTTCACGCGATACATCAAATTTCTTACTGAGCATTTCAGCTGTTAAACCCATAGAAAATGAGGCTTTCGCGACAGAAAGGTTAAGTGATGGATTAAAATCAGCGTTATATGTCATTGGGATATGACCCATATGTTCAACGCCACCAATTAATGCAACTTGACTATCACCAACCATAATTTGACGTGCGCCATCATGCAAGGCTTGCATTGATGAACCACATAATCTATTTACGGTTACGGCAGGTACTCTATGTGGTAGTTCAGCTAATAATGCGGCATTACGTGCAATATTAAAGCCTTGCTCTAAAGTTTGTTGTACACAACCCCAAATAACATCACCAATATCATTAGGATTGATGTTAGGGTTACGTTGGAGTAGCGCTTGCATCAATTGTGCAGATAGATTTTCAGCACGAACATGACGAAAAATTCCACCTTTTGAGCGCCCCATAGGAGTACGAATACCATCAATTATGACAACCTTTTCCATTTCATCTCTCCTTAAGCGAGTTTTCTGATGTTCACATCAACTTTTTCAGGGGTTGGATAATAAGTTTCGTTACGCAATGCTTTCTGTTTTAAGCTTTCAGGAACTTGATACATAGCTCCTAAAGAGGCGTATTGTTCTGCATTTTTAACAAATTGCGCTAAACCAATGGTATCGAGATAACGGAAAACGCCACCACGGAAAGGAGGGCAACCTAAACCATAAACAAGCGCGATATCGGCTTCAGCAGGAGAGGCGATAATGCCTTCATCTAAACAACGAACAACCTCATTAATCATTGGGATCATCATGCGAGAGATAATGGTTTCTTGGCTAAATTCTTCAGTCTTACCAACATATTGCTGGATTTCATTTTTTATCTGATTATCAATAGACTTTTGTTTTTTACCTCGTTTATCTAGAGCATAGCTATAGAATCCAATATTATTTTTTTGACCATATCGTTGTTGTTGATATAACAGTGCGATAACGTCTCTTTCAATGCTACCCATTCTGTCAGGGAAACCCTCAGCCATTACAGCTTGCGCGTGATTGGCGGTATCAATACCTACGACATCTAATAAATATGCAGGGCCCATAGGCCAGCCGAATATTTTTTCCATAACTTTATCGACAGCAATAAAGTCAGCGCCATCTCTTAATAGTAGTGAAAAACCAGCGAAGTAAGGGAAAAGAACACGGTTAACAAAAAAACCAGGACAATCATTCACGATAATCGGTGTTTTACCCATTTTACTGGCATAGCTAACAATACGATTTATTGTTTCTTCACTTGTTTTTTCACCCTTAATTATTTCAACTAAAGGCATACGATGAACTGGATTGAAGAAATGCATACCACAGAAATTTTCAGGGCGTTTTAGAGAGCGAGCTAATAATGAAATAGGTATTGTTGATGTATTTGAAGCAAGCACAGTATTATCAGCGACAAGAGATTCGGTTTCAGCTAATACACTCGCTTTTACTTTTGGGTTCTCAACAACGGCTTCAACTATGACTTCAGCATCAGCAACATTTGCATAATTCAGTGTAGGGTGAATTGAGGCGAGTGTTTTTGCCATATCAACGGCACTCATCCTACCTCTTTCTTGACGTTTGTGTAGAAGACTTAACGCTTCATTCATACCTAATTCGAGTGAGTTAGCGTTAATATCTTTCATAATAACAGGAATGCCTTTTAATGCGGATTGATAGGCTATTCCACCACCCATAATGCCCGCACCTAGCACCGCAGCTTGTTTAGGGAGTTCTGCATGGCGTTTCTTTGTGATGTTTTTGACATATTGATCATTTAAAAAGATACCAACTAATGCTTTAGCAACAGACGTTTTGGTTAGTTTGACAAAACTTTCTGTTTCAAGAGATAAAGCTTCATCTCTTGTGAGGAACGTGGCTTTTTCTATCGTATTAACTGCTGTGATAGGGGCTGGATAATGAGGACCTGCAACTTTCATTACCATACCTTTTGCGACATTAAATGACATTTTATGTTCAAGCTCTGTAAGTCTTATTGGTTCTTTTTTAGGTTGTCTTGCTTTTTGCCAATCTAACTTGTTATCAATAGCTTGCTCAAGAAGGGAAATAGCACTTTCTTTTAGCTGTTCTAAAGGAACAATGGCTTGTATTAAGCCATTTTTTAGAGCCGCTGGTGCATCAATATCTTTACCTGCTGTAATAATTTCAAGTGCATTATCGACACCAATAAGGCGAGGAAGACGAACTGAACCTCCAAAACCAGGCATAATGCCAAGTTTAGTTTCAGGTAAGCCAATGCGTAAATCTGGTGAGGCAATACGAAAATCAGTCGCCAGTACACATTCACAACCACCACCCAGCGCATAACCATTAATGGCTGAAACAGTAGGTACAGGTAAATCTTCTAATCGGCTGAAAATTTGGTTCGCGAATTGCAACCATTTAATTAGCTCTTCAGTCGGTGAATCAAAGAGGGATAAGAATTCTGTGATATCAGCACCGACAATAAATGCTGATTTTTCTGAGCGTAAGATGAGACCTTTTAAACCAGATGCTGTTTCTAATACAGTCAAAGCTTCGTTTAACATAGCCACAGTTTTGGTATCTAATTTATTAATAGAACCATTGGCATTAAAAACGAGCTCAGCAATACCTTGTTTTACCCAATCGACCTGAATATTTTCGCTTTGATAGAGCATTTGTATTCTCCCTAAATGTGTAAACTGGTATGACCAGATTGTAATAGTGTGAATACAATGTTAATAAAATGCAAATAGTAGATTAATAAAATGCAAGGATGATCACAGCAAAATTATTTAAATTATTGAAATTGATGGCATTATGATTATTAGAAAAAGAAACATGATAAAACGGCAATAATCTGTTTTAGTTATGGCGTTAGCCAGTGAAATAGCTGACGTGGTAAGCTGAATCATTAACAATAAAGAATACAAGGTGATTAGTAATGGAAAAATTGCTCTCTCTGTACCAAGAACATATTAAAACGCTACAAAATCGTACTCGTGATGCCTTATCCAGACACCATCTTGACACCCTTTTAATACATTCAGGAGAGCCTATTCGTGTTTTCCTTGATGATAGTGATTATCCTTTTAAAGTGAATGCACATTTTAAAGCGTGGGTGCCAGTAACGGATGTACCTCACTGCTGGTTGTTAGTTGATGGCGTAAACAAACCTAAACTTTGGTTCTATTCACCCGTTGATTATTGGCACAGTGTTGAAGAACTACCAAGTAGTTATTGGACTCATGAAATTGAACTAATTCATCTTAAAAATGTTGATGATATTCAAAAAGAATTAGCACCTTACATCAATAAAAATACTGCCTATATTGGACCTAATACAGAACGCGCAGGATCGCTTGGGATCAATATCGATAATATCAATAATCAATCACTTATTAACTATTATCATTATTATCGTGCTTATAAATCTGATTATGAAATGGCATGTATGCGTGATGCTCAAAAAATGGCCGTAAATGGACATATTGCTGCACGTGAAGCATTTCAGGCAGGATTAAGTGAGTTTGATATTAATATGGCCTATTTAATGGCCACCGGGCATCGTGATACGGATGTGCCTTACAATAATATCGTTGCATTAAATGAACATGCATCTGTGTTACATTACACCAAATTAGACCATCAATCCCCAGAAGAAACTCGCAGTTTTCTTATTGATGCAGGCGCTGAATATAATGGCTATGCTGCGGATATCACACGTACCTATTGTGCAAAAGAAAATCATGAATTTGCTGCTTTAGTAAAAGATATGAATGAAGCACAGCAGGCATTGATTGCAACAATGAAAGCAGGTGTACGATATAGTGAGTATCATGTGCAAATGCATCAACGTATTGCTAACTTGCTAAAAAAATACGAATTAATAAAAGGAATTAGCGAAGAAGAAATGGTAAGTGAAGGGTTAACAACACCATTCTTACCTCATGGTTTGGGTCATGCTTTGGGTCTACAAGTTCATGATGCTGGTGGTTTTATGCAAGATGATAAAGGAACACACTTAGCAGCACCTGCTATGTATCCATTCTTGCGTTGTACTCGTGTTGTTGAGCCTAGAATGGTATTAACTATTGAGCCTGGGTTCTATTTTATCGATTCATTGTTAGAACCTTGGAAAAAAGGAAAATACAATGAACATTTCAATTGGCAAATGATTGAACATTTCAAACCTTTCGGTGGTATTCGTATTGAGGATAATATTATTATCCATGATAACAAAATCGAAAATATGACAAGAGATTTACACTTAGCCTGATGAATGCTTATTTGATCCCAGCTGAAATAGTTGAATTTAGCGAAGAAATTAAAAAAAGTCGCTTTATTACTTTTATCGCTCACACTGAAGGTATAGATGCTGCTAAAGCGTATATTCAGTCAATAAAAGAGCAATTTCCTGATGCTCGTCATCACTGCTGGGCATTTGTTGCTGGAAGACCTGATGATTCACAACAATTAGGTTTTTCTGATGATGGAGAGCCAACAGGGACGGCAGGGAAACCCATTCTTGCACCACTTTTAGGAAGCGGAATGGGTGAGGTGACAGCTGTCGTTGTTCGCTATTTTGGTGGGATCAAATTAGGAACAGGAGGATTAGTGCGTGCTTATGGCAGTGGAGTGCAACAAGCATTAAGGCTTTTGCAAACTAAAACCAAGGTGCCACAATCGTTTTTTCGTGTCGAATGTGAATATTCGTTAGTTTCTTTACTTGAACAAGTTGTTGAACAGTATGAGGGCAAAATATTATCGAGCGAATATACCGATAAGGTTGCCTTTATGCTGTCATTACCTACACTTTCTTGTCACGATGTTGAAATTAAGCTACGGGATATCAGCCGTGGTAATGTGCAATTAAAATCTATTGATAAAAATGAATAATTTTTGTTACCAAGGAAATCGCTAAATGCATTTTCGTTCAATAACACGCATTGTCGGGCTGCTTGTCATTTTATTCTCTGTCACAATGATAATTCCGGGTATTGTTGCATTGATATACCGTGATGGCGCAGGGCGTGCATTTAGCCAGACATTTATTGTTGCTTTAATTATTGGTTTAATGTTGTGGATACCTAATCGCAATAATAAAAGTGACCTTAAGCCTAAAGAAGGCTTCCTTATTGTTGTCCTATTTTGGACTGTATTAGGAAGCGTTGGTGCACTTCCCTTTATCTTTTCAGAACAACCCCATCTTTCTGTTACTGATGCATTTTTTGAATCTTTTTCTGGATTAACAACGACAGGGGCAACAACACTTGTCGGTCTTGATTCACTTCCAAAAGCCATTTTATTTTATCGGCAGATGCTGCAATGGCTAGGTGGTATGGGGATTATCGTATTAGCGGTGGCTATTCTTCCTCTATTAGGTGTTGGTGGTATGCAGTTATATCGAGCCGAAATGCCGGGTCCATTAAAAGATAATAAAATGAGGCCACGAATAGCTGAAACAGCAAAAGCACTTTGGTTGATTTATGTATTGCTGACAATTATCTGTGCTTTAGCATTATGGATTGCTGGTATGGATGTGTTTGATGCTATTTCTCATAGCTTTTCAACAATCGCTATTGGTGGCTTTTCTACTCATGATGCCAGTATTGGATATTTTAATAGCCCAACAATCAACGTTATTATTGCGGTATTTCTTCTAATCTCAGGGTGTAATTTTGGTTTGCACTTTGCAGTATTAACAGGAAGAAGCTTGAGTACCTATTGGCGTGATCCTGAATTTCGTATGTTTATCTCAATCCAGTTAGGGCTAGTTGCTATTTGTGGAATAATTTTATGGTCTTACTCTGTTTATGATTCAGGGTGGACAACACTTAATCAGGCTTTTTTCCAAGTCGTTTCTATGGCAACAACCGCAGGTTTTGCAACAGACAGTTTTGCTAAGTGGCCCACATTCTTACCTCTTTTACTTTTATGTTCTGCATTTATTGGGGGATGTGCGGGTTCTACGGGAGGGGGATTAAAAGTTATCCGTATTTTGCTTTTATTTCTACAAGGTTCTCGAGAACTTAAGCGTCTTGTCCATCCTAATGCTGTTTATACTATCAAACTTGGACATAGGGCATTACCTGAACGAATTATTGAAGCGGTATGGGGATTTTTCTCTGCTTATGCATTGGTATTTATCATCAGCCTAATGTTATTAATTGCAACTGGAGTTGATGAATTCTCTGCATTCTCTGCTATTGCTACTACATTAAATAATTTGGGTCCTGGATTAGGAATTGTTGCAGATAATTTTACAACGATGAATCCAACGGCAAAATGGATACTGGTTGTGACCATGCTATTTGGTCGATTAGAGGTTTTCACATTATTGGTTTTATTCACCCCAACATTCTGGCGTGATTAATCAAGTTTAAGGAGTGATGTATGAGCGCGCTTTTGTTGTATTGTAGTACTGATGGGCAAACTAAAAAAATCATAACGCAAATTGCTAATGAATTAAGACAACATGGTTATGAATGTGATGTAAGAGATTTAACATCAGTCCAACAAAGCTTGAACTTAGATACATATAAGAAGGTATTAATAGGTGCTTCTATTCGATATGGGCATTTTAATAAAGCACTTGATAAGTTTATTACCCGCCATTTAGTTCAACTAAATAATATGCCAACGGCATTCTTTGGTGTGAATCTTACAGCAAGAAAAGAAGAAAAAAGTACACCAGAGACTAATAGCTATATTCGTAAGTTTTTAGATAAGACGCCATGGAAACCTGTATTAACTAGCGTCTTTGCTGGGGCATTGTTATATCCTCGCTATAAATGGATAGACAGAGTCATGATTCAGCTAATAATGAAAATGACTGATGGTGAAACTGATCCAACAAAAGAAATTGAATACACCGATTGGAATAAAGTCAGTGAGTTTGCCAATAAATTCACGCAAATTGAGTGATTTTTAAACGCTTCAGTTCTAATTTTCAACAGATTGTTTTAGTTTTAATCGTACGAACTTTTTTTTCAAAAAAACACTTGCGCTAATCTAAGAACC
>NZ_LXEN01000098.1 GCF_001654855.1 Proteus myxofaciens ATCC 19692
ATGGGTTGGCTTTTTTGCGTTTATAGCTTCTAAAAATTAAGCTAACAAAAATTATGGCGAGTAAAAGCGGCTAAAACAGTACGTTCTGATACATCTAAGTAGCCTTCCATCACAATTACTACTTCTTCTACTTTTTCTTCTATAAGCAACTGCACTATTTGTTCATTTTTTTCAATATAAGGTGCATGTAGAAGTTGTGGATCGTTCGAGTCAAAAGTCCCTCTTGTGTAAGAAGATGAAATACTTCTCTTAATGTATCGCGAGAGATAGCTAATGAATCGCTTAATGCTGTTTCAGAAAGTTTTTCACCAGGAGATAATTCTCCAATAGTAATTTTTTGTCGAATAATATCTGAAATTTTTTGAGAAAGAATTTGTGGTGATGGTTTTACCTGCATTATCTTTCACTACAGGATTAATATAAAATTCTATTCTATCTAAATGTCAATAAAATGTTAAATTCGCGAGCTTGTTTGCACTTTTGATACCTCATATTTAAATCTATTGGCTTATTTATCCATCTATTATTAATGGTTCAACAATCTATTATAGATTGAAGGGGTGGCTAGTGTATTACCTTTTCATCAAGAAATGATGAAAGATGCTGATTTTACAGAAAATTTTAAAGTACATACTCGTTGGATAGAAACTGATTTTAACGCAATAAATAGTGATTTGCCTCGTAGTAAATCATCAAAAAATGAAGATTTAGTTCGTACTTTTATTGAAATTGACGGTCGTCGTCATGAACTCGCATTACCAGCCCACTTACTCTCACTTTCGGCAGTAATCCCAAGTGCTATTAATGCAAATAATGAACTAGAAGAAAACTTAAAAGCGGTTACAGCACCAATCTCAGAGGTATTACATAGCTGGGTATTATCTGACGGCGATAACGTTAGTGAAGGCGATGTGATAGCTATAATGGAAGCAATAAAAATGGAAGTTCAGGTTATTGCTTCTCGTTATGGAGTGTTACAGCAAAAAGCTAAAACAGGTGAATATTTTTCAGCAGAATCGGTCTTAGCTGAAATTAATTAGCTGAAGCCAAAATATCTATTGTTCTATTTATAAATAAAAAGCGGTCTATATAAGATCGCTTTTTATTTTTTGACATATTAAGCGCTAGGCGAGCCTTCAGGTAAAGCGGACTTCGGTAAACCAAACACTTTGTCAAATACCCAGTTATATACAAAAGTATAACAAGGAATAATGATAATTAAGGCAAAATCCATCACCAATGCCTGCCATAACGAAACATTTAACCACCATGCAATCAATGGAATAAGAAACAATACAAGCGTCAGCTGAAACCCAATAGCATGAATTAATCGGCGTCTAAAAGTGCGTACTCTTGAAGTTTGGCGACTTTCCCAAAACTCAAATAAACAGTTATAAATAAAATTCCAGCTAACGGCGATCGTTGTAATCATTAATGCTAAAGGACCCGTTACTGTGGTTGAATTATTTGAGAGTAACGCTAATCCCACTGAAGAAATAATCCAACCAATTATTTCATAAGCCGTCACATAGACTATCTTGCGTTTAATACCTTGCATCTATTTCTCTTTTCTGTGGATAAGAATGATTAAGCATCGTAAGATAAATCAATCAAAATGACAGAGAAAGTCAGCTAGTATCAATTTAACTGAAATATCAGGAGTGAATATGCAGTTTTCAAGCGAACATATTGCGTTATTTTTAGCAGTGATGGATAAAGGCTCTTTCTCTGCTGCAGCTCGTTCACTAAATAGAGTGCCATCAGCCGTGAGTATGGCGATTGGAAATATGGAAGCAGAATTAGGCTATGCTCTTTTTGAGCGTTCATCTCGAGAGCCTAAGCCGACTGAAAAAGCGAAAGCACTTGAACCTCATGCAAGAATGATTGCTGAACAATTAAAGCTTTTACAGGTTCATGCGCAAGAATTATCGATGGATCTAGAAAGTATATTAAATATTGGTGTGGCTGCTGATATTAATCCTGATTATTTATTACCTGCGTTATCTGAGCTTACTCAGCGTTATCCTTTGTTGAATGTGAACATTATAACGGCAGCACAAGACGATATTATCGAAATGCTACATTCTCATAAAATTCAGCTTAGCCTTGTCTATGGTGGGTTATATGTTAATGGCGATGAGCAATTTCAGTATTTAGGCTCAGAATCGTTAGTGGCAACGATTTCAGCAAGCCATATTGCATTAGCGCATCCAGCGGGTGTATTTATTGAAGATTTAGTGAATATTCGTCAAATAATGATTGCTAGCCCAACAAAAAAATTACGAGACGTGCGTTCTTTAGTTGCAACAAATTATTGGCAAACCGATAGTTTTCAAATGGCATTAGGCATGGTTGAAGCAGGCATGGGATGGGGAAATCTACCTTATTCATTGATTTATAATCAGCTTCAAAAAGGCAAATTAAAACGACTTGAATTTAAAAATACGAAAAATGAATTGCGTTTACCGATACATGCTATGTGGTTAAAAGAGGAATCATTACAAAAAGGGGCAAAAGAATTAGTTGAGCTGATGAATATTCATCAGCCCATTGTACCTAATTTTGACTAATCAACGCGTTGTTGATGTACCCAAACTGCCACTTCCACACGTGATTTTAGCTTCATTTTTTTCAGTAAATGTTTTACATGAACTTTAACTGTGCTTTCTGTGATATCAAGCTTACGCGCGATCATTTTATTCGATAACCCTTGAGCTATCAGTTTTAAGATATCGCGTTCACGAGGTGTAAGTTGTTCAATATCTCGATCATTATCAGATCTATCTTCACGTAATGATTCAGCCAAAATAGGTGTTAAGGTTGGGCTTACCACCATTTTACCTGCTGCTGCTTGTTTTAGTGCTGCAAGTAAATCTTCTGGCTCCATATCTTTTAAAAGGTAACCATCTGCACCACGTTTTAATGCTGTGACTAAATCATCGCTATAGTTTGATACACTAAACACGACGATCCTTCCTGATAAGGATTTTAAACGTAATTGATCGAGTGTCTCAAAACCATTCATTCCTGGCATATTGAGATCAAGTAAAATTAAATCAGGATCGAGTTCTTCCGCTAATTTTATCCCTTCAATTCCGTCACCCGCTTCACCGACAACGGTTAATGTAGTATCTAAGCTAAGAAGTTGCTTTACACCATTGCGCAACATTGGGTGATCATCAATTAATAAAATTGTCGCTTTTTCCGCGATTGATCCCATATTATTCATTACGACTTACTCCATTTTCGACAGGATCTTTATGTGTAGTAATTAATGGAAATTTAACAATAACTTGTGTTCCGCCCTGTTCACGAACACTAATAGTATAAGAGCCATTAAGGCTATTTGCGCGTTCACGCATAATAATTAATCCATAATGATTTAATTTTTCGGGATTAGGGCCAATTCCTTCGCCATTATCACTAATTTTTAATTCAATCTTACCATCATCAAGCGCTAAAAAGACTTCAGCCCAGTTCGCATTTGCATGTTGTAAAATATTATTAAGCGCTTCACGAACAATTTGTACAACATGAATACTTTGATGTGAGTTAACGCATTTTGCTGGTAGCTGATAATCAAAATTAATCGTAAAGCCTAAACGTTGATTAAATTCAGATAAAGTACTTTCTAATGCAGCCAATAATCCAGGTTCCGTAAGTTTTAAACGAAACGTCGTTAATAATTCTCTTAATTGGCGATAGGCGACATTAAGTTCTTGCCGCATCTCTTTTAATAATTTTTGGCAGTTATCAGGCAATGTTTCAGATTGAATCTGTAAATAACTGACTTGCATTTTTAAACATGAAAGTGATTGTGCAATAGAATCATGAAGCTCACGAGCAATCGCAGAACGCTCATCCATAAGTAATAGCTGTTGTTGTTGTTCGTTTTGTTGTTCCATTGCTAACATTGCTGAAATTTGTTTTGTTAATAATAACATAAGGTTATTTTGTTCGTCAGTGAGTGTAACACCATCAGGCAGTTGCATTACAAATAGCCCATAACGATGAAGATTATCACTGAGTTCCCAATGTAATAACGTATTACTTAAAGAAGGCTTTATAAATAAATGATCATCACAGCGCTCACATTGCTTATCAGGACAATAGTTAGGACGTGATTGTGGATCTAAACTTATCTCATTAAATAGAGTGTGGTGGTTATCTTCATATAGACGTATTTGTAAATAAGCACTAGGAATAATGTGTTGAAGTTCTAATAAAATTTGTCTTAAGCGTGAGCAAAGCGGTGCTTGTGAATGCAACTGTTGACTTGAATGGTAAAGATAAGAAAGTACTTGGTTTTTTTGTTGCAAATCCTGTGTTTTTTCAACAACTCTTTTTTCTAATTCACTATAAAGGGTTGAAAGTTCTTCAGACATAGTATTGAAAGCAATGCCTAATGTAGAGATTTCGTCGTGATGGATATGATGTTCAAAGCGTGTTGAAAAATTACCATGACCAATCGAATTAGCCATTTTCATCAATTGTTGCCAAGGATGCAATAAGCGCCTGCGAAAATGCCAAACAGATCCAAAAAGTAATAAAAAGGTGAGTGCGGTAAATGTAAATTGAGTATAAGCAACAAGGCGTATTTTTTGTTCAGTGAGTTGATCAATACCTAGTACTAATTCATCAAGTTGAGAAACAAAATTAACAACTTCCTGCTGTGCATCCTGAGATGATTTAGCCTTAATTAATGTCGGTTTTAATATTTGTTGCCAGTATTTATTGAGTTTTTCATATTGATTTTTGAGTGAAGGCGTACTGATTACCTGAAGTAATTCATCACTTTTTAAATCATTTTCTAACTCATTAATATATTTTAAGCTATACTCATCGTTAGGAAAGGATGCCAATAAGCGATAACTCTGCATTCGCAAGGAACCAGACTTATTTATTGCATGTGCATTACCTTGAACACTTAAGATAATATGATTAGAAATAGCCATGCCAACCACGCCTAATAGCGTAAAAAGCAACATTAGAATGGCGATTTGGTTGATTATAGAAAAACGGTAGTTCCAACGAACTTGATTAGTTGTCATGACTTTTTTCTCAGTATTACTTTACACTATCTTGCCTTAAAAACACCCTCAATGTCATATACTACTAAAGTATTACTCCTAAATATCTATCATTAATTATTTCATCTATAAACTATAAGGTTATTTGATTAATTCTTTGATTTATAATCATTAAGTAATAGTACTACTCTTAATACTTAAGTATAAACCCAAGCTTTAGTTCAAAAATCAAACAAATGTTTGCTTGATTCAGATCATGACGAGTAAATAAATCTAATCGTAAAAAGGTGTCAATTTAACCGTTAACCGAGGTTGTTATGGCACTCACTCAACACCAAGAAAAAACCAAAAAAGGTGTTATCGAAGATTGGCATCCTGAAGATAAAGCTTTTTGGGAAAAAACAGGGCAAAAAGTCGCATCACGTAATTTATGGATTTCTATTCCTTGTTTACTTTTATCTTTTTGCGTTTGGATGCTTTTTAGCGCAGTTGCTGTCAATTTGAATAAAGTTGGCTTTAACTTTACCACAGATCAACTCTTTATGTTGACCGCGCTACCTTCTGTTTCTGGCGCGATTTTACGTGTTCCTTATTCATTTGTTATCCCTATTTTCGGCGGTCGTCGTTGGACTGCAATCAGCACAATCTTTCTTATCATTCCTTGCTTATGGCTAGGATTTGCGGTGCAAGATACTACAACGACTTATTCCACTTTCATTATTATTTCACTTCTGTGTGGTTTTGCTGGTGCAAACTTTGCATCTAGTATGGCTAATATTAGCTTTTTCTTTCCTAAAGCTCGTCAAGGTGGTGCGCTAGGCCTTAATGGTGGATTGGGTAACTTGGGTGTCAGTGTGATGCAATTAATTGCCCCCTTTGTTATCGGTATTGGTGTCTTCACTATGTTTAGTGGCCCTGGTGTTGAGCAAGCTGATGGCTCTCACTTATGGCTAGAAAATGCGGCTTGGATTTGGGTACCCTTTTTAATTATTTTCACTTTTGCTGCTTGGTTTGGTATGAATGACTTAGCTGCAAATAAAGCTTCTTTACGCCAGCAACTTCCCGTTCTTAAACGTGGTCACCTTTGGTTACTTAGTATTCTTTACCTGTGTTCTTTTGGTTCATTTATCGGCTTCTCTGCTGGTTTTGCCATGCTTTCTAAAACACAGTTTCCAGATATTGTTATTTTGCACTATGCCTTCTTTGGTCCTTTCTTAGGTGCCTTAGCGCGTCCTGTTGGTGGTGCATTATCCGATAAATTCGGTGGTATTCGCGTCACGCTGATTAACTTCATCATTATGGCTATTTTCTCTGCACTTTTATTCTTAACTTTGCCAGAACAGGGTGCTGGTGGCTCATTTATTGCTTTTTACGGCGTATTTATGGTGCTGTTTTTAACTGCCGGTTTAGGAAGTGGTTCAACATTCCAAATGATTGCGGTGGTCTTTAGAAAAGTCACTATTGATCGTATGAAAGCACAAGGTGCAAGTAATGAAGATGCTCAAAAAGAAGCGGTAACAGAAAGCGCCGCTGCCCTTGGCTTTATCTCTGCTATTGGTGCTATTGGTGGATTTTTTATCCCAAAAGCCTTTGGTACATCACTCGCGATGACTGGGTCACCTGCAGGAGCAATGAAAATCTTTGTTCTCTTTTATGTCGCCTGCGTTCTGATCACTTGGTTGGTCTATGGACGTAAACAAAACAAACAATAATGACAAATTATATTTTTATGCAATGTGAGAGCGCTACTGCGCGTTGGGAGATCATCTAATGAGTAAATTTCTCGATAGATTCCGCTATTTTAAACAACTTGGTGATACCTTTTCAAAAGATCATGGCCAAGAACTCAATGTTAATCGTGATTGGGAAGACGGTTATCGTAGCCGTTGGCAACATGACAAAATTGTTCGCTCTACTCATGGTGTTAACTGTACTGGCTCATGTAGCTGGAAAATCTATGTCAAAAATGGCTTAGTGACTTGGGAAACCCAGCAAACGGATTATCCTCGTACTCGCCCTGATTTACCCGATCATGAACCTCGTGGGTGCCCTCGTGGTGCAAGTTATTCGTGGTATTTATACAGCGCTAATCGTGTCAAATATCCTATGGTACGTAAGCGTTTAATCAAATTATGGCGTGAAGCAAAAGCAGAATATAGCGATCCTGTTGATGCATGGGCTTCGATTATTCGTTCACCCGAAAAAACAAAAAGTTATAAGCAAGCTCGTGGTCGTGGCGGTTTTGTTCGTTCATCATGGTCTGAAGTTAATGAATTAATTGCAGCCGCGAATATTGTTACAGCTAAAGAATTTGGTCCTGATCGTATTATTGGCTTTTCACCAATCCCTGCCATGTCAATGGTGTCATATGCTGCGGGAGCTCGTTACTTATCGCTGATTGGTGGCGCATGCTTAAGTTTCTACGATTGGTATTGCGATTTACCACCAGCATCACCAATGACATGGGGTGAGCAAACAGACGTTCCTGAATCTGCTGACTGGTATAACTCGTCTTACCTTATTGCCTGGGGTTCTAACGTTCCTCAAACACGTACACCTGATGCACATTTCTTCACAGAAGTTCGCTATAAAGGCACAAAAACCGTCGCAGTTACGCCTGACTACGCTGAAATTGCAAAATTATGTGACCAATGGTTAAACCCTAAACAAGGTACTGATAGCGCAATGGCGATGGCGATGGGACACGTTATTCTTAACGAGTTCCACGTAAAACGCCAAGCTGAATATTTCAGTAACTATGTGCGTACTTACACCGATATGCCTATGTTGGTCATGTTAGATAAGCATGATTCAGGTAATTTAGTCGCAGGTCGTATGTTACGTGCTTCTGATCTGGTTAATAATCTTGAACAAGAGAAAAACCCAGAATGGAAAACTATTGCAATTGGTGAACAAACCCAGCAATTAGTTGCTCCTCAAGGCTCAATGGGCTTTAGATGGGAAGGTGCGGCTAAATGGAATCTTGAGCCAAAAGATGGCAAAAGCGGTGAAAATGTCACATTACAGCTTGGTTTATTAGACAACCATGATGATGTTGTTGATGTCGCATTTCCTTATTTCGGTGGTATTAAAAGCGAATACTTTGAAGGTGTTGCGCTAAATGATGTCCTTGTACATAAACTCCCTGTTAAGCGCATTACGCTAGCGAATGGCGAAGAGAAATATGTCACAACTGTTTATGATTTATTGTTAGCAAACTATGGTGTTGATCGCAGTTTAAATGATGAAAATTGCGCATCAAACTATGATGAGATTAAAGCGTATTCACCGGCTTGGGCTGAAAAAGTCACTGGTGTAAATCGCCAAGATATTATCCGTATTGCTCGTGAGTTTGCCGATAATGCAGAAAAAACTCATGGTCGTTCTATGGTTATCGTGGGTGCAGGTATTAACCACTGGTATCACATGGATATGACTTATCGTGGCATTATCAATATGCTGATTTTCTGTGGTTGTGTTGGTCAAAGTGGTGGTGGTTGGGCACACTATGTTGGACAAGAAAAGCTACGTCCACAAACTGGTTGGTTACCATTAGCCTTTGGGCTTGACTGGCAACGTCCTCCTCGCCATATGAATAGCACCTCATTTTTCTATAATCACTCAAGTCAGTGGCGCTATGAAACTGTTTCGCCTACAGAATTATTATCACCTTTAGCGGATAAATCTCGCTTTACGGGGAGTTTGGTTGATATGAATGTGCGTTCAGAGCGCATGGGGTGGTTGCCTTCTGCTCCACAACTTAATCTCAATCCACTTTCTATCGCGAAAAAAGCACAAAAAGCGGGTGTTACACCTGCTGATTATACCGTAAACGCATTGAAATCCGGTGAAATCCGTTTTGCATCAGAACAACCTGATGATCCACAAAACTTCCCTCGTAATTTATTCATTTGGCGTTCTAACTTATTAGGTTCAGCAGGTAAAGGTCATGAATATTTACTGAAGTACTTGCTGGGTACAGAAAATGGGTTACAAGGTAAAGATTTAGGCGAACAAGGCCAAGTAAAACCACAAGAAGTAGAATGGCAAGATAAAGGTGGTGAGGGCAAGGTTGATTTAGTGGTGACATTAGATTTTCGTATGTCTAGCACTTGTTTATTCTCTGATATTGTTTTACCTACTGCGACTTGGTATGAAAAAGATGATATGAATACATCGGATATGCATCCATTTATTCATCCATTAACGGCTGCTGTTGACCCTGCTTGGGAATCAAAAACAGACTGGGAAATTTACAAAGGTATAGCAAAAAACTTCTCTAAACTTTGTGTTGGTCATCTAGGTGTTGAAACAGATTTAGTGACGTTACCTATTCAACATGATTCAGCTGCTGAAATGGCGCAGCCTTTTGATGTGAAAGATTGGAAAAAAGGTGAATGTGATCTTATTCCTGGTAAAACAGCACCACATCTTGTACCTGTAGAGCGTGATTACCCAAATACTTATGCCCGTTTCACTTCATTAGGACCTTTGTTAGATAAGTTAGGCAATGGTGGTAAAGGTATTAGCTGGAATACACAAGACGAAGTCGATTTCTTAAAAAAACTCAATCGTGTTCGCCATGATGGTGTTGCTAAAGACCGTCCTGTTATAGAAACCGCTATAGATGCTGCTGAAGTTATTCTTTCTTTAGCACCAGAAACGAATGGGCAAGTTGCAGTAAAAGCGTGGGATGCATTAAGTAAAGTTACAGGCCGTGATCATACCCATTTAGCAACTGCGAAAGAAGATGAAAAAATACGTTTTCGCGATATCGTTGCACAACCCCGTAAAATTATCTCAAGCCCAACATGGTCAGGGTTAGAAGATGAACATGTCTCTTATAACGCGTGTTATACCAACGTTCATGAAATGATCCCATGGCGTACATTAAGTGGTCGCCAACAGCTATATCAAGATCATGAGTGGATGCGTGCTTATGGCGAAAGTTTAGTCGTTTATCGCCCACCTATTGATACACGAGCTATTGATTCAGTAAAAGGCAAAAAACCGAATGGTTTCCCTGAAAAAGCCCTGAACTTCCTGACACCTCATCAAAAATGGGGAATTCACTCAACTTATAGCGATAACTTATTAATGCTAACACTTGGTCGTGGTGGTCCAGTGGTATGGCTAAGTGAAGATGATGCTAAAGAAATGGGTATTCAAGATAACGATTGGGTTGAAGCTTATAACAGCAATGGCGCATTAACAGCGAGAGCAATTGTGAGTCAGCGTATTCCTGACGGTATGATTTATATGTATCACGCTCAAGAGCGACAAATAAATCTACCCGGCTCAGAAATAACGGGGATGCGAGGTGGTATTCATAACTCCGTCACACGTGTTTGCCCTAAACCAACCCATATGATTGGCGGATATGCGCAACTATCCTATAGCTTTAACTACTATGGCACTGTGGGTTCTAATCGTGATGAGTTCGTTGTGGTACGTAAAATGAAACAGATTGATTGGCTTGATGGTGAAGGTGATGCATATCAACAGACCCTGAATGGACAGGAGAAGGCATAATGAAAATTCGTTCACAAGTCGGCATGGTATTAAATCTCGACAAATGTATCGGTTGCCATACCTGTTCTGTCACCTGTAAAAATGTATGGACTAGCCGCGAAGGTGTTGAATACGCTTGGTTTAATAATGTTGAAACTAAACCAGGAACAGGTTATCCCCAAAATTGGGAAGACCAAGAAAAATGGAAAGGTGGCTGGATAAAGAATATCAAAGGTAAATTAGTCCCAAGAATGGGTAACCGTGTTGGACTATTATCTAAGATTTTTGCTAATCCAGATGTACCTGCACTAGACGATTATTATGAGCCATTTGATTATGACTATGAGCATTTAAAAAATGCACCAGAAGGCTCATTACCGACAGCTCGCCCTCGTTCTTTAATCACAGGGCAACGCATGACTAAAATCGAAAGAGGCCCTAATTGGGAAGACGATTTAGGTGGTGAATTTAGCAAACGTGCTGCTGATAAAAACTTTGCCAATATGCAAAAAGAAATGTATGGACAGTTTGAAAATACATTCATGATGTATTTGCCTCGTTTATGTGAGCATTGTTTAAATCCTGCATGTGTTGCGACATGCCCTAGTGGTGCCATTTATAAACGTGCTGAAGACGGTATTGTGCTTATCGATCAGGATAAATGTCGTGGTTGGCGCATGTGTTTAACGGGTTGTCCATATAAAAAAATCTACTTTAATTGGAAAAGTGGCAAATCAGAAAAATGTATTTTCTGCTATCCACGTATTGAAGCAGGTCAACCGACGCTGTGCTCAGAAACTTGTGTAGGTCGTATTCGTTACTTAGGTGTGATGCTGTATGACGCAGATAAAATCTCACAAGCAGCCAGTGCTGATAACGAAAAAGATTTATATCAAAGTCAGTTAGATATCTTTCTTGATCCCTTTGATCCAGAAGTTATTGCTGCCGCTGAAGAGCAAGGTATTCCATTAAGTGTTATTGATGCTGCTCAGCGCTCACCTGTCTATAAAATGGCGGTTGATTGGAAACTTGCATTACCACTGCACCCTGAATATCGCACCTTACCTATGGTGTGGTATGTGCCACCATTGTCACCTATTCAGTCAGCAGCAGATGCGGGAGTATTACCACATACAGGCGTATTACCTGATGTAGAAAGCCTACGTATTCCTGTTCAGTATTTAGCCAATCTATTGACCGCAGGGGATACTGCTCCAGTACTATTAGCATTAAAACGTATGTTAGCAATGCGTCATTACAAACGTGCTGAAACAGTAGAAGGCAAAGTTGATCTTAGTGCATTAGAGCAAGTTGGACTAACAGAAGCTCAAGCACAAGAGATGTATCGTTATCTTGCTATCGCCAACTATGAAGATCGCTTTGTAATTCCATCAAGTCATCGCGAGTTAGCGAGAGAAGCATTCCCAGAACGTAATGGCTGTGGATTTAGTTTTGGTGATGGTTGCCATGGTAGTGATAGTAAATTTAATCTATTTAACAGCCATCGTATTGATGCGATTGATATCACTGCGAAAACACCTCAAGATCAACGTCGCTCAGAGGAGAAAATATAATGATTTCTCTTAAAGTGATTTCTCATCTCTTAGATTATCCCACAGAAGAGTTGTGGGCACATCGTGATGAAATCATTGATGCATTACAGGAAGCGGATGAGCTTCCTGTTACTCAAGTTGCTAAATTAATGGCTTTTACGCGTTCATTAATGCAATCAACATTATTGGATGCGCAATCTCATTATAGCGAGCTGTTTGATAGAGGAAGAGCGAGATCACTTCTGTTATTTGAGCATGTTCATGGTGAATCGCGAGATAGAGGTCAGGCTATGGTCGATCTCTTAAATCAATATCAGCAAGCGGGGATCACCTTAAGTAGCCGTGAATTACCAGATTACTTACCCACTTATCTTGAATATTTAACTTTGTTATCACCAAAAGAGAGCATTGAAGGATTAAATAATATTGCCCCTATTTTGGCTTTATTAAGTGAGCGTTTAAAACAAAGAGGAAGTGATTATCATGCTCTTTTTGATGTTCTCCTTTGCTTATCTGAAAGTGGGCTAGAAGCATCTCAATTGGCAACACAAGTCGAAAATGAACCACGAGATGATACACCAGCTGCATTAGATGCAGTATGGGAAGAAGAGCAAGTCACATTTTTGGGTGAAGGTGCTCAGTGTGGGAGTAGTGATGTCGGCCAACATCAGCGTCGTTTTGCTCAAGAAACGGCTACACAATACCTTAACTTTGGGTCTTCATCAGAAATGGGAGCACAAAAATGAATTATATTAATATATTACTTTTTGATATTTACCCCTATATCGCTGGTGCTGTATTTCTTATTGGTAGCTGGCTACGTTATGACTATGGTCAATACACATGGCGAGCAGGCTCTAGCCAAATGCTAGACAAAAAAAATATGCGATTGGCATCTAACCTTTTCCATATCGGCATTATCGGTATTTTTATTGGTCACTTTTTAGGAATGCTGACACCGCATTGGATGTATGAGTCATTTCTACCCATTGAATATAAACAGTTAATGGCGATGATTGGTGGTGGTAGTTGTGGTGTGTTAATGCTTATTGGTGGCGTTATGCTACTCAAACGTCGTTTAACCAATCCACGGGTGAGAGCAACGTCTTCTTTCGGCGATATTATGATTTTAACGTTACTTGTTATTCAAGTGGCGTTAGGTCTGCTGACTATTCCATTCTCGCTAGGTCATATGGATGGCAGTGAAATGATGAAGCTGGTGGCATGGGCACAATCTATTGTCACATTCCATGGTGGTGCTTCAGCTCATTTAGAAGGTGTAGCCTTAGTATTTAAACTTCATATTTTCTTAGGGATGACGCTTTTCTTATTGTTCCCATTCTGCCGATTAGTGCATATTTGGAGTGTACCGATTGAGTATTTAACTCGTCGTTACCAAATTGTTCGTAATCGACACTAATAGGATTATTTTTTCCCAGAGTTGATTTGAGACTTTTTAACTGCGCTTATCTCACCCCCGCCCGCGGGGGTTTTTTTATATCTTGTTACAAGGAACGTTATGCTATGAGTGATAATGTAGGAAAGAATTTTGGTCTTATAGAGCGAAATGAAATAAAAGGGAAAAACTATACAATTAGAGAAACAATTACTATAAAGATAGTACCATCACATACTATATATACAGATATAAATAACCAATCAACAAAATCAAAGTTTGGGCATGCTTGGATTGAGTTTAAAGGAGAATCCATTGGTTGGGGAATGGGAGAGTCTAAAATAGAAGGTGGTTTAGATAATTTAACCTTTCATGATTCTGAGGGATATGATCCCAACAAAGTGACAAGCGTTACATTACCCTTATATACCAATGAAATTATTGGGAGAATTAATAATGCAATACCAAAAATGAAGTCGGGTGACTATACGCATTTTGAGAGTAGCTATAATCTATTTAATAATAATTGTATTGATTTTGTGAACTATATATTAGCGCTAACTGAGAATGGAGAACACAATCCAGATTATATTTTGCAATTAATTGGCGATACTCCTGATGAAATTATTGAAAAAATGGAAGAGTATGTTGATGAACAGAAAGAAACTGAAACACCGTTAGTGATTGCATTGACTGGTGATGGTATTTTGACATTACCTGATGATGATAATATTCATTTCGATCATAATAATGATGGAGTAAAAGAGTCAACGGGTTGGATAGATAGTAATAGTGCATTTCTTGTATTTGATAAAAATAGAAATGGTATTATAGATAATGGCAATGAAATGTTTGGTAATAATACCACTGATATATTAGGAGACTATGCAAAACACGGATTTGATGCATTATATCAGTATGATAATAATCAAGATAATATAATTGATAATAATGATTTAATCTGGGTTTCTTTAAATCTATGGATAGATAAAAATATTGATGGAATAACAGATGTTGGTGAGATGATTAATATAGAATATTCAGGTATAGAATCAATAAATTTAAATTACAAAAAAAACGGTAGTATAGATGAAAATGGTAATAAAAATTTATTAACAAGCTCAGTTATATGGAAAAATGGATCTCATACTGAGATTTCAGATATTGTATTTAATACTCATACTTCTTTTTCCCAACAAAATAATGCTTTATTTAATAATGGTGACTTATGGTGATAAAATATAAATTTATTCGAATTTTGTTACTTATCATTCCATTTATTTTAAGTAGTAAAATAATGGCTGATATTCTTGTTCCTGATAAAGTTTATTCTCATACTCCCGATTTTCTAGCATCGTCCAGCATAAAAATGCCAAATACAAAAGATGAATTTTATAATTTAATAAAACTTGCTGATAATGGTAATAGTGAGGCGAATTGGATGGTTTCAGTTATTTATCAGCAAAGTGGAAATAGTGCAGAAGCTGAAAAATATTATCAACGCTCTATTGATAGACAAGATGATTATATGGGGCCATCAGCAGTAAATTTGGGTTATATGTATGATAAAAATAATAATATTAAAAAGGCAATGGCATTATTTCATCAAGCAGGTGATGCAGGTTATTATGGCGGTTATCAAGCAGTAGGTACGGAGTATTTTTTAGGGCGTGATGTACCGTTAGATTTTGAAAAAGCGAAATTTTATTATAAGAAGGCAGCCGAATTAGGGTGCTATGAATGTCAATATTATATTGATAACTGGGATGGGGTTGTAAAGCTAAAAATGAAAGATTTAAAAAGAAAAAAATAAAACGATATATAGACTTATGATATAAAAACCCCATGCTTGATATTGAGCATGGGGTTTTGTCTATTTGCTATTGCAAAAATTTAATTTTGAGTTGATGGTGATTCACCAAAACAAAGATTATTTTTGTTATTAATACCGCCATCGGGCGATGTATAACCTAAACATCCTAATAAAGAATCAAAGATATTATGGTGATAGAAAACTCGGCCACTTTCTTCATTATGTTTTAGATTATCAAATAAGGCTTTATTATCGGGTTCTGCTAAATAACTATCAGACATCCATACAACAAAAGGGACTTTAAATTGTTCTGGTGGTGCGATTTCTTTTGGAGTGCCATGTAAGCCACCTTTTTCTGAAATAGATTCACCATGATCTGAGGTATAAAAAACAATCGCTTTTTTATCACGTAATGTATCGATAACACCATCAATAAAGTAATCGGTATAAAGAATAGAATTATCGTAAGCATTAATCAGTTGTTGTTTTGTGCAATCATCATCCACATTTAAACATTCAGGTTGATATTTTCTAAATGATTGAGGATAGCGTTGCGAATACATAAAGTGCGAGCCTTTAGTATGCAAAATCACTAAATGATTTCCTTTAGGATGATGTGCAACAGAATTTTTTACCTCAGAGATAAGCAACGTATCATCTAATTCTTTACCGAAATTACTGCTCTTGGCCGTCATCATTTCTTTCATTGCATAGTTATCTAAATCTAGCTGATTATAAAACCAGAGTTCACTTTGCATTGAAAAAAGCTCAGATGACATACCTAAATGATTAAGTATTGAGAAGATATTGTTTTCTTTTAGTGTTCTTTGCGCATTCTTTTCTGTTCCATTTTCACGTACAAACATACATTTCAATGAAAGTTTAGTGGCGGTATCACAAGAAATACCTTTAAACGCAACCAGATTTTTTTCTTGAGATAATAACGGGTTAGTTTGTCTTTCATAACCAAATAAGCCCATATGATCCCATCTTGCCGTTTCGCCAATTATAAACACGACATAAGTATCATCATTTGCTTTTGATGGTTGATAAGTAAAGTGTTCTGCGGGATCAAATAATAATGGGCTATTAAACTTATCATCATATTGTGTTATGCCATATTGAAAGAGCGGAATAATCCAATTGGTTGGTAAATAAGCGTAACTTAAGCCCCCACTATAACTTGGTAAATCAAGATTATTATGGATCTCATAGGCTTTTTGTTTTGAATCTAACGTTTTTAAGTAAGCAAAAACGGCGAGTGCGATGATGAACATTTTAGCTGTATTTTTCAGCCATATTTTTCTTTTTTGTTTTAACGTTAAATTTTTCTCTGGTTGTTTACATAACCAAATCAGAGTGAGTGGTAAAACAGATAAACCCACAATCCACAAGATAACATTAGAACTAATCAATTCTTGTGATAAATCGAGATCCGTTGTTGTGAGTGTTGAGATTATTATGCCGTAACCAATGACAACATCAAAAAATGAGATGTAATAGCTCGCGCAAACGCTAACGATAAGAATAAACGAGGCGATTATTTTAAAAAATAAAGTACCGAAAAAAGAGAGTAATCGTAATAGAAAAAAGGTAAAGGCAATATTTACTACGATCTCACCCAAGACATATAAAGTATCAAGGAGGATGCTTTGTGTATGCTGTGTACCATAACGACTAATATATACAGATAAGTTTAGAAAAAAACCGATATATACCGCTAAAAATAGAGCAACGTTTTCCTTTGTAAATCTTAAAAACTTTAATTTTTGCATATGAAATTGTTATCAATATTTATGGTGTAGAGGACTTTATGACCCCAAAGAAACTATCAGGTTCAGTATTATGTTCTTTTTTTTATTGATATATTTATAAAAATAAATTTAATTTCTAGTTTATAAAAAATTATTATTTATCAATAGATGAAATTACTTATTTCAATATTAATTATTTTATTTATCGTCATCAATATCGTCATTAGTGTCGAAAATATATTTTATATCTTTTTTTTATATTATTTATTTTCTCTTTTAGTTTTATTTCCTTTATTTTTCATCAGATTATATTTTCTTAAAAATAAAATCTTATTTGGCACATTCTCTGCATATAGATACAAGAGAAGGTCAGGTGTAAGCCTGAAAGTTGATGAATACAGGAGCAATGTTGATGAAAAAAGTCATCACGGTCTGTCCGTATTGCGCCTCAGGATGCAAAATCTATCTGAAGGTGGAAAACGGTAAAATTATTGGCGCTGAAGGTGCTAATGGTTTAACAAACCAAGGTGAGTTGTGTCTTAAAGGCTATTATGGATGGGATTTTATTCATGATACTAAGATACTGACTCCACGTCTTAAAACACCGATGATCCGTCGTGAAAGAGGCGGAAAATTAGAGTCTGTCTCTTGGGAAGAAGCGATAGAGTTTGCAACGAGTAAACTACTCGCGATTAAAGAAAAATATGGCCCTAAATCAATCATGACAACAGGCTCATCGCGAGGACCGGGTAACGAAGCTAACTTTGTTATGCAGAAATTCGCTCGTGCTGTCATTGGTAATAATAATATAGATTGCTGTGCTCGTGTCTGACACGGCCCTTCGGTTGCAGGTCTGCAGCGTTCGGTCGGTAATGGTGCTATGAGCAACTCAATCGTTGAGATTGAGGATACCCAATGTATATTTGTCTTCGGCTATAATGCCGCAGACTCGCATCCTATTGTTGCTCGCCGTATTGTAAAGGCAAAAGAAAAGGGTGCTAAAATAATTGTTTGTGATCCACGTTATATCGAAACTGCCCGTTTAGCAGATTTGCATTTGGGCTTAAAAAATGGATCTAACATTGCATTATTAAATGCGCTTGCTCATGTGATAATCAAAGAAAAATTATACGATCAATCTTTTATTGAAAATCACACTGAACAATTCGAGGAGTATTGCCAATTAGTCGAAAGCTATACACCAGAATCTGTTGAAGAAATTACAGGGTTAAGTGCACAAATTATCCGTGAAGCAGCGCGTATGTATGCGAAAGCTAAAACGGCAACAATCCTATGGGGTATGGGTGTTACTCAATTCTATCAAGGTGTTGAAACTGTTCGTTCTTTGACAAGTCTTGCCTTATTAACCGGGAATTTTGGTAAAAAATACGTTGGTGTTGGGCCTGTTCGTGGTCAAAATAATGTTCAAGGTGCCTGTGATATGGGCGCGTTGCCTAATACGTTACCAGGCTATCAGTATGTGGATGATGCTAAAGCACGCGAAAAATTTGCTAAAGCATGGGGCATTGAATCTATGCCTGATGAAGTGGGTTACGCATTAAGTGAAGTCCCTCATAATATCGACCATGGTTTATTAAAAGCCCACTATATTATGGGTGAAGATCCACTACAAACTGAGCCGGATCTTGCCACAATTCGTAGAACATTTGAAAAACTCGACTTATTGATAGTACAAGATATCTTTATGACTAAAACTGCATCTATTGCAGATGTTGTTTTACCTGCGACTTCTTGGGGTGAGCATGAAGGTGTCTATACATCAGCCGATAGAGGATTCCAACGTTTCTATAAAGCGGTTGAGCCTGTCGGTGATGTTAAAACTGATTGGCAAATTATCAGTTTAATGGCAACCGCAATGGGCTATCCAATGCACTATAACAATACCAAAGAAATTTGGGATGAGTTACGTGAATTATGTCCAATTTACTATGGTGCAACCTACGAAAAAATGGCGGATTTAGCTTATATTCAATGGCCTTGTCCAACAGAAGATAGCCCAGGAACACAATATCTTTATGATGGTGGGCATTTTGATACGCCTAATGGTAAAGGGCAGTTCTTTACCTGTGATTGGGCGCCTCCTATTGATAAGCTATCTGATGAATTTCCAATGGTATTGGCTACAGTGCGTGAAGTTGGGCACTATTCTTGTCGTTCAATGACAGGTAACTGTAAAGCATTAGCGGCATTAGCAGATGAACCGGGTTATGTGCAACTTAATACTCAAGATGCGAAACAGTTAGGTATAAAAGATCAAGAACTGGTGTGGATACGTTCTCGTCAAGGTAAAGTCATTACGCGTGCAGGTGTGAGTGATCGTCCTAATAAAGGTGCTGTCTATATGACATATCAATGGTGGATTGGTGCTTGTAATGAATTGGTTGCTGAAAACTTAAGCCCAATTACCAAAACGCCTGAGTATAAATATTGTGCTGTTTGTGTTGAATCAATTAAAGCTCAAGCTCAAGCTGAACACTATGTGAAAACTGAATATAGCAATATTAAACGACGTTTAAGAGAAGCTGCTGAAGGTTAATTACAGTACTCATATTTTATCATAATAAATAGAGCTGGGTTTATTGATGAATATATCAGTAATCTCAGCTTTTTTATTTTCACTTATTTCTTATTTTCTCAGTTTATTTTCTATTCCATTCATTATCCCTTCTCTATATTGATGAAATATCAAGCTTGCGTTGGCTCACAGGAAAAAAAGTAACATGTTACTTTTGTGGTAATTCGTTTCTAAATCAAGCGGATAAATTGCTTTTTAGTTAAAGGCAGCGCAGGATGCTGTCATGGAAATGAGTGTAAGAAAACAACAACGAGATAAATATGAAAAAACTCATTAATGCCCTACAAGCGTTTGGAAAATCCTTATATGGTCCTGTGCTGATACTGCCGATAGTTGGTTTGTATATCGCACTAGGTAACGTATTTGGGAATGGCAATCTTGCGGAATATGTTCCGTTTTTACAACACCCGATAATTCAAAGCATTGGACAATTACTGGCAAAATCATCTGTTGCAATTTTAGTGAATTTAGCACTGATTTTTGCAGTAGGTATTCCAATTGGTTTGGCGAAAAAAGACAAAGGTTATGCAGGACTCATTGGCCTTGTGACCTTTGTTATTTTTATCAATGCGATGAATATTACGCTAACACTACAGGGAAAACTGGTTAGTGCTGATGAAATGAGAGCCGCAGGCCAAGGTATGGTACTTGGTGTGCAAGTGCTGGAAATGGGTGTTTTTGCCGGTATTTTGACAGGTGCAATATCAGGATGGTTGTATAACCGCCATTCAAGCCGTCAATTTAATGGTGTAATGGCAATTTATTCTGGTCATTGTTTTGTCGCTATTATTACTATTCCATTTACTATTGCCCTTGGTGTTTTGATGTGTGAAATCTGGCCTTTTGCTCAAGCCGGTATCACCAAAATGGCGCTTATTATTCATGATTCAGGTGCATTTGGTGCACTTATTTATGGCTTTTTAGAACGAATACTCATCCCTACTGGATTACACCATTTAGTCTATACCCCATTTTTATACACAGAATTAGGTGGTGTTGCTGATGTCTGTGGCACGACTTATCAAGGTGCTAGAAATATCTATTTTGCTGAAATGGCATGTCCTGAAGTAAAACAGCTTAGTCATACTGTTATTTGGGATGCACGAGGTATTGCCAAAATGTTTGGTTTAACTGCGGCAGCAGCAGCCATGATCACTGTAGCGAAAAAAGAGAAAAAGCAGATGGCGAAAGCAATTTTAATACCTGCTGCGGTGACTTCTTTTTTATTAGGTGTTACCGAACCTCTAGAATTTTCATTTCTCTTTGTTGCACCAATCTTATTTGTGGTTCATGCCGTATTAACCGGAATTGGCATGATGCTGTTTTATCTTTTAGGTGTTCATGCCATAGGCGCTAATGGTGTTATTGATTTTATTTTATATAACTTGCCATTAGGAACTGAAAAATCGAATTGGCCAATGTATATCGTGGTGGGTTTGATTATGTCAGTCCTTTATTTTGTCATTTTCCGCACTCTGATTTTAAAACTCGATTTGAAAACACCAGGTCGTGAAGATGACGACGAAGAAACGCGCTTATATAGCAAAAATGATTTCCAACAGAAGACGACTCAACAAACAAATACAGTAACAGAACACACAATAAATGCATTAGGTGAAGAGATTATCGAAGGATTAGGTGGTCGTGAAAATATTGAAACGGTAGACAATTGTTATACCCGTTTACGAGTAATAGTTAAAAATGTTGATGAAATTCATGAAGATAAGCTGAAGGAAACCGGAGCTAAAGGTGTTGTTCGCCATGGTAATAATGTTCAGGTTGTTTATGGATTACATGTCAAAAAAATGCGTGAAGCGGTCGAAGCCGCACTTTGATAGGAGAAAGAGATATGAATAAGTCACCCTTTATCTTAAGTATTGCAGGCGGCGGAAGTACTTATACCCCAGGTATTGTTAAAAGCTTAATGGTTCGATTAGCAGACTTCCCACTAAGTGAAATCCGTCTTTATGATATTGATAAAGAGCGCCAAGAAACGATTGCACCTGTAGTTGAAAAAGTCATTAGAGATCATAGCGAGACAATTAAATTTACAGTAACAATAGATGCACAAACTGCTTTTGAAGGTGCACATTTTGTATTTGCTCAAATGCGAGTAGGCCAGTATAAAATGCGCGAGCAAGATGAAAAGATCCCATTACGTCATGGTGTTGTAGGACAAGAAACGTGTGGTCCTGGTGGATTGGCTTATGGTCTACGTACTATTTTACCTATGGTTGAGTTAATCGATCTTGTTGAAAAGTATGCTTCTCCTAAAGCATGGATAGTGAACTATTCTAATCCAGCTGCGATAGTGGCTGAAGGTGTACGCCGTTTACGTCCTCATGCACGTGTATTAAATATCTGTGATATGCCAGTTGCGGCTATGCGTAATATGGCAGCAATCTTAAATGCCGATCGTCATGATCTTGATGTTGATTACTTTGGATTAAACCACTTTGGTTGGTTTACGTCTGTTCGTGTTAAAGGTGAAGAAAAACTTCCTCAATTACGTGAACATATCGCAAAATTTGGGCTTTTAACGGAAGATGCTGCACAGACTGATCCTCAGCATTCAGATCCATCATGGGTGAAAACATGGCGTCATATCCAGCCTTTAATGGATGCTTTCCCTGAATACATCCCAAATCCATATTTACAATACTATTTAATGCCAAATTATATCGTAGAGCATCAAGATCCGAATTATACACGCGCTAATGAAGTGATGGATGGCCGTGAAAAACGTTTATTTGAAGCTGCTCGTGAATATAAAGAAACAGGTATTTTGCCTGATGCGTTTCACGTTGGCGTGCATGGTGCATTTATTGTTGATGTAGCGTGCTCTTTAGCATTCAATTTACGTCAACGTCACTTAGTCATTGTTGAAAATAAAGGTGCTATTGCCGGCTTACCTTATGATGCTATGGTAGAGGTACCCGCATACATTACAGAACATGGTCCTGAACCTATACGTGTTGGTGATATTCCTCGTTTCTATCGTACTTTATTAGAGCAACAACTTGCCTCAGAACAATTGCTGGTGGAAGCAACACTTGAAGGTAACTATGAAAAAGCACTAGAGGCTTTTACATTAAATAAAACAGTGCCAAGTGTTATTCATGCTAAAAAAATCCTCGATGATATGATTGAAGCAAATCGCGAATATTGGCCACAATTACATAAAGCGTATATCAAAGGTAAACGCGTGTAATATCAATACTTGCTGTTAATGGGTAATCTAATAAAATGCTGTTCTATCATCAGAACAGCATTTTCCTTTTATGTAATAAGGATGATGCATCAATGAGGTAATAGATATGGCAGCCCGATTATCACCTTTACTATCAAGAGCCACAGGATTAACTCGCGCAGAATATCGTATTCTCTCTTATCTTATTGATAATCCTAGTCAAATAGGTAATGTTACTATTCGACAATTAGCGATAATAAACTTTGTTTCTACAACAACGGTTATGCGCCTTTGCCAAAAGTTAGGATTTTCTGGATACAGTGAATTAATTTACTACTGTAAACAACTTTTATCATCTTTTGAACAATCACACTCACTTACTTTTGAAGAAAACCAAACTACAGAGCCTTTGTTTGAACTCTTTTTAGAAAATTATTTAAAGACATTTGCGCTTATTCCTGAAGTCCGTAAAAATGAATTTACTTCTTTAATTAATGGAAAGAACTCATTTTTTATTTATGGTGCTGGTTTATCTCATATATTTTCAGAATACATCAGTAAACGCTTACAACTTATTGGTAAAGATGCCTTTTTATCCGGATTAAGTGATAGTAAGAATATCTTTATTAATAATGCCTCTCGCTACTCTGTCTTTATTGCTATTTCTCGTAGTGGAGAAACAGAGCAAGTTGTAGAAAAGGCCAAGATTGCGAAAAGTATAGGAATGAAAATCGTAGTATTTACTCGCGCTAATGCAAATTCATTAGCAGAGCTTGCCGATATTCATTTCCCTATTTATGACGATGCTGTTAATTATCAAAGTGATACGATAGAGAGCTCGTCTTTTGAATCAAATCTAATTTTAATTATTGATTTGTTACTCAGCCGAGCCCGTCGTTTTTAAATATTACTTTTTCATTATCATATTAATTCTGTCTCTGATAATTGAACAGTTAATGGTAAATCAGGGTGTAAATTAGTCGAATCAAACTGATAAGAAGGGTGTGATTCCACTCTTGGATGACGAGATAGCATAATAATAAAATCTTGATAAGCTGATTTTTTATTATCATCAGTAAAAATAGGTGTACCACTATGATTTAATTCATTATCAGCGACTAAAAGAATATCGAGATATTGCGCATTGTTATGCTCATAAAGAATATTTGATGGGTTAACATCTTGCCAAGGAGTCCCTATTGGCTCTTCAGTAGTATGAACACGTATTGCACCTGAGTTATTTTTAACATTATTCTTATTCGCCATAATAATCATCGTATGATCAACACCGTCTTGATGAACACCTTCAATAGACAGTTCACTTAAAGAATCAGGTTGTGCAATTAATCTTAAGTGGAATACCGTTGAAAGCAGTTTTGATGATTTTGCATTACTTGTATGACGAGGCGTGAAGTGATTATCTTGAATTAATAACATCTTTAATTTCAATAAAGCCTGATAAGCAGTATTAAATTGCCAACGATCATCAATCGCCCTAAAGTGTCGCTTAGCACCACTATCTTCTCTAATAAAACCATCTTCTTTTGTTAATACAAAAGGTTGATATTCTAAACGAGAAATATTTTTTTCTTCATTATCAAAAAGATAACGACCTGTACGTGAATGGCGAAATGAAAGAGTAGGGTCTTGGGCTAAATAATCACCGTATTCAGATAGTTCATTAATATCTTTATCTTGAGCACCTAATCCTTTTATTAATTCAATAACTGTATTTTGAGAAATGAAAACATATTTATTTTTTTTATATTCTTCTTTTATTTTTTGGATTTTATCTATAAGTAGGGTATTCATATATAATATACTCCATTGATAATTTATTATATTAATAATATTTACTTGATAATATAAAATTATTATTAATTATTAAATTATATATAGAGATAATGAAACTTCAAATTAATAAAAAAAGAGTGTAATAAATTAATTACACTCTTTTTACATTTAGGTGTTAATCATTTTTCAATTAAAGGATTTCAGGAATAGAAATACCTAAGCGTTGCATTCGAGACAATAATGTTGTTCTTTTCAATCCTAATTTTAATGCGGCTCCTCTCGCTCCTGCGACAACACCATTTGTTTCTCTTAATGCTTGAATGATACGATCCCTTTCTGCTTCATCATTTTCTGGTGCATGAGTTTGCATTCGTCTTTCAAGCGAAGAAGGCTCAGAAAACACCTGCTTTAAACGAGATGGCTTATTTATATGTAATTCTTTTAATTGTAGGTTTAATGTAGAGCCTCTTGTTAAAATAACAGCTCTTTCGATAATATTCTCTAGTTCACGAACATTACCAGGCCACGGATAATGTGTTAATTGCTCTAATGCTTGTGCTGGAATACAGTCAATTTGTCTATCCATACGACGTGCTATTTTCTGCGTAAAATATTTTGCTAATAACGCAATATCTTCAGGGCGTTCTCTTAATGGCGGAATAATAATAGGAAAAACATTAAGTCTATAGTAAAGATCTTCTCTAAATTCGCCTTCATCGGTTAATTCATGTAAATCTTTATTTGTTGCTGCAATAAGCCTGACATCCACGGGAATAACTTTATTACCACCTAGTCTTTCTATTTCCCTTTCTTGCAATACGCGTAATAGTTTAGGTTGTAATTCAATTGGCATATCACCAATTTCATCAAGAAATAGAGTGCTTTTATCTGCCATTTCAAATCGGCCAATATGAGCGCTTGTTGCACCTGTAAACGCCCCTTTATCATGACCAAAAAGATCACTTTCTAATAAGCCTGAAGGTACAGCAGCGCAATTCATCTTTATCATCGTTTTGTTTTTACGCTGACTTAGGCGATGAATGGCACGAGCAATAAGCTCTTTACCTGTTCCTGTTTCACCTAAAATAAGTACAGTGCTATCGCTTCGCGCAACAAGTTCAATTTGTTCCAATACATTGTGCATAGCTGCACTTTGATAAATTATTTCACTAAAACAGGCATTTTTATCTATTTGTTCGTTAAGCCAAATATTCTCATTTTTCAGGCTATCTTTTAAATGTGTGATTTCTTCATAAGCAGCTGCATTTTCAATGGCGATACCAATACGTGCAGCGATTTGTTGCAGCAAATGACACGTATCTTCTGTAAAAATAGCACTGTCTTCATGTGCCAAAATTAATAAACCAAGTGGTTTTCGATTAAATGCAAGTGGCAACAATAGTGCCGTTTGCATATTTTGTTTCACAAGGCGTTTTATCAACACATCATCTTGATCTTCTTTGTTTATATCAATCAAGACCGGATTATTTTGGTTAATAATTTCTTCAGCTTTGTTATTTGCGCTATTAAATTTGCGTTGCTGACGAATGACTGATTTTCCCGTTTGATAACGGCTAGAATAGAGTATCGCTTCATTACTGTTCTGTGATGGTGTACGGCATAGCATGAGACTAATATGATTAAGTCCAAGAAAACGATGTATTTCTTTAGAAACTTCACAAATGAGACCATCCATATCTAAATGAGCTAATACCGAATTGGTAATATCAACCAATATACGATATTGGTTTCGCTCATTACGAAGGCTCTCTATAGTTTCAGCATTGTTACTGCTTAATTTCATGACACCACCGATTGCCCTAAAAAATTAGCTATATTGTAATAGGTTTATTTTAAAATTATATCAATGACTGAATCATTATTGATCCAGACGGCTATTTTTTTATAAATGATAAAGCTTGAAAATATAAAACTATCAAATCGTTATGTGTTTAATTATATAACTAAATATTTAATCGTCAAAAATGTCGAATAAATTGACGAAGTGACTTTTTCTAATTAATAATCATTTTTATTTAAGAATTATTTAATTGAAAAATAAAGAATAGTTCCCTGAAAAATATATTGGCATGAACAATGCTAGCTTTAATCTATTGATATTCTAATTGTACATGTTAATTAGAATTATGCGTTGCGTTTATCGCCATATATAACAAATAGCAGGAGAATATGATGAACCGTTTCATCATTGCAGACCCTAAAAAATGCATTGGTTGCCATACTTGTGAAGTGGCTTGTGTTGTTTCCCATCAACAAGCAGAGCAGGATAACTTAGCGATTGAGCAAATTAATGAGCAAAATTTTCAGCCACGTATCCATGTCATTAAAGGCTTTACCATTAGTACCGCAGTAGTTTGTCACCAATGTGAAGATGCTCCTTGTGCCAATGTATGTCCTAATGGTGCCATAATTCATAATAAAGATTATTACTATGTTGATCAGGAAAAATGTATTGGTTGCAAAACCTGTGTAATTGCATGTCCTTATGGCACGATGGAAGTGGTTTCTCGACCTGTTATGCGTAAATTAACAGCCTTAAATACTATTGAAGCTTTTAAAGCGGAAGCGAATAAGTGTGATTTATGCCATCACAGAGAAGAAGGACCTGCTTGTATTGAAGTCTGCCCAACACAAGCGCTTGTCTGTATTGATAGAGACGCGCTTGATGAAATGGTAAAAGAACGTCGTCGTCGAGCTGCATTTGAAAGTGGTGCTGATTTGTTGTTCTAAGATAACGATTAAGCAATTCTCTACTGCTACTATAGTGACTATGGTTGCAGCTTAGATAGGATAGCGAAATGCATGAAATTACGCTTTGTCAAAGCGCATTTGAGATTATCGATTCACAGGCAAAATTAAATCATGCGCAAAAAGTAAAAAGCGTATGGATGGAAATTAGTGCGCTATCTTGCGTTGAAATTAGCGCACTTGAATTTTGTTTTGAAATTGTTTGTCGAGACACTCTAGCTCAAGGGTGCCAGCTCAATATTGATGTGATCCCAGCAAAAGCATGGTGTTGGGATTGTCATGAAGTTGTGACTGTCGCTAAGTTTGATGCTGGCTGCCCTTTATGCGGCAGTCAAAATTTACGTGTTGAGAACGACGATGCAATGCGTATCAAGCAAATAGAAATTGAATAGGGGTTATTATGTGTCTTGGTATTCCAGGTCAAGTTGTTGAAGTAGGAAAATCTGTCACTGATAATGCCATTGTTGATGTTTGTGGTGTAAAAAGAGAAGTGAATATTGCGCTTGTGTGTGAAGGAAACACAGAGTCGATGATAGGCAAATGGGTATTAGTGCATGTTGGTTTTGCTATGAGTATTGTTGATGAAGACGAAGCAAAAGCAACACTCGATGCGTTGCTTGCTATGGGCGAAGTCGAAGAGGATGTAAATGCGTTTCTTTATGGCGAACAAGCTCGTGCCCAAATTTGAATGATTTTTCATCTATTGCATGATAGATAGCTTTTTTCTATACTTTACTTTCAATTCTTTGAAGCTGGGACGACCCAGCTTTCTGCTTTTATTCCGGGGACGACCCCAATGATTTAATAGGGGAACGTTATGCCTTGGATTATTCTTTTTATTGCTGGTTTATTGGAAATCGTTTGGGCTGTAGGACTTAAATATACCCATGGTTTTACACGTCTAACACCAAGCATTATCACTGTGAGTGCAATGATTGTGAGTATGGGAATGCTTTCTTATGCAATGAAAGGATTACCCGCAGGTACCGCTTATGCTATTTGGACTGGGATTGGTGCTGTTGGTACCGCAATTTTTGGTATTTTAGTTTTTGGTGAATCCGCAAATATCTATCGTTTACTGAGTTTAGCCATGATTATTGTCGGTATTATTGGGCTTAAATTAGCGAGTTGATGGCATTAATTTTTTCATAAAAAAGTAATCCTCAAATATTAAATAATCTCGTGTTTATTCAAATTATTATCGATTAATCGCTGAGAGATTGTCTTAAATGAAGCAAAGCAAATATCGTATTGAGGTGTTTCTGGACTAAATACCATTGGAGTTACGAAGTCTGTAAATCGTTGGTGATATATAAGGTTGGATTCTAATTCTTGTAAACCTAGTTGTAATTCTTTAATCGGATTATTAACAAATTCTGCATGTTGATTACCAAAACGCTTTATATCTTCTTGTAGCACTTTTTGAAAAAGAGGAATAAAGGATTTAAAATCAAATTGTTGTTTCATATCAATACAATATATATCGTATATATGGCGTACCAAAGTAGGATCATCTTTACGTTTAGGATCTCGTTTAACTAGCATGGTACGCCGTAACATAGAAATAATTTTTTCTATCAATGTTGATTGTATAGAGGAACAAGCAAATTTATTGACCTCTTGAGGTTGCTGATAAAGTTGTGCAACTAATGATTGAATACTACGAAACTCCGCTTGAACTAAAAGTATAGTCTCTACCAGTTCTAATTTTATGATTGGACGTAAATAAGGAGCTTGGCTAAATTGTTGTGGGTATTTTAGTTCATATTCGATGTAGCGATATTCATCACGAACTATTTTTTCTTCAATAGAAAAATGGCTTGTTTGGCGAGTTAGAGACTCTTCTAATTTTTGTATTAGAGCTTTGCGTTTTGCTTTACGTTTCTCGCGACTATATGAGTTAAATCTATCTGTTGGAATAAGTTTTATATCAACATCTTCCGACATTCTAAATATCTTTATATTGGATTTAGTTAGTGCTGTTCCACCTGAAAATACCATTTGATGTGTGTCAAAACTCAGTTTTTCTAACTCTGCAAGTAAAGCTACTACCCAGTAATCCTTTTCAGGAATAGCTGGATTTCCTAGAGCTAAAGCATCGGAAACTTCTAGAAATTGATTTTTTAGTTTTTTCATTTGTAACTTAGTGGAGTGAGTAACCGATTACCAATAACTAATTTGCGATTAAATAGTTTTGTATCCCACGAATATCGCACTGATGAAGGAATTTGTGCACTATTACCAGAAAGACTTTGTAAAGATAGAGGATCTATTTCAAAGTTAACGCCTTTCATTTTTAAGATTTCACGTAAAATTGCGTCAGTACCTCCTGGATGGGTTGGCATTAACCGTTTTGTTAGGCTATTTTTTCGTGCTTTAGTATAAAGTCCGTATCCGATTTTCATCAATTCATCTTGCTTGATTAATTGATTAAGAGCGCGACCAATTTGATCATAGCTAGCAATATTTTCAAAATCTTTACGTTCAAAGACATAGCGCCTTGAACGCTTCAATTTTTGGCTTATTTGATGTACTGCAGTCATTATGCACCTCCTTTTGTGTATGAAAAGCATACAGCAAAGAAAGCGAAATGAGAAGAAATACGGCATTTATAAAATAAAAAATACGGCATAAATATGAAAATAATAACTGTAATTTATTGATAATAAATTATTATTATTATTTATTTAAATTATGAGCTTATTAATATAAGTATTATGACCTTTTTTACGAATGTCTTCTCGTTTTGCTATAAATAAAAAAGCCACCTAATTAAACCATCCTAAAAAGGAGGATAGCTCAATTAAGTGGCTTTTAATTTGATATATTAATTACAGTGTAACGACCGCAATGATAGCAACGATGCTAATAATAGCAGCAGCACCATAAAAGACCCATTTGCTTGCAGGTACGTGCACTTTAAAATCATGTAAAGTATGGTGAATACGGTGTAATGCACACCAAACTGGCAGAATTATCATTAACAGTAAGAACAGGCGACCAATAATGCTTTGGCTAAATGCCATAATACGTTCATAAGTAAATGCTTCTGGCGCAATACCCATAGGGATTAGGATACCGAGCAAGATGATAATTGCTGGAGAAATAATCGCACTCCACATACCACCTGCACCAAATAATCCCCAGAAAATAGGTTCATCAGAGCGTTTAGGAAGTTGATTCTGATTCATTATTCCCTCCTGGGTTAAATTAACGCCACTGCCAGAATAGCGACAGTAACCACGATAGTGACAGCCCAAAAACCACGGACGATAGGTTCTTGAGGCATTTTTTCATCTTTAACAACAATAACCACCGCTTTTGGTGCAAGTTTGAACCAAGTCGCAGTATGAAATAGTGTTGCGATAAGAGTTACGATGTTTATTAGCATTACAATTGGGTTGCTCAGGAATCCAACAAATCCCGCCCAACTTTCAGGTCCATTTTTCAGTGCAAATACACCAAACAATACAACCAGACTGAACCAAAGTTGTGGAATACAAGTTCCTTCACGGGTGATATAGAAACGATAGAATCCTAGTTTTGTCCACCAGTTCGGTTGCATGCCACGAACATAAGGCTTACGTTTTGTTGTCATGTCTTGTTTCCTCCTTAACGTGGCTTGAGCATTGCAATAACAAAATCTTGCGCGCTGGCTGCTTTACCTTGCTGAATAGCAGCAGCAGGATCCACATGTTTTGGACAGACTTCAGAACAGTAGCCAACAAAGGTACAAGACCAAACACCGTTCTCACCATTTAATTGAGGCATACGTTCTTTTGCCCCATGGTCGCGACTATCCGTATTATAGCGTTGAGCTAAAGTGATGGCAGCAGGACCGATGAACTCAGGATTTAAACCAAACTGAGGACATGCTGCATAGCAAAGACCACAGTTGATACAACCAGAGAACTGGTGGTATTTTGCCATTTGAGCCGGAGTTTGTTTATTTGGACCTTCTGAAGGCTTACGATCATTACCGATAATGTAAGGTTTAATCGCTTCTAAGCTTTCGATAAAATGAGTCATATCGACAACTAAGTCACGCTCAACAGGGAAGTTACCCAATGCCTCAACTCTTACACCATCTGGATATTCACGAATAAACGTTTTACAAGCCAATTTAGGTACTTTATTAACCATCATGCCGCAAGAGCCACAAATCGCCATACGGCAAGACCAGCGATAAGACAGGTCAGGCGCTAAATTGTCTTTAATATAACCCAATGCATCCAGTAATGAGGTTTGCTCATCATAAGGGACATCATATGCGACGAAATAAGGCGCTTCGTCTGTTTCGGGGTTATAGCGCATGACTTCTATTTTAATGTGCTTCATGTCATCAGCCATTCGCTTTCTCCTTATTCTGCTTGTCTTGTGCGGTCGCTTCACCACCGTAGACACGTTTAGCAGGAGCAGATTTCGTTATCTTCACATCACTATATTCTAAATGAGGGGCACCTTCTGGGTTATAGAACGCCAGAGTATGTTTCAGGAAGTTCACGTCATCACGCTCAGTACACCCTTCGTCAAGACGTTGGTGTGCACCACGAGATTCTTTACGATTGATTGCAGAATGAGCCATACATTCAGCAACATCAAGGCCAAAACCAAGTTCAATTTTGTAAAGTAAATCAGTATTAAAGACACTACTCGTATCTTTAACTTCAACATGTTTAAAGCGTTCTTTTAATTCAGCGAGTTTATCAACCGTTTTTTGCATTAATTCAGGTGTACGATAGATACCGCAACCTTCTTCCATTGATTCACCCATTTCATCACGGATTTTAGCCCAGTTTTCAGAGCCTTTTTGGTTCATCAATTTTTTAAGGTTATCTTCAATATCACGAGTACGAGCTTCAAGTGCGGATGCATTTGCAGGTGTTGCTTCTTGAGCACAACGAGCGGCTTCTTCACCTGCAAGACGGCCAAATACAACGAGCTCAGCTAATGAGTTAGAGCCTAAACGGTTAGCTCCATGCAAACCTACAGAAGAACATTCACCAACGGCGAATAAGCCTTTAATGCGAGTTTCTGTGCGTTGATCGGTTTCGATACCGCCCATTGTATAGTGAGCTGTAGGACGAACAGGAATAGGTTCATTAACTGGGTCAACACCGACGTAAGCTTTAGCAAGCTCACAAATAAACGGTAGGCGTTCATGGAGTTTTTTCGCACCAAGATGGCGTAAATCAAGGTAGACAACATCACCACGGTGAGTACTAATTGTGCGACCAGCTCGCCATTCATGCCAGAATGCTTGAGAAACTTTATCGCGAGGACCTAACTCCATATATTTATTTTCAGGTTTACCTAATGGGGTTTCTGGTCCTAATCCGTAATCTTGTAGGTAACGATAACCATCTTTATTAACTAAAATACCACCTTCACCACGGCAGCCTTCTGTCATCAAAATACCTGAGCCAGGTAAGCCTGTTGGATGATATTGTACAAATTCCATGTCGCGCAGAGGAACACCATGACGTAAGGCGATACCCATACCGTCACCGGTTACAATTCCACCATTTGTATTATAGCGATAAACACGTCCTGCACCGCCTGTTGCCATAATGACGGCATTAGCACGAATTTCAACCTTCGTACCTTCCATCATATTAATTGCAACAAGACCACGAGCACGGCCTTCATCGACGAGAATATCAAGAACAAAGTGTTCATCAAAACGTTGAATTTGAGGATATTTTAGGGAAGTTTGGAAGAGGGTGTGTAGCATGTGGAAGCCAGTTTTATCGGCTGCGAACCAAGTCCGCTCAATTTTCATTCCACCAAAACGTCGAACGTTGACTGACCCATCTTCTTTACGACTCCAAGGACAACCCCAGAGTTCCAGTTGAGTCATCTCTGTAGGACAATGCTCAACGAAGTAATCGACGACATCCTGTTCACACAACCAGTCACCGCCAGAAACGGTATCATTGAAGTGGAAGTCATAGGAGTCATGAGACTGAGTGACTGCTGCTGATCCGCCTTCTGCTGCCACTGTATGGCTACGCATTGGGTAAACTTTTGAGATCAGAGCAATTTTCAGTTGAGGATTCGCTTGCGCGGCAGCAATTGCTGCTCGTAAGCCTGCGCCCCCGGCTCCGATTATCGCGATATCGGCATTAAAGGTTTGCACTGCGCTTCTCCATTGTTCAAGTGAAAATTGGAATAATTGTCTAGAATTCTATTCGCTGACATTATTAATTTTTTTAGTACTATTTTTTTACGTTATCAATAGTAAATCTTTAACTCTTTTACAACTATGCTTGATAACATCTTTATTATCTTTGACTGTATTTTTAGTATAACGAAATGTACGTCACTGAAATTTGATATGAATGATGGTTTTGCCGTATTTCATAAAAAAAGTGTGATCTATACCAAGGTTTCTAGGTTTTAATAATAATAAAACCAGATATGTAATAACGTATATTTTTAAAAATAAAAATAGAGAGAGTATTGAAAGCTGCTTTTTAAAGTATAGATAGTTTTAATTATAAATGATAATGCTTTTTTGTTATTTATTGATTTTTATAGGTAAATATTTTTTTTACTTTTGTGAAGAATATAAATTGATAAAATAATGAATTAATAATGAAAATATTTTCTTTACTATTTTTCTAAAACAAATCGATTTGTCTTGTTGATTGTTAATAAAATATTAATAATATTTCTTAAGATATTATAATTGACATCAAGAAATATCATTTTAAATGAAAAGTTAAATTTAAATTTATTAAAAAATAATTTATAAATAAATAAACTGTTAGCAGTTTGTTATCAAGTTAAATGAGAAAGAGAATTATTTTTATTTAAGGTGTGTGAAGTAAATTTATCTTTCCCTATATTTTTTCTAAAAGCAAAATTAGATTATGAATACTGAAATTGGCTATTTTTACATATTAATTTATTTTGGTATTTCTTATTTTCTATCAAAAAAGAAACCATTATTTAAAGATGAAGGGTGGGATTTAAGGCAGAAATTTGTCTGTTGTAGCAGATGCGAGTAAACTGCACGCTTTGTTTTCTTTTGGAGTTTTTCGTTCATGAGTGAAATCGCGGATTGGCAGCCTAGCGCCTCAATCGCCAATTTACTGAAAAAGGCGAAGATAGTGAGTAATATCAGGCGCTTTTTTGCTGATCGTGGTGTGTTAGAAGTTGAAACACCTATGATGAGTCAGGCTACCGTTACCGATGTTCATCTTGTTCCATTTGAGACCCAGTTTGTTGGGCCTGGTGCTTCTCAGGGGTTAAAGCTTTATTTAATGACAAGCCCTGAATATCATATGAAGCGTCTTTTGGCTGCAAATAGCGGGCCTATCTATCAAATGGGACGTTGCTTTCGTAACGAGGAAGCCGGCCGATATCATAACCCTGAATTTACTATGCTGGAATGGTATCGTCCTTGTTTTGATATGTATCGGTTAATGAATGAAGTTGATGATTTGCTACAAGAAGTGTTAGATTGCGAAGCTTCTGAATCACTTTCTTATCAACAGGCTTTTTTGCGTTATTTAGATATAGATCCCCTATCTGCAGATAAAGAAAAATTACGTGAAGTAGCGGCAAAACTCGACGTATCAAATATTGCTGACACTGAAGAAGATAAAGATACGTTACTTCAGTTACTTTTTGTCACTGGTGTTGAACCTAATATAGGCTTAGAAAAGCCAACATTTATTTATCATTTTCCTGCTTCTCAAGCTTCACTGGCTGAAATCAGCTCTGAAGATCATCGAGTTGCAGAACGTTTTGAGGTGTATTTCAAAGGAGTTGAGTTAGCGAATGGTTTTCGTGAGCTAACAGATGCTAAAGAACAACGTCATCGTTTTGAGCGGGATAATCGCCAACGTGTAACTATGGGATTACCTGAACAACCGATAGATGAGCGTTTCTTAGCAGCACTTGAAGCAGGATTACCAGAATGCTCAGGTGTCGCTTTAGGTGTTGATCGTTTAGTTATGTTGGCTTTAGGCGTTGAACGATTAAGTGATGTGATTGCGTTTCCTGTCTATCGAGCATAATTAGCGTGCAAAAAGCGTATAAAATAGAAAAAGAGAGCATATGCTCTCTTTTTTTGACTCTTTTTAAAAGATAATTCATTTTATAAAAATAATTATCCTACCCTTTTATTCAAAGAGTAGGATAATCGATTAATACACAATAAAGATTTATTTAGCTGGTTTTTGTAAAAATTTAACCCCTAAATCAGGGAAGTCGGTGAAAACACCTTCAGCTCCAGCTTGGTTATAAATAATATCGAATAGTTGATCACCATCTTTAGTATATTTAGGAAGGCTATCAACACGAATAGTGTATGGATGAATTGACAATTTGTTTGCGTGCGCATCAGCTGCCATACCGGTTAATTTCACATTATCAGGTGTTGAGCTTTCTTCTACTAACATATGATAATCAGGTCCTATTGCATCAGCATAAGTAGCAATTTCTTTCATTGCACCAGGCTTAAACATCCATTCATAGCTGTAATTGGTCCATGAGCCATCAGGTTGTTTTTCATATGTTTCATTCCAATCTGTATAGGCGATTAATTGAACCAGTTTTAAATCCATACCCATTTTAGGCATTAATTCATTCTTAATGCGTTTTAAGTCGTTGGGATCAAAAGACTGTAAATAGACGTTATCGTCCTTTTTCGTATAACCATACTCTTTTAGAACTTCAAGAACTTTGGTTGTAATATCTTTGCCTTCTTGTTCATGGAACCATGGGGCTTTTATCTCAGGATAAATACCAATATCTTTTCCTGTAGATTTATTGAGTCCTTGGATAAATTCAATTTCGTCTTGAAATGTGTGTATACGAAAATCAGATTTTCCCATTGGAAAGCGATTTGGATAGCTTTGGACTTTTTTACCATCAACAATGTCGAAACCTTCTGTAAATTTCAGCCCCTTTATTTCATCAAGCGTAAAATCGATAGCATAATAACGACCATCTTTTCGCGCTCTATTAGGGTAACGTTCAGCAACATCCGTCACTCTATCAAGATAATGGTCATGTAAAACAACCAGTTCATTATCTTTTGTCATGACTAAATCTTGTTCTAAATAATCTGCGCCTTGGCCATAAGCTAATGCTTTAGCAGGAAGCGTGTGTTCTGGTAAATAACCACTTGCACCACGATGGGCAATAACAACTTTATCGCTAGTGGTTTGTGCAATAGCACTTAAAGATAGAGTTAAAAGAATGCTTGCAACTACGGGTTTTAACGAAGTACTCATAACGCTGCTCCATTTAATTCTACTGACAATAATGTCGTGTACAGTTGGCAATAAAAAAGCCATATCTGCTATCAGATATGGCTTAGTTTTCTAGAGATGAGATTTTATCTGTTTCATCAATAATAAATGGTGATTATTGATATTTCTGTGCCATTTCACGCTTATGCTTGGTTTCAGTCACCATTACAACAAGCAAGAGCACAACAGATAAAGCACTACCGCCGATCATAACCATGAAACCACCGTTCCAACCGAAGTAGTCAACGGTATAACCAACAACAGCACTTGCAGCAACAGAACCACCAAGGTAACCAAAGAGGCCGGTAAAGCCTGCCGCAGTACCTGCTGCTTTTTTCGGTGCAAGCTCAAGAGCATGCAGACCAATCAACATAACAGGACCATAAATTAAGAAACCGATAATCAGCATACATGCCATATCGATATTTGGATTACCTGCTGGATTTAGCCAGAATACGATAGTTGCGATAGTAACTAGTGTCATAAAGAACACACCTGTTGCACCACGGTTACCTCTGAATACTTTGTCTGACATCCAACCACATAATAATGTGCCTGGAATACCTGCATATTCATATAGGAAGTAAGCCCATGATGATTTATCCATCGCAAAGTGTTTTACTTCACGTAGATAAGTGGGTGACCAGTCGAGTACGCCATAACGCAATAGGTAAACGAACACGTTAGCAATCGCAATCATCCAAAGAAGTTTGTTAGGGAAAACATACTTCATAAAGATTTCTTTTGCAGTCAGCTCTTGTTCATCTGTTGCTTTATAATCTGGTGGATAATCGTTTTTATATTCTTCGATAGGAGGAAGACCACAAGATTGCGGTGTATCACGCATTAATGCGAATGCTATCAGTGCAACTAAAATTGCAGCGAAAGCAGGCATATAAAGTGCGGCTTTCCAATCGTTAAACCATGCCATCCCTAATAAGAACAGTAATGGCGGTAAACCACCACCGACGTTGTGAGCACAGTTCCAAATAGAAACAATACCACCACGTTCTTTTTGTGACCACCAGTGAACCATGGTACGACCACAAGGAGGCCAACCCATACCTTGGAACCAGCCACACAGGAATAACAGAACGAACATTACCATGATGCTAGATGTTGCCCATGGCACAAAGCCCATCACTAGCATAACGATAGAAGCGAGGATCAGACCTGCTGGTAAGAAATAGCGAGGATTCGCCCTATCAGAGAATGATCCCATGATAAATTTAGAAAAACCATAGGCAATTGAGATCCCTGATAATGCAAAGCCAAGTTCCCCTTTAGAGAACCCTTCTTCAACAAGGTAAGGCATTGCTAGTGCGAAATTCTTTCTTACTAAATAATAAGCAGCGTAACCAAAAAAGATCCCCATAAAGATCTGCCAACGTAAGCGGCGATAGACAGGATCTATCTGCTCTTTTGGCAAACGCGCTTTATGTGGCGCAGGTCTAAACAGACTTAACATATTAGCCTCCGATGGCTTTATTTTAATATGTCTATATTGAATAGTGATAAAACGAACAATAAAGTTATCTAAAATTTTCTTTATCGAACTTTATAGTAATCGTACTTAACTAAATTTACTGTGAACTAATACTCAGTTGCTGAATAATTTTTCAAGATGGGTGATTTTGAGTGATATGTTAATTTTTTGAAACGTTTTTTGTTAAATAATTTGTGACTTATATCACAGTAGTCATTTTTATTTTTCTTTTATGAGCGTATATGTTTCGTTATTGCTCATTATCAAACATTAACCACATTTTTTGTGTATCTTATATCCTATAGTTAATACTAAATAATAAATAAGCATTTGCTGAATGTAATGTGAGAGGGCATCGCTATGATGAGCGGTTCACCAGTGATAGAAACAGATGTCATTATTATAGGTGGTGGCGCCACAGGGGCGGGCATGGCAAGAGATTGTGCTCGTCGCGGATTACGCTGTATCCTATTAGAAAGACACGATATTGCAACCGGTGCAACCGGTAGAAATCATGGGTTGTTACACAGTGGTGCACGATATGCAGTGACAGATCCTGAATCAGCAAAAGAGTGTATTGAAGAAAATAAGATCTTAAAACGAGTTGCTCGTCACTGTATCGAAAGAACAGATGGTTTGTTTATTACCTTGCCAGATGATTCACTCGAATTTCAACAAACCTTTATTCAATCTTGCCAAATCGCCGGTATTGATGCACAAGCTATTTCACCTGAAGAAGCGCTACGTTTAGAGCCCGCCGTCAACCCTAATTTAATAGGTGCTGTCAGAGTACCTGATGGTACTGTTGATCCTTTTCGTTTGACTGCGGCTAATATGCTAGATGCCCGTGAACATGGTGCGCAAGTGCTTACATATCATGAAGTCATGGGGCTTATTCGCGAAGGGGATCGTGTTAAAGGTGTACGCGTTTATGATCATCATGCTCAAAAAATGTATGAAATACGCGCGCAAATTGTTGCAAATGCAGGGGGGATTTGGGGACAAAAAATTGCCGAATATGGCGACTTAAAAGTGCGTATGTTCCCAGCGAAAGGTGCTTTACTAATTTTAGGTCATCGTATAAATAATATGGTGATTAACCGTTGCCGTAAACCTGCTGATGCCGATATTCTTGTTCCTGGTGACACTATCTCATTAATAGGTACAACATCGACACGTGTTCCTTATGATGAAATCGACAATATGTATGTCACACCTGAAGAAGTCGATATTCTTATTCGAGAAGGCTCAATGTTAGCGCCTAAACTTGCGCAAACACGTATTTTACGCGCTTATGCAGGTGTTCGTCCTTTAGTCGCAAGTGATGACGATCCTTCTGGTCGTAATGTAAGCCGTGGTATTGTATTGCTCGATCATGCACAACGCGATGGATTAGAAGGATTTATTACGATCACAGGTGGTAAATTAATGACCTACCGCTTAATGGCGGAATGGGCTACTGATAAAATCTGCGAAAAACTCAATATTTCAGCAAAATGTACAACGGCTGAAGAAGCGCTTCCAGGCTCTCGCCAATCAGCAGAGCAAGCATTACGCAGTGTTGTGTCATTACCTGCGCCAATTCGTGGTTCTGCGGTATATCGTCATGGCGATTTAGCGAATAAATTACTCAGTAATGAGCGTATCGATAAAAGTCTTGTTTGTGAATGTGAAGCGGTTACCGCTGGTGAAGTTCGCTATGCCGTTAATTCTTTAACGGTTAATAACTTACTTGATTTACGTCGCCGTACTCGTGTAGGTATGGGAACTTGCCAAGGTGAGCTGTGTGCTTGTCGCGCTGCGGGTTTACTTAATCGCTTAGAAGTCACCACACCTCATGGCTCTGAACAACAACTCGCTCATTTTTTAAATGAACGTTGGAAAGGTATTCGTCCTATTGCATGGGGCAATGCATTACGTGAGAGCGAATTTACCAGTTGGGTTTATCAAGGTTTATGCGGTTTAGATGCTGATATGATTGAAAATACAGCTTCAGCGGAGGCAGATGATGAAATTTGATGTTGTCATTATAGGAAGTGGTCTTGCTGGATTAACCGCGGGAATTAGCCTTGCTGAAGCAGGAAAAACGTGTGCCATTATTAGTAATGGACAAAGTGCCTTACATTTTTCATCAGGCTCATTGGATTTATTAACACATTTACCTGATGGCACAACAGTAACACAACCTAAACAAGCGTTATCAGCACTTGCTAAATTAGCACCGAAACATCCTTATAGCCGTATTGGTGAATCAAACGTTTCTCTATTTATTGATAAAGCACAGGCGCTATTAGCGAGTACAAAAGGTCTTGCTTATAAAGGTAATGGCGATGAAAACCATTATCGAATTACACCTGTAGGTCGCTCTCGTATGAGTTGGTTAAGTCCTGAAAGAGTACCTACTCATGGTATTGGCAAGACATTACCTTGGAAAAAATTAGCGGTAGTTGGCATTGAAGGTTTTTTAGATTTTCAGCCTAACTTCGCTGCTGGCACGTTGAATGAACAAGGGCTTGATGCAACCGCGTATCATATCCATTTACCTTTATTAGATAGATTACGTGATAACCCAAGTGAATTTAGAGCGGTAAATATCGCCCGTTATTTAGATAAGCCAGAAAATACTCAAGCTTTAGCTGATGAACTGATTAAGCATATTGATAATGATGCCGAGGCCATTATTTTACCTGCTTGTATCGGTTTAGATGCTGAAGAACCTGTCACATTGCTACAAAAGCTTGTTGGTAAGCCTATTTGCTTATTGCCGACATTACCGCCTTCGCTATTAGGCATTCGTTTACATCAAGCATTAAAGCTCCGCTTCCAAAATGCAGGTGGTTTAATCATGCCGGGTGATCGTGCTGTAAATGTTGAACTTGTAGGTAATAAAGTCGTAGGAATTCATACTCGAAATCACACCGATATTCCAATTCGAAGTGATCATGTGATATTAGCAACGGGAAGTTTCTTTAATAATGGTTTAATTGCTGAATTTGACCGTATTTATGAGCCATTAATGGAATTAGATTTACTAGAAACGTTACCTCGTAATGAATGGACACAAGAAAATGTTTTTGAGAAACAGCCTTATATGCGATTTGGAGTTGATAGCGATAGTGATTTAAGACCAATGAAATATGGGCAAGCACTTGAAAATGTCTATGCAATAGGGGCTGTATTAGGTGGATTTGATCCTTTAAACGAAGGTTGTGGTGCGGGTGTTTCAATGATTAGTGCGCTGTATGCAGCTCAACACATTTTACAACATGATAAATCACAACAAACCACATCTGAATTTGTGGAGGCAGCACAATGAATTTATCGGATAGCAACTTTGAAAGTTGTATTAAATGCACAGTATGTACAACCTATTGCCCTGTTGCCAAAGTTAATCCGCTTTATCCTGGTCCTAAACAAGCAGGCCCTGATGGTGAACGCTTACGTTTAAAAGATCCGATGCTTTACGATGAAGCATTAAAATATTGTACTAACTGTAAACGTTGTGAAGTAGCATGCCCATCTGATGTGAAAATAGGGGATATCATTTCGCGAGCTAAGCTTAATTATAATCCTAAGACACCTAAATTACGTGATGCTATTTTAAGTCATACAGATTTAATGGGTACGCTATCTACACCAATGGCGCCGATTGTGAATACCATCACAGGGCTTAAACCCGTACGTAAAATTTTAGATAAAACACTCAAAATCGATCATCGCCGTGAATTACCAAAATATTCGTTTGGTACATTTAGAACATGGATGAAAAAACAAGCACAAGAACAAGCACGTTTTAAAGATCAAATTGCTTTTTTCCATGGGTGTTACGCCAACTATAATCACCCTCAATTAGGGAAAGATTTGGTGAAAGTGTTTAATCATATGAATATTGGCGTGCAATTATTAAAACGTGAAAAATGTTGTGGTGTGGCATTAATTGCGAATGGTTTTGTTAAACAAGCCAAGAAACAGGCAACCGTTAATCTTGAGTCACTCACAGAGAAAATTGTTGAGAATAATATCCCTGTTGTAGCGACATCATCGACATGTACTTTTACTATTCGTGATGAATATCCGCATATTCTTGATATTGATACTTCTAAAGTTCGTGAAAATATTGAGTTAGCAACCCGCTATATTTATCGTTTACTAGAAGAAGGGCGTGAGTTACCGTTAAAATACACACCACTAAAAGTGGCTTATCACACACCTTGTCATATGGAAAAAATGGGTTGGACTGCTTATTCCATAGATTTAATCAAACGTATTCCCGGTGTTGAAGTGATTGTTCTTGATTCTCAATGCTGTGGTATTGCAGGAACTTATGGTTTTAAATCTGAGAATTACGATGTCGCTCAAGGTATTGGTGCTGGGCTATTTCGCCAAATAGAAGAAAGTGGTTGTGATTTAGTGATTACAGATTGCGAAACCTGTAAATGGCAAATCGAGATGTCGACATCGAAAAAATGTGAGCATCCAATCAGTTTACTTGCAAGAGCATTATAAAAAGCGTTATAAAAAAGATAATTGATTATTTAGATAACAAGCAATAAAGGGAATAAAATCTTATTTTATTCCCTTTTTATATGAATTCTATAAACAAAAACAGGGAGATATCTCCCTGTTAATTAATTATCTTTTTTAAAAAGATTGAGTAATTAGTAAAGCCACTCTTTACCGAGTTGATCGGCTGTTAAGATAGCTGCAAAAACTCTATCTGAATCAACATGGAAAGGCATATTATAGATAGTTTCACCTTCAGCACAGCTTAGCTCTGCTACTTCCATGATTTTTTCTTTTAAATCATCGCCTTCTGCCGTAATGCCTAGCTCTTCTAATGTGATAGGAAGACCGACAGTTGCACAGAAGTCAAGACATGTTTCAATTTCTTCTTGAGGGCTATTTTCTAGAATAAGTTGAACAAGTGTACCAAAAGCGACCTTTTCACCATGATACATACCATGACATTCTTCTAATGCAGTAAAACCATTATGGATAGCGTGAGCAGCCGCTAGACCTGCACTTTCAAAACCAATACCGCTAAGATAAGTATTAGCCTCGATAATATTTTCAACAGCAGGAGTACAAACACCACGGCTTACTGCTAGTTTGGCTTTGTAACCATCTTCCAACAAGGTTTTAAAACATAGTTCAGCAAGAGCAAGCGCTGCAAGTGTTGTTTTACCGCCAGCCATTGTCTTTTTCTGTGCACTACTACAAGCTCTAGCTTCAAAATAAGTTGCTAATGCGTCACCCATACCTGAAACCAGTAAACGAGCAGGTGCTGATGCGATAATATTTGTATCCATCACAACAACATTAGGGTTAGAAGGGTAGAAAAGGTAGCTATCAAAAGCACCTAACTCAGTATAAATAACAGAAAGTGCGCTGGTTGGTGCATCTGTTGACGCAATAGTTGGTGAGATAATAACAGGTAAGTGACATTTATAAGCAACGGCTTTTGCAGTATCTAATGTTTTACCGCCACCAACACCGACAATAACAAGAGAGGCTTGAGATTTGGCAATCTCGATTAAGCGATTAATTTCTTTGTGTGTGCATTCGCCATTAAAAGTTTCAAAGTGTCCATTAACATCATACTGCGACATACTATCTTTTACTGTACTACCGACCAATTCCATTACAAATTTATCAGCGATAATCAGAGCTCTATCACCGAAAGGTTTTGCGTATTTACCAATATGATAAAGCGCATCAGGACCTTGGATATATTTTGATGGTGATTGAATTACTTTTAACATAAAAGACTCCTATTGTTTATTCATGAAACAAACGAAAATCTGTATGTAAGACATTAATGTGTCATTGATATCTTGGATTACTATTTACTATTTTAGCATATTTGATAGTGGAAATGTTGACTAAGAACTTGTGCAATATTAAAGAAAAGATAAATAAAAAAGTGACAGGAAAATAATATGATATCTCATTCCCAATAGCGGGAATGAGATAAAATTTAACGGATTTCAACGTAGGCTTGTTTTTTATCTTCTTGAGCAAAAAAATAACGCAAAATGAAGTTTAATAACACCCCATAAGCGGGTAAGAAGAAAAGCATACAAATCGTTAATTTAAACACATAGTCAACTAACGCAATTTCAACCCAATTTTCTGCCATAAATGGATCGGTGCTGTGATAAAACGCGATGAAGAAAAATGCGAGTGTATCGAGCAGGTTTCCAAAGAGCATTGCAGCACTTGGTGCTACCCACCATTTTTGTTGTTGTCTTAATCGATTAAAGACAGAAACATCCATGATTTGACCTAGCACATAAGCCATAAAACTAGCGGTTGCAATTCTTGCCACCATAATATTGAACTCAGCAAGTGAACCAAAACCTTGCCAACTACCTTGGAAGAATAGCGTTGATATTAGGTAAGAAATTGCGAGTGCCGGTATCATCACAGCAGTTATGATACGCCTTGCGAGAGGTGCACCATAAATACGAACAGTTAAATCTGTCGCTAAAAAGATAAACGGAAATGTAAATGCGCCCCAAGTGGTATGAAAACCGAAAATGGAGATAGGTAACTGCACAAGATAATTACTTGATGTAATTATTAAGATATGAAACAACGAAAGCCATAATAGCGCCACTGCTTTCTGGCGGGGTGTAAACGTAAACATAAATTGTACCTTTTTTAAAGATTGGGGTGAGGGAACCCAATAAAACACGTTATTCTCTCATTGAGAGGATGCGCATCATACGCCTGTTGCGCAACAAAAGCAAAGATCAGAAAATCTGTAATTGCAAAGTCATGTGATGTCAATAACAAACACGATATAATAGTGACATTAGTAACAACTTATATGTGAAAAATAGATAAACATAATGGTTAATAGAATGAATGCACAATTTGATGATGCAACCGAAACATTAGATACACTAGGCTTACGTTGTCCTGAGCCTGTCATGCTAGTGCGTAAAACAATAAGAAATATGCAAGCAGGTGAAACACTACTTATTATTGCAGACGATCCAGCAACTGTACGTGATATTCCAGGGTTTTGCCGTTTTATGGAGCATGATCTATTGGTACAAGAAACGCAATCTGCGCCTTATCACTATCTTATTCGTAAAAAAGAGAATGGTTTATAATTTCTCTATTATTCAACTTCAATATTCCTCACTGTTCTTTTTATTCCTTTATTATATATTTTTGTTGAAAAGTATTTTACTGGCAATAAATCAAAATCTTCATAATTAATTTATTGAAATTAAAACAATAAAAACCCCCAAGCTTTGTCTACATTTATGCTTGGGGATTTTCTTTAGTTAAAAAATAGATTAATGAGATGAAGATTTTAATTTTACGCTTAACAATCGCACTGCATTTGCTGTGACTAATGCGGTAGCGCCTGAATCAGCAAGTACAGCAACCCAAAGACCTGTTATACCTAATAAACTCGTCACAAGAAAAACGGCTTTTAAACCAAGCGCTATAGTAATATTTTCACGAATAATTTTACGTGTTGCGCGAGATAGCTGAATAATTTCAGGTAACCCAGTTAATCGGTTATGAGTTAATGCGGCATCTGCGGTTTCAAGTGCGACATCAGTACCACTGCCCATTGCAACACCAATTGTGGCGGCTTTCATTGCTGGTGCATCATTAATACCATCACCTACCATCATTGTATTATGTGTTTTACTGATTTCCATTACAGAGGTGACTTTATCTTCTGGTAATAGCCCTGCTCTAAAGTCCATACCTAATTGTTGCGCAATAGCCGCTGCAGCTCTTGGATTATCACCGGTTAGCATTACGGCGTTGATATTCATTGATTTCAATAATTTCATTGATTCAATGGCATCGCTACGTAATGTATCTTGCATAGCGATAACACCGATTAATTGACGGTCTCTCAATACCACAACAACAGTTTTACCTTCATTTTCAAGACGGGCTACTTGCTGTTGCCACTGTGATGAAAGGGCGATAACTTCAGTTAGTTGAGATGGTGCGCTAACTAGAATATGCTGCTGATTCAAATATCCCTCAATACCTTTACCTGCTAATGCTTTACGATCTTGAGCTTCTACAATAACTAGTCCATTTTCTTGTGCTTTATTAACAATTGCTTTTGCTAAAGGATGGTGAGATCCAACTTCAGCACTTGCTGCAACAGCCAGTACTTCTTTTTCATTAAATTCAGTTTCTGCGATGATATCAGTAACCTGCGGCTTACCTTCTGTTAAAGTCCCCGTTTTATCTAAAGCAACAGTATTGACGGTACCGAGTTGCTCTAAAGCGGCACCGCCTTTAATAAGAGCGCCCCGTTTTGTCGCAGCGGCTAAAGCAGAAGTAATTGCAGCAGGGGTTGAGATAACTAATGCACAAGGACAACCAATTAATAACAAAGTTAAACCGCGATAAATCCAAGTATCCCAAGATTGAGCAAAAAGAAGCGGTGGCACAATAATCACGAGTGCCGCAAATAGCATAATAAACGGCGTATAATAACGGCTAAAGCGGTCAATAAAACGTTCAATTGGTGCTCTGCGTTCTTCTGCTTCTTCTATTAGCTGTAAAATACGATCAATTGCATTTTGGCCTTGCTCAGAAACTACTTTCATCTGTACTGAGCGATCAACCGATAAACAACCCGCCGCCACTTTCTCGCCTTGTAAACGCTCTACAGGAACAGATTCCCCTGTCAATGCACTTTCGTCGAAACTGGCAAAATCATTGATAAGCTCAGCATCAGTTGGTAAACGTGCACCAGGTGCTATTTCTATAATATCACCAGGGCGTAATTGTGAAACTGAAACGGTTTGTTTTTGACCATTTCTGATAAGTGTCGCTTCTTCAGGTACCAACGCCATTAACGCGCTAACACCACGGCGAGCACGACCCGCAGCATAAGACTCTAGCATCTCACCAATCATAAACAGCAAGATAACCATGGCGGCTTCTTCTGTTGCATTAATAAATAATGCACCGATAGCGGCGACACTCATTAATGTTTCAATGGCAAATGGTGTACCACTACGAATAAGTTTGAGTGATTTTTTAACAATAGGAAATAGACCAATCAGTGTTGTTGCAATAAAAGCAACACGACCAGCTTGAGGGTCTATAAACTCAACACCCCAACTTATCGCCATCAAAATCGCTAAAATAAAGACTAGTGAACTCTCTTTTAGCCAATTTTGCTTTTCGGGTTTTTGCGCATCAGGTGATGATAGATCGAAAAGAGAATAGCCTGCGCTATTAATGGCGGTAATAACTTCAGCTCGTAAATCACTATCAGCATCTACAACGAGTTTCTCTGTGGCAAATAGGACTTTAGCTTGTTTTACGCCAGGTACTTTTAATGCTGCTGTTTCTACTTTTTTAGCACAGCTAGGGCAATCCATACCTTGTACTTTCCAACTAAAGCGCTGTTGAGCTAATTTTTCAGGTTCAGTATTAACAATTTCAATATTGCTATCACAACAATCATGTTCACCATGGTCGTGGTGATGACCTTCGTGATTATGAGAATGATGATGCTCGTCTTCAGATTCAGGGTCACCTTTATCTATTTTGGTTTGAGGATGATCATCATTAGTATGTGAGTGCATACTATTGGTATTTTTATTGTTAGAGACGCATTGAGAACTTGAGCAACAAGCCTCTGTATGTTTATGATTATCGTGTTGATGAGCGTGTTTAGTCATAACTAGCTCTCCTTATTCCACAAAGTAAACTCGATTGATTAAGAATTACTTTACAGCTTGGAGTAGAGTCCAGAGTCAAGGCAAACACCCTAAATTAATTGGCAGAAAGTGCTATTTTGCTATATATCCCGTTATTAGAAAGGCCTCTTGCTTTTAATGAGTAAAAACAAGAGGTGAAAAATTACAAGTAAAGCGCTCTAACAATAAAAAAGTGACCTAGGAAATAACAAGCACTAACAAGTCCCTTAGAGGCAGAAAAAGAAAAACGGAAACGGTTTATAAGCCATATACAGTAAGCAAGTACTAACAAAAATGCACCTACCATGATCGATAAGTTATGATCATTGCTTAAATAAAAGAATTTCTCACCGGCAATCCAAAACATAATAAAACCTGCCAATAAGGTTATTGAAGTAGGAATGGCTAATTTATCGAGCTTAGTCCATACAATCGCTAATACAACAATGGCTGCAATAATGACAAA
>NZ_LXEN01000099.1 GCF_001654855.1 Proteus myxofaciens ATCC 19692
AGCGCCAAGCGAAACATGAAGCAGAACAAGCGCGTTTAGAGAAAGAAGCTGAAGAATTACGTGTAGCACAAGAAGAAGAGCAAGCACGTCTCGCTATTGCTAAAGCAGAAGCTGAAGATGTAAACGCACTACGTGAAGAAGTGTTAGCCGAAAAATCAGTTGAGCAAGAAAAGCCAAAGAAAGAAGGTTTCTTTACTCGGCTGAAAAATGGATTACTAAAAACGCGTCAAAATTTAGGATCTGGATTCCTGAATTTATTTCGTGGTAAAAAAATTGATGATGAACTTTTTGAAGAATTAGAAGAGCAGTTACTTATTGCCGATGTAGGAATGGATACAACGACAAAAATTATTACTAGCTTAACTAAACACGCTAATCATAAAGATCTTAAAGATGCTGAATCTCTTTACGGTAAGCTACGTGAAGAAATGGGGGAGATCTTACATAAAGTTGATAAACCATTAAACATAGAAGGTAAAAAGCCATTTGTTATTTTAATGGTTGGTGTTAATGGTGTTGGTAAAACAACAACAATCGGAAAGCTCGCTCGTCAATACCAAGCTGAGGGTAAATCTGTTATGTTGGCAGCTGGTGATACTTTCCGTGCTGCTGCCGTTGAGCAATTACAAGTATGGGGTGAGCGTAATAATATCCCTGTCGTTGCACAACATACTGGTGCTGATCCCGCATCTGTTATTTTTGATGCCATTCAATCAGCGCAAGCAAAAGGTATCGATGTTCTGATTGCAGATACTGCGGGACGATTACAAAATAAGGCTCATTTGATGGAAGAGCTGAAAAAAATCGTTCGTGTTATGAAAAAACTAGACGAAGAAGCACCACATGAAGTGATGCTGACATTAGATGCTAGTACTGGTCAAAATGCGGTAAGCCAAGCTAAATTGTTTAATGAAACAGTTAAGCTAACTGGGTTAACGTTGACTAAACTTGATGGTACAGCAAAAGGAGGGGTTATTTTTTCTATTGCTGACCAGTTTGGTATTCCTATCCGTTATATCGGCGTAGGTGAAGGTATTGAAGATCTGCGTCCGTTTAAGGCCGACGATTTTATTGAGGCTCTGTTTGCCCGCGAGGAGTAGCTGTAATGATCCGCTTCGAACACGTCAGCAAGGCTTATTTAGGTGGAAGACAAGCATTACAAGGGGTAGATTTTCATCTGCGCCCTGGTGAAATGGCTTTTTTAACTGGTCACTCAGGGGCTGGTAAAAGTACATTGCTTAAATTAATTTGTGGAATAGAACGCCCAAGCGATGGCGCTATTTGGTTTGCAGGGCATGATATTAGCCGGTTAAAGAATAGTGAGATCCCTTTTCTTCGTCGTCAAGTTGGTATGATCTTTCAAGATCACCATTTATTGATGGATAGAACGGTTTATGACAATGTTTCTCTTCCCTTAATTATTGCTGGCGCAAGTGAAGAGGATATTCGACGAAGAGTCAGTGCTGCGTTAGATAAAGTCGGTTTATTAGATAAAGCCAAAAATTATCCTATTCAGCTTTCAGGTGGTGAACAACAACGTGTTGGTATTGCTCGCGCTGTTGTCAATAAACCCACTGTACTGTTAGCGGATGAACCTACTGGTAATCTAGACGGTGAACTTTCAGAAGGCATTATGCGGCTTTTTGAAGAATTCAATCGCGTTGGCGTTACAGTATTAATGGCTACCCATGATATGGCACTCATAGAGCGCAGAAATTATCGTATTCTTACATTAGGCCAAGGCAGAATGGTGGGAGGGCAAAATGGCTAAAGGAAAAAATTCCCGTAAATCAATGCCTAAACCTGGTGCAAAGACAAAAGCATTGCGTGGTGGAAGACGTGAACAATGGCGTTATGCTTGGCGCAATACAATAGCAGATTTCTTACGTCAACCTCTTTCATCATTTCTAACTGTTATGGTTGTCGCTATTTCATTAACGCTTCCTAGCATTTGTTATATTGTGTGGAAAAACGTCTCTACTGCGGCTGAGCAATGGTATCCGACTCCTCAACTAACTGTCTATCTTGATAAGTCTCTTGATGACTCATTAGCAGAAGCCACAATTAAAAAAATAGAAGCACTTGAGAAAGTTAGCGATGTTAATTATCTATCAAGACAAGATTCTTTAGTTGAATTCCGTTCTTGGTCTGGTTTTAGCAGTGCGCTGGATATGCTAGAAGAGAACCCTCTTCCTGCTGTCGCGATTGTGACGCCAATTATGGAGCCTGGTAACCAAGAGTTAATGACTAATCTGCGGGATAGTGTTGCCCAAATTGCGGGTGTTGACGAAGTTAGAATGGATGATAGCTGGTTTACAAGGCTTTCAATATTAACCTCGCTTGTTGGTCAGATTGCAATGGTGATTGGGACATTAATGATAGTGGCATTATTGCTCGTGATTGGTAACAGTGTTCGTTTAAATATTTTCAGTCGCCGTAATACGATTAATGTTATGAAGCTTATTGGTGCAACTGATGGTTTTATCATGCGTCCTTTTCTCAATTGGGGGCTGTTACTTGGCCTTGCAGGTGCTATTTTTGCCTTAATTTTTTCTGCATTATTAGTATGGAAATTATCTGACGTAGTGACACAAGCAGCCACCGTATTTGGTACGTCATTTTCTATTTCAGGATTAGGTTTTGATGAATCTATCATCCTTATTTTGGTTTCTATGACGATAGGCTGGTTTGCTGCTTGGTTGACGACAATGCAACATTTGCGACAATTTACACCAGAATAAGCACTGAATACATAGCTATTATAACGATGAAGTGAATAATGATATCCCATTGCTTAATGGGATATTTTTTTATGTCTATCATGTGTGAATATATCAGCAAGAATAAGCAGCCCTCAAAAAGAGAGATGAAAACATCTTACTTTTTGAGGGCTGCTTTGAGATTGAGCAAAGATACCGCTATGTTATTGTTATTTCACTAATACATTTACCGTTGTATAGCCAGAATAAAGGCCAGTAGAGTAGGAATTATTGTTTTGTGTACATAAACCCCAAACTATAGATAAATCAAATGTTTTATTTTGTTCACTTGAGAGTAACGAACCAACACTATAAGTTTTTTGTCCGTTAAATAATATAGTTGAATCTGTTATGGTATTATCACAATTAGGTTGTTTAGACTCGCCATTATTTGACCACTCACCCACAACGCTCACAGGCTTATCGTTTTCTGTCCTTTTTAATAATAATCGATTAGGTTGTTGACTATTTAGATATCGACTATTGGTTGAAAATGAAATAAAGATATTTGAATTAATATAAAGACTAGGATCTTGTTCACAACTAACTGAAAAGGGCATATTTTCAGTTGCAACGAGTTTATTTGCACTCGTATTTTTAATCGACACACTACCAAATTCAATACTGGTTGGCATAACTAAATTACAATCAATATTTGAGACTTTAAAGATATCATTTCTAAAAGGTAAAAAAGAATCTGACATTGTTAATTTAGTGCTACTTACCGAATTTTCTTTGAATAATAAGGCAAAGAAAAATCTTCCCATTGAACTCCCATTAAATTGTGTTGAAGAGGAGCTTAATGAATGTCGCCATAGTGTCCATGTTCCTTGTACCGTCATCGTTATTTTACTATTCGGTTTTAAATTATATCCATTATTTGGGAAAGTAATACCACATAACCATGTATTATTTTTCTGACTTATTTCATTGCCGTTTTCATCCATTACGGTAAAAAAACCACCTTTAAGTTCATAAGTATAAGTCGTCTGTGTATCTTCATTGGGTTTAAAAAAAGAATAAGTTCCATAAAGACTAGGAATAAGATAAAAATCAGAATTAACAGAGTAAGAAGTTAATGCCAATCGCCCATCACTGAGTGTCACAGTATTTTCCGGTTGATGAATAGGACAAAAATAGGAATTTGATACAGAAAAACCGAATGAAGGGACCATTTTATAGTTATAACCAGAACTTGCATTGCCTGTAATGGTAAAAGGAATGATCGGTGTTTCATAAACCTCACCTGTAGTCGCTGGAATATAAATAGTTTCAGCATAACTACTAAATGCTATCTGAAGTAAAAAAAATAATACGATATATTTAGGTTTAAGTTTAGATATTACATTACTCATTATTTTCACACCTAATTGACAATTGTTTGATTATTTGTTCATGCTCATTTTCATTATTATTATTTTCTGTGGATGATAGATCGAATAAAGCAGTGCAAGATTTATCTTTTCCCCATTTAATTAAGATAGAACCTTTTATTGGTAATCCACTCATATAAATTTGATTATTATCACCTACAATGCCGGTATTGGGGTCTGTAGAATCATTCAATGTTCCAATTGCACCAAATGGAATATTCTTATCAGACAATAATGTGATAATCGCTTGATAGCCAAATTTAGTTTTAAAGTTAGCTTTAACAATCGCCCCTCGAGTTGGGTAAACATTCACGGATGTTTGATTTAGTGTCACATTAGGTGGCAGTGAACTTGGATTAACAGAAACCGTATTTTTACTGTAACTCATTAAATTAGGAACAACGCCAAATCCAAAATTATCAATGGATGTATTTCCAGATAATGTCGTCGCGCCATTAGCATGATCTGCTTCAATAAGGCTGCTTGATTCACCTAGCCATTTACTTAGAGTGAGTCCTTGAGAATGAAGGATCACGCCACCTGAAGAGTTAAAGTTTGCAAATTGATTATCTTTAGAATATCCATAAGTAACAGAAGATGAATTAACTTTTCCTTGATATCCTAATGTCACCGAGCTGGTATTAGATGAATTTTGCTGATTATTTAAACTTTGATTGATGCTATATGAAATCTTATTGTTCGGTAATACACCATTAACCCCCATTATTTGGTTGCTATTATGTTGATTATCATGTGAGGTGAAATAATTGGCATTCATCGAAGCATACCTTTCATCTGTTGAGAATACAGAGAACGGTATATTAATACTAAGACTTATTTGTCGATTAATAGGTCGTTGGGTATTATTAGAGTCATAAGAGTAGCGATCTATACTATAAATAATAGAATAAGGAATATTCTCTATATTATTATCATAAGAGGTTTGTAAATTAAGATAACTTTCAGAGGTATCCCAATAAGTATCTTTATTAGCACGGAAGCTGATAGTGCCATATTTATTAAAACCTTGAGTCAATGATGCTTGAAAACTATTTTTCTTTTTTGCAGAAAAAAATATATTGTCATTATTTTTTATATTTGCACGATTAAATTCATCAAAGGTATAAAAATTTTCAGTAGAATAACGCAAGGCGGCAAAGTCAATCGTAGTACCTATACTATTAATATTTTTAGAATAGCTAACTTTATATGATTGTCCATTTTTATTATCTTCAATAAATTGACTATGAGAATATGTCGAGTCAATAGAGATAACACCTAACTCACCAAGTGAAACTCCGCTACCAAATAAAATAGAATGATATTTTGGAGAAAGAACACTATTGGTATAAAAAGTAAAAAAATTGTTATACCCATAAACTAAAGCACCACTAAATACCATTTTGTCTTTTTTATCAAGACGCGATTCTTCTGAGTATTCACCTAAATCGACTTGATAACGCAATGAACCCGGTCTTAGCATAATAGGTAACGATGAAAATGGTTGTATATATTCTCGTGTAGTACCATCTTCTTCTTTTATTTGGACTAATAAGTCACCGGCACCACTATTTGCCGTAATATCATGAATGTTAAATGGACCTGGAGATAAGTAATTCTGATAAATAATAATACCATTTTGTTTTATCGTAATTTGTGCATTAGAGTTAACGACACCTTTTATTTCTGGCGCAAAAAAACGTTCATAAGAAGGAAGCATTCCAATATCTGTTTTTAATTTTATTCCTTTATATTTATAACCCTGAGCCACTTCAGAACCAGAGTCAATTTCACCAATATATACGATGGAATTTAAAGGAATTAAATCCCTGTAAATATAAGTATTATTGAACTTGCTATTACTTTTTGTATTAGAATCATTCCATGAACGATTATAATTAAAATTTGTTCTTAATCTCCATGCATCAAAATTTACTCCACCAGAAAACCGAGAGAATAAGCTCTTTTGGTCAGCATGATTATATCTCATTTTACTACCAGAAATATTATAGTTAAAAAGAATAGCAGGTATTCCCTCATCATATAATGATGTGGGGATATAATTAATCGCTTTGGGTTTTAAATATAATTGAGGTATCTGTAATTTTAAAATTTGCTTATTATAATCAAATGAAAAATTATATTGAGGAATGTAATGTGCAATATTATCAATATTAGAATCTTTAGATAAGTTTTTTAATTCTTTTGTTGAGGATAGATTAACACCAAAATTTTCGAGATCAGATGGTGTAAATGAAGGAACAATTTTATTATCTTTTGTCTTAACAAAATTAACTTCTTTCGTTAATATTCTATTATTATTTACAAATATTGTTGCCATATAAATACCAGCACCAAATCCACCTTTAGTTTCGTAAGGTGTTAAATCAATATCTGTATTTTCTTCTGCATTATCATCACCAATAGTTAAAAATGTGGGATTAAAATATTCTGATGCATGAGCAGTATTTGCATATATTGCTAAGAAGCAAAAATAGAATATAGTTCTTAATTTGATATTATTTTTATACATTACTTTACTCTTTATTTTAATCCTATTATCTTAATTTAATCTAGAAAGCTGGTCATTTCTTTAGAATTAAATCCAACCGAATTAATATAAACCCAAGATATTTTTTTATTTAATGGTTTTCCTGTCACTTTATATTCTTTATGAGAAAAAGGATTCACCATATTTATTAATTCTTCATTGCTTATATCTATCCCATTTATTTTTATATAAGAGAATGAAATAAAATATGGCGATGCATTTTCTACATGGAGCTTATTACCATCTAGATGAAATTTTATATTTTCATAAAATTGAGAGTCTTCAATAGCTGGGATGTTTTCAGGTCTATGATATATCTTAAAATTAAATACTGGTGTTAATGTTATTTCGTGACTATCTTTTTCTTGAGGGGGAATGATCTTTATCATTAGATAGTTAATTTCTTCTCTATCTTTAGAAAAATTACTATCTTTTTTAATAACCTCAAATAAATTTTCATTTGTTGGATCGACTTTTACCAATGGTGGTACGACAATGAAATTATTATGATCATCTTTTTTTATATCATCACTACTTTCGTCATTTTTATTTTTAATCCAGGCCTGCATTAATACTGGTTTATCACCTGAATTCACCATCTTAAAATAGGATTTATTTTGTTCATTTTTATCAAAAATAACTCTACTTTTTTCAAAAAATATGTTTGTTTTATTATCATTAGCGATAACAAATGGCATGAAAAAAAATAGTATGAATATAAGTTTTTTATATTTTTCAATGTATCTCATCATCTTCATTTTATCTCATTTTTATATTCTTTATTTTTCACGTCGCCATTATCACTAATAACAGACAAACTCATTATTTTAGTGCTAGCATATTTAGTATGATATTTCATAGATGAAAATGGAGAAATCATTGAGTTATCATAATCTAATGCAATTTTTTCTTTATCTAAAATTATCTTAGAAAAAGTAATATAGTAAGGTGATGTGTTTTCAATAATAAGATTATTGTCTTTATATTTAAAAGATAAATTATTTAATACATCGTCTTCATCTTTTTTGTCTATTTGTGATGGTCTATAAAATACTTTTAATACTGATTCAGATGCAATAGAGATACTATTATTCTTGTTTTCTTCCTCTTTTTTCTCTAATGATGGAATAGATAATATATACAGATGCAGTAATGATTCTCTGTCATCAGGTAATTTATCACCATTAATCATAATTTGTGTGGTAAATTTGTTATCAGGTTCTACCCTAAATAAAGGAGGAATAGCAATACCTGGTTCTAAACTATTTTCTGATACATTGTTATTTTTATTGAATTTTATTTTAGCCTGAACTAAAAAAGGCGACTCTGATTTATTATATACCGTTATGACATTTTTTTCTTTCGGCATATAAATAATTCGAGTTTTATCTAATGCTATATTTTGAACTGCAAAAACATTAAGTGAACTTAATAATAATAGTATTGCAGTATACATTTTTAATTTCATCGTATTCCTACTGTTAAAAATAAAAGAAAGAAAATTTCACATTTGAATAAATTTTACCTTCTTTAACAGATTGGCAATTGTCATCTAAACATTTTAAACTTAAATCAAGATCAATGGATAATGAGTTATTATTTTTATCATAATTCCAAACATCAGCATTATTTTCTATTATTGAAGAACTGCCTTTATTTTTAAAAATAAAACCAACGGTTGATGTATATTTAGAATTAAAAATGGACTTTGAGTTACTAATTGTACTTCCACTAACTGTAATTTTAGGTGCAGCATCATCACTATTAAGATCTGCGGTACAATTACTAATAAGAATATTTAAATTTTTTGCTTCAACATTATTTTGTTCAATATCATTAATTGGTATATCACCAAAGTCTATATTATTTTCTGATAATTTAATGTCACAAAGACCTTTACTTAAAGAAACGTAAAATGTCAGATTTTGTTTATTAGCAGGTACACATTGTTCTGAGTAAAATAAAATAAGAATTAATACTATTTTAAGAAAATATTTTTTATTTATTCTTTCCATTTTATATGGTTCCTATTATTTATATAAAATGGTAAATTTTACTGGGACATTAACATTTCCAATGCCGACTTTGGTATCCGTAGGTCCTTTAACTAACCCTACAGTAATATCATATAAATTTATTCCATTTTCTAATTTTTCGAAAGATACTTCATCACCTTGAGAAATAACACTATCTTTTCCTTTAAAATTTAAAGGTGTATTATGTTCTCCTTTTTTAAACATAAAGCCGACATTCAATTTTTCAGATGCAGAGTTACCAGTAAAAATAGATTTATCCTGTGAAAACACACTACCTTGCAATACTAGTGCCGGTATCACTACATTTTCCACATTATTACAATCAAGTGAAATGGTAAGTTTTTTTATATCGACAGCATCAGTATCATTAAAATTAGCACTAATATAATCTCCAAAATAGAGACTATCAGGATAACTCACAACACATTTTATGCTGACAATATTTGCGGTCATTGAAAGCGTATCCGTCGATGATGCATAAATACTTATATATGGAAAAAAAAGTATAAAAAATAGAGCAACTTTAATTTTCCATTGTATAGGTAAATTCATGCTCTGCCCCTAAGTCATCAATTACTTTGAATGTTATTTTTCCATTGGATATTTTATTTAATGGATAAACTCTGTTTCCAAAGGGCGGGATCATGGTTTGCCCTGTATTTACATTCATTGCAATAATATTCTCTCCTACCATCAATTCACTTAATGTCAGGTAATAGGGTGTTGGGTTACTCACATTGAGACTATTATTTTCTTTTTTAAACGTGAGTTTTTTCATATCACTAATAGCGAGTTTTTCTAATCCTACTGGTCTATAAAAAACTTTCACTATCACTGAGAATGCCACATCTAATGTATTCTGTTTTTGTTTTTCAGTACCAGGTATCGCTAATGTGCTAAATAGAAATAATGACTCTCTATCCATAGGGAGATCGTGATTATTATTTAATTTGATAGAAAAGGTTGAAAGACTTTCCGGCTCCGAGCGCATTAATGGCGGTATCACAGTAAAATTAGTCTGTGGTAGCATATCCATTGTTTTTAAAATTGAACTTTTTAATAAAAATGTTTCATTATGCGTTGTATTTCTAACGGTTACTGGTTGCTGAGTACTATCGCTATTATAAATAATGCGTGATGCATTTATGCCTATTCCATTAGCTTGTGCGTAGCTCATACAAACAAAATATAACAAGATATATTTTAAAAATTTCATAATATATTCGTTCTCGCCCTCCTATTGAAGGAAGGCTAGATTCAATTAATTAGCGATATAGGAGAAAGTAACAGGAACAGAAATGCTACCTTTTACGATAGAGGTATTTTGTGCAAAGGTTGATGCTAAGGTTGCAGTAAATGCAGCTGTACCATCTTCTTCTATCTTCACGGTTCCGTTATTACCTATGATATTGTCATTGTTTCTGATAATGACACCAGTTTCATTGATTGTTGAATTTGAAAAGAATTTATTATTTGATTTCCAAGCTGATGAGCCTGTTAATTTAATTGATGAATTTTCATATGGATTTGTTGCATTTGAACAATTGCTTAATTGCACAACAAAATCTTTTGCACTTTCAGCAACTTCAAGGAAGTTAGATGTTGAGTTTGCCTTAAAGCTAGCAATAACCCAGCTGCCTAAATCAATGTTATTACCGCTGATATTGGTGTTTACATCGCAAGTGGCTGAACTAATTGTTGCTGAAAAATTCACAACACTATTGTTTGCTGAAAAAGCGTTTGAAGCATATAACGCACAAATAACAATACTTCCTAATTGAATTTTTTTTACCGATTTCATATTTTGGACCTATCTACTTTATTTTGCAGTATAATATTTATCTAAAGTGTTTCTATATTACTTTTATAACAATATAATAAATAATGATTTTTATACTAAAAGTAGTTTGAATAATCGGTTTTTCCCATTATTTTTTACTTTTAATATTAATGTCTCTTGTTATTATATATTGTGATAAATATATTTTTTACCGAGTGTCTTTGATGGTTCGTACCTTATTAGATGATAATAATTTTATTCTATTTTATTATTAATCTTCATTTTAAGTGTATTTACTTTATTAAAATCACCTAGATCATCTCGGCTGTAAAACATCAACTTTTTCATTGTTTATAAATAAATAAAGTAATGCTTATTTATCAAGCAATGCTCATATTTAATCATTAATGTTTTTTTCAATTTAAAGGTAATTTTTATGTTATAACCAATCGTTTTTACCTATTAATTCATCAACCATAACCCTAAAATAATGATATTTTTTACCAAGTGTAAGTAAATATTTTTTTAATAAAAAGTACCGGTATAAATATAAATAATTAAAATTAAATACTCTGTTTTTTTAAATTTATTCTATTTTTAATTTATTATTTATTAAATTTTCAATCTATTTTTATTAAGTGTTTAATTATTT
>NZ_LXEN01000100.1 GCF_001654855.1 Proteus myxofaciens ATCC 19692
TTTTTATTTTTTTAATTTATTTTTTTTATTTTAAATTACTCATTATTGTAGTAATTGTTACTTTTTATAATTTGTATGATTATCTTTTTTAATTTTATTAAATTGGTTAAATAGTACTATTTTAATAAATTTTTTATATTAGTGTGTTCCTTGTTTTTTTGATGGCTATATTTTATTTTTTTCTATTAAAAATAGATTTTAATAATTTTTTGTATTGTATAAATAATTCTATTCGTTTTACTTTATTAAGAATCGACTATTAAAAATAAAAAAATTAACTAATTCATTACATACCATTAACCTGGCATGTGCGAAATTGAAAGAAGTGGAGCATGAGAGTGTATGTAAATGGAAAAATAATGTTTATTTTCATGTAAGTAAAAAGAATGAAATTTGTTTTTAAATAATATGTTTATTTTAATAAGAAGAAATGTTAAAAATAAATATTTAGTTAAAAGTGAAGAATGAATAGATTAATTAATATTCATAATACGTTGATAGTTCCTTGTTCAAGGATATTATTTTGGAAAATTCATTACTGCTAATATGGATATATTGATATCTTCTTTATCGTTAGTACCATGACTTTTTAAATCAGACCAATAAGATGCGTTTTCTCTAAAGATGCTTTTTTCTTTGGTCAAATTGAAAATTTATTGCACTACCATGTCATTTTTTTGATTAAATAATAATCTATTTTTGTGTGTCAGATATAGAGTAATATCTAAACTGTCTTTTATGTCTGTTCTTTAATTAGTTAATAATTTAATGGCATTTATACGGTAAATTGTAGCGCGCCTTTTATTAAAATATATTATATATTTGTAATGCTAAATTTAGTTAATTATCTTTTTTAATTAAAGCCTTTAGGTTTTATATTTGTATTGTTACATTTTCGATTAAAAATAAATCATCTTTTTATGACTATCTTTTTTTGTGGTTTAACTAGTTTTAGGTGTAAAACATTCGTTTTTCACTATGATTACTATTCTCACTAACAATCTATTAAGTATTAACACTTAATTAAAATGAGTCAATAATATAACAAAACCATAGTCTGCTACGTTAGATTGCTCGTTTTCATCATCAATTCCATAGAGTTGATGTTCTATCGTTTACCATGAGAAACAACCATCATTTTTTACTTTATTTGTAATCGTTTCTTTTATTCTTTTTATATAGACCTCCTACCTAATTTATCAATGTCTTGTTTTTAGGATAATGGTATGATATTGCGCAGTGAACACTTCAAAATAGTTGTTTTGAGCTTGGTGGTTGGAAAAGTACAAAGATATGTAAACATAGATGCGATATGAACCTTTAGCCTCTATGCTGGTCAAAATATCGTTAAAAAGTACTTATCAGAAAAAATCTGATTTACTTATCATTTGAGCTATATTTATAAAGCTTATCTTTTTTCTAACCGTTGTTAATATTGACTTGATTTTCATGAGGATTTGAATGACAAAAGAAATGCAATCCTTAGCATTGGTTCCGCAAGGCAGCATTGAAGCGTATATTCGTGCAGCCAATTCCTATCCGATGTTAACCGCAGAGGAAGAGAAGGAACTTGCTGAACGGCTGCATTATGATGGTGATTTGGATGCTGCAAGAAAACTAATCTTGTCACATTTACGTTTCGTTATTCATGTTGCTCGCGGTTACTCTGGATATGGTTTACCACAAGCTGATCTTATCCAAGAAGGTAACATTGGCTTAATGAAAGCGGTGCGTCGTTTTAACCCTGAGGTCGGGGTACGATTGGTCTCATTTGCAGTACATTGGATCAAAGCCGAAATTCATGAATATGTATTACGTAACTGGCGTATTGTGAAAGTAGCAACCACCAAATCACAACGTAAACTTTTCTTTAATTTAAGAAAAAATAAAAAACGTTTAGGTTGGTTTAACGAAGATGAAGTTGAGTTAGTTGCTAAAGAGTTAGGCGTATCAGAAAATGATGTCCGCGAAATGGAATCAAGAATGTCAGCGCAAGATATGGCATTTGATATGACTGCTGATGATAGTGATGATTCACATCCTGTTGCTCCTGTTCTTTTCTTAGAAGATAAAGCATCTGATTTTGCTGATGGTATAGAAGAAGATAACTGGGATAATCACGCAACAGATAAGCTAACCAATGCGATAAAAGGCTTGGATGAACGTAGCCAAGATATTATTCGTGCACGTTGGTTAGATGATGATAACAAATCTACTTTACAAGAATTGGCTGATAAATACGGTGTCTCTGCTGAACGAGTCCGCCAACTAGAAAAAAATGCGATGAAGAAATTGCGCTTAGCGATTGAAGACTAATCACATTTAGGCAAAGAAAGCCTATCAATAAAAACCAGTATGTTATAAAAGCGATATGAAAATATCGCTTTTTTATTGTGTGGAGAAAAATCGTGAAAATTATTATTGCGCCAGATTCTTTTAAAGAAAGCTTAAATGCAAAAGAGGTTGCTGAAGCAATAAAACAAGGGTTTTCACGACATTTACCCCATGCGCATTATCTTTGCATACCCATGGCTGATGGTGGTGAAGGCACAGTTAATTCACTTGTTGATGCAACAAAAGGGCATTTTATTACAACAGATGTTACAGGTCCAATAGGTAACAAAGCCACTGCACAATGGGGTATTTTAGGTGATAACACGACTGCTGTTATTGAAATGGCACAAGCTTCAGGTTTACATTTAGTCCCTACTCATCAACGTTGTCCTAAAGTAACAACAAGTTATGGTACTGGTGAGCTGATTAATGCAGCACTAGAAAAAGGGGTAAAAAAAATCATTTTAGCGTTAGGAGGGAGTGCGACAAATGATGCAGGTGCTGGAATGTTACAAGCACTAGGTGCAAAACTCAGTGATAAAGAGGGAAGATCTTTATCTTTTGGTGGTGCTTCGCTAGCAAAACTGGTTTCTATTGATCTTTCTTTATTAAATCCAAACCTAAATCAGGTTGAAATAGAAATTGCATGTGATGTCACAAATCCACTTTGTGGTAAACAAGGTGCATCGGCTATTTTTGGTCCACAAAAAGGTGCAACGCTTGAGGATATTGATTTACTGGATAATGCATTACATCATTTCGGAACATATCTTGAAGCGTTAACCCAGCGTTCACTAATTAATATAGCAGGAAGTGGTGCTGCCGGTGGTTTAGCAATACCATTATTAGCCTTTACTACAGCATCATTAAAGCCAGGAATTGAATTAGTTGCAAAAGCGGTAGAGCTTGAAAAACATCTTTTTGATGCAGATTTCGTTATTACAGGTGAAGGTAGAATGGATAGCCAATCTGCTCAAGGCAAAACACCGATTGGTGTTGCTAAATTGGCTAAAAAATATCATCTACCCGTTATTGCATTAGTAGGTGGTTACTTACCTGATTATGGTATTGTTCATCAACAGGGTATTGATGCTGTTTTCTCTATTGTGCCAGGTGTTTCAACACTTTCTGAAGCTTTGACTTATGCGCAACGCAATCTCAGTGAAACGGCTTATAATATTGCCCGACTCTATTCTCTTTCTGCTAAAGAAAAGTGATAAACCTCAGGTTGTTCGCTTGATGTGCTGAATTGATGATAGTCTAAAAATAAATGTGCAATATCATAGCCACTTTCTTTTGCAGATAAGCTAACTGCTTGCCAGTTTATGATTTCAGGGTAAGCATTTACGCATTCTGTTAATAAATAATGCCCTACACCACGACGACGGGTCACTTCTCTTACAACAAAATCAGTGATTAATGCGTTATCAGCAGATATTTTTACTCGACAAGCAGCAAGTAATCTATCATTAAATCTAGCAACAAAAAGTGCATTTTCTTGTGTAATCGGCGCAGTTAGTGCATTTTGATAACGTTCATTATGCCAAATTTTTGCTAAATCAAGATTATCTTGTATAGAGGGTTGAGTTAATTGCTCAATAGTGAGTTTCATTCTATCTTTCCGTTAGTTTGTTGTTTGTTCTTTTTTAATGACGACATTAAAGTTTTTAGCGTAAAAAGCAATGCAAAACTCGTGAATAAGACACAAGAATAAAACACATACTGATATTGACCATCAATCACTAAATAAGCGCTAATAATTGGCCCTGTAGCCATACCGCAATAACGAATAAAATTATAAATACCCATAGCTGTTGCTCGCGCTGAACTAAAATAGCCTGTTAATAATGTGGTATGAGTTGGCATTGTTAATCCTAACGATAGGCCATATAACACAGTTAATCCCAGCATTATAGAAAGTGATAACTGCCAAAATAAGGCAAAAAGAATAAGCATTGCTAGATTAATACAGGAGGTAATAATAATGCCGTTTTCTGCACTAAAAAGAGGACAAATTCGACGATAAAGATAACTACCTAAAATAAGCGCGATAGACATAGGTAGATATAGTGCACCTATTTCTGTGCTATCAAGCTGATAAAGATGAAATGCAATGAGTGGCAAAAACACGAGTAAACAGAAATAGTTATAAAACACCATAAAGCTTATCACAAAAACAGATTGCCCTTCAGGAGCAGACAATACTTCTTTCATTGTCATCGTGCTTTGTTGTTGATTTGTACATTCTGGACGCGTTTCAGGTAAGAAGAATAGATGAATAAGTAATGTCATTGCACCTATCACAGCGAGAAAGACGAAAATACCTTGGTAATGATAATGGGATGCTAGATAGCCTCCTAATAATGGGCCACAAGCTGGCGCAAGAGCGAGTAACATTTGATAAGTGCCCATTGCTTTTGCACGATCATTACCTTGATAGATATCACCTAAAATAGTTGCTGCAACAACGGGAATTGCCGCGATACCTATTGCTTGGATCACTCGCCAAAATATCAATAACTCAATAGAACTAGACCAAACACAGCCTAAAGCACCAAATACAGAAATTGCCAATCCTAATAATAAAATAGGCCTTCTTCCCCATATATCAATGAATATACCATAGACCAGTTGCATCACTGCCATTGTCAACGTAAAGAGTGAAACGGTAAGATTAATCAGTGGTAATGTGGTATTAAATTGTTGCTGGATCAATGGAATAACAGGGGTATAAATATTTTGTGCTAAAGATGCTATTAATGCACTAAAGCAAACAAGGTAAAACAGATTACGTATTGATAGATTCATTTTATCACCTTTTATAAATAATGTTTCCGTGGAAACAAAAATAATAATAGCGATATTTTGAATATTGTAAACCGTTTTGATATTATTTTTAAAAATATATTTTCCAAGGAAACAAAAATGAAAAAAGAGAAGGTGACGACAAAAACATTAATCAAAAGTGTGAGTGATTTTTTACAGCTTAAAGATGAATACAATAATGAAGCCTATAAAAAACTATTAGAAAAGAATGGGTTAGAAAAATATTCACTAAGTGAATTACATGTTATTCACTGTATTGGTGAAGAAAGCATGAGAAACCTGACCACTATCAGTGAATATATGTCGATGACACGAGGGGCGGTATCAAAAATTTGTCAGCGCTTACAAACAAAAGGTGCCATTGAAAAAGTAAAAATGGTCGATAATCAAAAAGAAGTTTTTTTCATTTTAACGGCAGAGGGGTTACGCCTTTTTCAAACACATGAAGTATTACATCAACAATCTGAGGCAAAATGGGAAGCATTATTAGACAAATATAATCATGATGAAAAAGTGATTATTCAACGATTTATTGAAGATGTGATAAGTCAGCTACGTCGCTAATTAAAAACCCCCATATCATAAGACACAGGGGGAAATTCAATTATTTTTTATCTTGTGTAATACGATTACGGATATTATCAGCACGTTCTTTTGAAGGTGGATGAGAGTCAAACATGCTTGAATCACCACCGCCTAATTTAGCGAGTTTTTCAAAACCTGTGACTAAACCTTCGGTGCTAACACCCCGTTTTTTCAGCAGATCATAAGAGAAATTATCAGCTTCAGTTTCTTGATGTTGAGAGAACTGCGCGTTGACTAATTTTTCGCCCATTTCAGCAAGTTGTGAATTGCTAAGTTGCGCTGCAACACCGCCTGCTGATGCTGTCGCGGTACGAGCTGCAACTGTACCATAGGCAACTTGCATTGCTTTACGTGTATGACCTAATGCAACGTGCCCCATTTCATGACCTAATACGCCTTCGACTTCGTTATCTGTCATCATATCCATCAAGCCACTATAAACGCGCACACAACCATTTGCCATTGCCCATGCATTAACATCTTTAGTCATATACACTTTATAGTTTACAGGCGTGCCATTGACTTCATTGCCTAAGGCTTTTGAAATGTTATTTAGACGTTTTACATAGGTACTATTAGCAGGAGCTATTTCATTTTGGGCATCCATTTCTTTGCAGGCTTCATTTGTTAATGCTTTAACATCATTATCATTTAATGTAGCTGCTTGATATAACTGAGTACCAGATTTAGTCAGCATTGCAGTATCAAAATTTTGACAACCTGCAAGTAAAGCAGTTGATACCATTACTGTAGCAAGTAATTTTATTTTCATTGTAGGTTAAGTCCTTTTTTTGCTTAGTCGTTTTATGTGATTATAAAATATGTGAGCAAAAGGATAACAGTGGTCATCAATAGGTGCAATATACTGAATCTGAATAGCATTCCTAGTTTATTTTATTTGTGAAGAAATAATAAATTTATTATTTTAAAAATAAAGGATTCATTTAAATATTCTTATAAAAAAATAAGAATAATATTAAAGATATCATAATGAGATAATGATAAACGGGTTTTACACAAAACGAAAATTTTTCAAGGAAGATAGTTTGAATTACTCTATTTATGTTAATTTCACTAAGCGATACTGTTGATGATAAATTTTTTAAGAGAAATATTATTCTATTAATTAATCCTCATTTATTTTTCTATTTTTTAGATAACCGATTAAAATAACAATATTTTTTCAGTGTACTTCAATGACGGTCAAGAGGATAATAATTTTACTGTCAAATTGCTGTCATAAAGGGTTGTCATGATAGCGGAATGAATAAAAAAGGAGAAACAAATGAAGATAGCTGCCCACAGAGGATTTTCAAGTAAAGCCCCAGAAAACACATTAGCTGCTTTTAAAATGGCGATTGATTTTGGATGTGAATGGATAGAAACAGATGTGCAATTAACCGCTGATTATGTTCCTGTTCTTATTCATGACAAAACGGTAAATCGTTGCACGAATGGGCAAGGTGCAGTCCGTTTTCATACATTAGATGATTTACATCGCCTTGATGCTGGCAGTTGGTTTAGCTCACTTTATCAAGGTGAAAAAGTACCATCTTTGCGTCAAGGATTACAGCTAATTAAACGTTCTGGTACGAAACTTAATATTGAATTAAAAACATGGCCTGATGACGATATTGAACGATTATGTTTGGCTGTTTCTGATTTAATAAAAAGTGCTGATATTCCTAATGAGCAAATCCTATTTTCATCTTTTGATACTGATGCATTAATTGTAATGAAACGATATTTACCTAATATTCGCCGTGGGCAATTATGGGATGATATTCCTGATGATGCTCTTAATGTTTTAAATAGAATAGAGGGTTTTAGTGCACACTGTGATTATCGATATTTAACACGTCAACAAGCTGAAATGCTAAAACAAGCTGGCTATGCCATATATTGTTATACACCCAATGATCCAGAAGAAGTTGCAGATTTTGAACAATGGGGTGTTGATATGCTTATTACAGATAAACCAGATGTATATTTGAATAATAGATAGAATAACCTTAAAAAATTAATGATATTAATCGTTTTATTGAGATAAATTAAATTCAATGATTAAACTATGATTATTTTTATATTTAAAATAGCATTACATAACGTAAATAATATTAGCGCCTAATGTGATAAATAATGAGGCGCTAATCTTTTTTGCCATTAATCTCTAGGAGGATGATTTTTAGGATAAGCCTTTGCATAATGGCGAGGATTTAAACGAGAAAATAAAAGCATTGCAAGTGCCACTAATACGGCATGGAATGCCCACGCATAATGAAAACTACCATCATCTTGTCGTAACCAAACCGCAACTAAAGGCCCAAAAGCGGCAATAATAAATCCTCCACCTTGCATCAATGCTGATAATGTTCCTGCTTCAACAGGATTAGGAATATGATCTAATGCCACTATCATCATCACGGCAAAACACCCGCCTAAACCCCCACCCAAGAAAAGACTCCATATGTAAGGAGCACTCATTGGCGCCATCATGATGGCTAAAAAACCTATCATTTGGCTAGCTAAAGTAAAAAGGAGCCAAAATCGTCGATCATGATTTCTTGTGGCTAAGAAAGGTATAATCAATGCGGCTGATGCTTGAAAAAGCGAAAGAATAGCCACTAATGAGCCACTTTCATCGCTAGGCATGCCCAACGATTGATAATAAGGTGCTAGCCATGCCACAACAGAGGCATAACCTGCATTCACAAAACCAAATCCTAATATTAATACAGCCGTTCTTGGTCGCCAGATTAACGTATTTAGTGAAATTTTATTTGACTGTGTTAATCCCTTCTTAATTGAAAATGTAATGGCAATAAAAGCAAAACTAGCAGGAAGTGCAAACCACGCTAGAGCATGTTGCCAATGTCCATCTAATTCAGACAATATAGGAGAAAGCTGAGCACCTAATGCGCCACCCCCCATGAGCATTGCAGAATAAAGTCCCATCATAATGGGGGTTCGTTGGCCAAACCATGCTTTAATAATCCCTGGAAATACGGCTTGAATATAAGCCACGCTTAAACCACAAAATAATGCAGTCATAAGTAATTGATTGCCAGTTGAAACATACGCACGTGAAAATGAACCTAATAGCAAGATTAACATGGCGATTTGAAGCCCTGTTCTTGCCTGAATAGTAGATTGGAATAAGGGAACAATAAGTGCTCCCGCTCCCATTAAGATCATCGGTAATAAAGTAAGAAATGAAACTTGGCTATAACTCATTCCTGTTGAGGCAATAATGGCATCAATGATAGGGCCTGTAGACGTAAGAAAAGGGCGTAAGTTAATGCCAACAAGGACAATAGTAAGAACAATCAGCCATGTTTTTTTTCGTTGTAAGATAGTCACTGTTATTCCTTAATAGTTATACGTATTGCCAAGTATATAGGTGAGAAAGGTATAAAGAAAATCGCGAGTTCATTTTTAAAAAATTCTTATAATTAAATACGTTATTGGAAAAAATGATTTAATAACATATTAATGTTAGGCGTTTATAATTATTCATAATATACGCACTTTACATGTATTTTCTAACTGAATGACAAAATAAGAACAGCGATAAATAAATAATGATAACTATAGTTATTAATAAATAATTTAGTTTAGTATTGGATTTGTTTTTTCAGAATAAAAACAGTTTTTTTCTATTGTTTTTAAATATTTATCTTTAGTTGATTAATAAGGTTAAATATGATTTTCATATAGACATTTTATACTGTTTAATAAGCTTTTAATTAGAGTTTGTTTATCTGAATTAAAGAGTATAGACGCGCTTTCTTATAAAGAAATATTTAGACTTATTAAAAAAAAATTTATTAATAACTATAGTTAGGATTTATTTTTTTATAAAAAAATGGATACCTTAAATAGTAGTACTCTATATTAGATAAAGATGTATCAGGATATTTCTAGTTATGTTGAGGGTGAAATATAATCAAATAAAACAATAAAGTTGTTAATATAATGTTATTGTGTTTGATGTGTATTTTTATTTAATAAAAACAAAGTGTTGTGATGTTTTTTTAATATAAAATGAAAGTATTTTATTCTAAATTAACGCATCTAATAGGTAAAAATAGTAAAAAAATTAATTTTTAATAGGAATTACCAATTTTGATATTATGAATTTGCTCTCTATGATTCACGCCAATTAAGACAACTCGGTGGTTAGAGAAAATGAAAAATAAAAAAAAAAAGATAGATATTAAAATTGGTCACTTCATTAGGCAAAGAAGATTAGTATTAGGATTAAATGGAAAAGACTTGGCTGAGAAATTAAATCTTAGTCAACAACAGATCTCTCGTTATGAAAGAGGTGAGTGCTCATTTTCTTTTTACACATTAATTCTATTTCTAAAAGCACTTGATGAAGATATAAATAATTATATTAAGTGTTTCGACTTTGAAAGTTATCTTAATAACTAAGATAGCCTTCAATTTTTCATGATATTAAAAAAAATAATATATGGATTTTTCATATATCGCTCGCGATTGTATTTTACTAAAAAATAGGAATAAACATGTCTGTAAATAATCAAAAACCTCAGTTAAAAAGAATCTCCTTAGCTGAAAAAATGAAAAATTTTAAGCTGTTAAAAAAACAGCGTGGTATGACACTTCTAGAAATCATTATCGTACTGGGAATTATCGGTACTATTGCAGCGGGTGTGGTTGTACTTGCACAACGTGCATTTGATAGCCGGGCTATTTCTGACGTGGTTACGAATACAAATACAGTTCGTGTTGCAATGAAAGATGCTTATCAACGTGCAGATCAGTACCCTGAATCATCAGGTGCGGCTTCTAGTTATACTGTTGAAACTATTAAGGATGCTACTTCAAAAGAAGCGATTGCTCGATTAGTTCAGTTAGATAAAATCTCTACTGATGAAGCGCGTAATAATATTTCTAATGACTTCTATAACGTGGGTGGCGCGCAGACTGTTGCTAACGGGAAAATGAAAGGTTTCTTTATTGAAATTAACGGGTTAGATCAAGGTCAATGCCGTAATATTGTTTCTCAAGCGGGTAATCAATGGGATTATGTTGAAGTTGCGCAAGCCGCTGTTGGAAAATACAGTAAAACAAAAGCTGTTGATATGTCTGTTAAACCAGTAATAACTGCAGGCGAAGAAGCAGGAGATGATAAACCAGCAGTACCTGCACAAGCAATCCTTCGTTCATTAAATGCAGAAGGTAATGTGAATATTAGCCCAGATTTAATTGCACAAGTATGTGATAATAATTCATCTAACGCCGTTATCTTAGGTAGCCGTTAATCCTATTAAGTCATTTAGTTAATTTTTAATTAAGATAGAAATACAGGTCTGCTGTATTTCTATCTTACGAGATATCACATGAAGTCAAACAGAGGATTTACATTATTAGAACTAATAGTGGTTATTGCTATTATTGGTATCATGGCAGCGACATTAGCGAGGTATTTAACTAAAGTTGCTGATGAAAATTATAGAAAAATGGTCACTGATGCTGTTGTAACTGAAGTTTCAAATTTTTATCGTCTTATTAATAATTATAATATTTATGTCTACCAGAATAATTCTGAACCTGAAAAGGACGATATTATTTTACAACGAAATCCTGTGTATGATTTAAAATATGAACCCACATTAACTTATGGACAAAGGGTTACTAACTATATTGATGACGATATCAGTGAAAGTAATTATCAAACATGGACGGATGATAAAGGAAATTACACGGATAGAAGTATTTATACCAATAAAATATGTAATTTTAAAAATACAAGTGTAGATAATAGATTTGCTTTTAATACCGTTGATGATTTTTTATCTTGTAATATTAGTCCAATCATAAAAAACAGTGAATTCACATTAGAACGAATTGATTTACAAGGTAATCAAGAAAATAGAGATATTTATCGAGTTGATTTTTTCCTGGCATATCATCCAGAGAGCAGCGATAACAAACTTGGTTTTGAAGCTTATACAAAGCATTTTATTGAGTCATTTAATCAAAAAGGACTGATTTATGATTCAGCTAGTATTATTTATAGGCCTGCAAATACAACAGCTATAAATAAATGGCAACTTATGCGTGTAGGAGATAATCGAGGAGCAAAAATAATAGAGTTAGGTGATACAATTTCATATATTACTAAATTCGAAAAAAATAAAAATTATGGTATTCGCTTTAGTTTTTACACCGATATGAAGAAGATAAAAGATAATGAACTATTAAAAGCAGATGGTTCTGTTTTTGCAGAAAAATTGTGTTGGAGTGAGAAAGATCAAGATATAGGGCCTTGTATTTCACCTTATAATAACAAACTGGATGAAAACAATAAATTATTAATCACCAGTGGAAATAAAAATAAAAGTGATCAAGCGCCAGGGTTATGCTGGAGTAAAGATAAAAGTCATCTTGTTAACTGTTTAGGTATGAAGAAAGATGAAAAAGGTGATGACTCATTATTATATTTGACCTCAGTGACAGATAATAATCAGGAAAAAACGGGTACGTTAGTTTCTAATATTATCATGCATGATGAAGAAAATAAGGAATATTATACACCTGTTAGAGCAATGTATTTAAATTTCAAGGGTGTTTCAATTCGCCAAGCTGGATATAATGGCGATTATGCTAATGAAAATGGAAATATTATATTAAAACAGCAGGAATGCCCAATTAATCCAATAGATGGAAAAAGTAAATTATATCCAAGATTAAGTGCATCAATATCATCATTTGTTGGATTTAAAAATAAATCAGATAAAGTTGAAGGAATGAATTTGTCTTCTCAAAGTCAGACAAGAGAAACAGAAAATTATGATAATGCATTAACGGGTAGTGTTATTCTCCAAATTAATCAAAAAAATGATAATTGGTATATTACATCTACAGTATCGGAGAGCGATACAAATAAATTTGATGTTTATGCAAACCCTAAATCTGTATCTATTATTGCGCTTACATGGTGTAGTTCTGAACCTCAATAATATTAGACAACTTAAATAGAGTATATGATGAATAATTTAATTAAAATTTGCGGAATATTACTATTATTTTCTGCTGGCTCAACTG
>NZ_LXEN01000101.1 GCF_001654855.1 Proteus myxofaciens ATCC 19692
ATTTACGGGCAAGAATTCTGAATATGCCAATTTAAAGAAAATCATTTCTGACTACCAAGAAGAAAATGGTAAACAATTTGTTGTTAGCTATAAAATTTATATACTTGATAAAAATAAAACACGAGATCTTGAGGCTAAGCTAGGCTTTGCATTTAATAAGAGTGGGACAAATATTGGTTTCAATAATAGTATTTTAGGACAGATAACTGATAGTGGATTAAGTATATCTTCTAATTTTAGTGGCGGAGATGATCCTAAATTTAAGCTAGGTGCACAATTAGAAGCACTTTATGAATTAACAGGAAAACAATTACTGCAAAGTGGGACTTTTGTTACTAAAAATAATATCCCTATTCCTCTTAGTATGACAAATTCAGAGAATTATGTTGCGGGCAGAACAAAAGCATCAAATAGTAGTGGTAATGACAATGCGAATTATATTGAGACACAAGTTACTACTGAGACATTAACAACGGGAACCAGCTTTATTATTACGCCGAGAATTATGTCAAATGGCAATATAGAAGTTGTGAGTGGTTTTACTCGAAGTACTTTGAATGGATTTAAACGTGTTGGTGAAGGTGATAATGAGCTGATGCTGCCAAATATCTCCTCAATACAGATGTTTAATACCTCACTATTACGTCCTGGCAATATTGCTATCGTGGGTGAGTTTGACTCAGAAGAAAATAATGATGGTAGCAATATTGGTATATTCTCTTATGGGCGATCAGAAGCGAATAAAAATAATACAACAGTAATGGTCGTTGGTGTGGATTACTATAACAATGCCCCAGTTAATCATGAATAAAACGACATTTCTTGATTTATTAGATCAAGGATTACGTATTCAAAATATATGGATTAGTGCAGATAAAACAGTAGAATCTCCATATAATCTTAAAGGTTTAAAGAAAATAAAATGTAAACGTTCTAATAATCTGTGTTATTTGCCAAAAAATATAAACCATTATCAGGTTCTTGCTATTTATATAAATGAAATTTATGGTGATGGTTTTTATTATATAAAGTTTACTAAAGATGAAGATGAGCTTTATTATTTATTAATAATTAAAGATGGTGATGTTTCATGTGAAACTGACTGTGTAATTAATAAAGAAATGTTAGAGCATTTTATTATTCATAAAGATTATTCTGAATATAAAGATTTGGAGATAAAGGAGTTAGATAATCATAATCTTAATGTCATTCTTGATGAGTATTGCACCGTTAAAGCATATACATTAAAAAAGAATAAAAGATTATCATTATCTCTTTTAACCTTATTTCTTATCTCTTCATTTTCTGTGATCTTTTTTATTGGTTCTATTGTGAATATATAACAGTATGAATAAATTTATTGATAATTGGAAGAATTCTGGAAAAACAAAACAGATCATCGCAATTGTTAGTGTAAGCTTAACAGTGGCTATTGGTTCATGTTCTTATTTCTATTATTCAAATTATAAAGAGCAAGAAGAAATAAAGTTAGCAAAAGAACTTAAAGAAAATCAAATAAAAAATGCGAAGAAAGCGATTACTAATTATTATGAAAAAGCTTTTGAAGGTGCGAGTATTAACCAACTTGTCAAGGTATTAGGTGAAATTAATATTAGCCGAATACCTTTACTCGAAACCGGTTTTAATGAAGATTATTATCAATGCGATATTAATAACTGTGATTTTAATTATATTTTGCGAAATAATTCAATTTTTAATTCACAGGAAAAGATTTTCTTTGGTAAACATTATAAGCCTATTTTTTCTGATAGGGAGTTATCCTATTCAGGAGTAGAGTCTGAGCTTAATAACAATACACTATCTAAATTTTTTCAAGAAGATAAAGAAATTAAGCTAGTGAACTGTAATGACATGTTAAATTATATTTATTCTTATAATAGCTCGAAAAATAGCGCAAATGATAAAATTACATTAACATCGTTACCAGAAAATAGTGTTGCATCACAAGAAAGTTCTTATCCTGACTATAAACACAGTTATGGTTTTATGGTTGGTACATTTACAATTACACAAACAGATAATCCATTGATGATGAAGATATTTTGGCAAGGGAAACCCTTTCAAAATTCATTTTTAATCACCAATTTGACAAAAATAAAAAATACGCCAAAAACAGTTATTTTAGAAGGGAAATTTATATGCAAAAAATAATTAAATTATCTTTTATTGTATTATTAACTGCATTACCAATGTCCTCCTTTGCTGAAGAGCCACAGCAAGGAGAAATTGCACAGACAAGTGAAAATGAAAATATCCAACAAGAAGACGAAACTGTTAATACAGATGATATTTCATTAGATCAAAAACAATTATTAGGTTATCTGAGTAATTCTATTTCATTTGAAACAGAAAGAAATAGACTACAAAATGAGTTAGAAATTGCCAAGCTAAAAAGTGAAATTGCAAAAATAGAGCAAACTAATGCTAAATCTGATGAGAAAATAAATAATAATTCTTATCAAGAAGATGAATATTCAGAAAATACACAAGAAGTAAAATATGAGAAACCATCATCTCCGCAAATTGTTCTTTATTCAGAAGTGGCTGGAGTCAGTAAATTTGGTGTGTTAATGGATAATAAAATCTCCTTTTTAGATTTAAATAAAGAATTTAAAGATAACGCAGGAAGTAGGTATATTATTAATAAGAGAAATAATCGTTATGTTGTCTCATCTCGATGAAGTAGATTTTTTTAAACTTACGATTAATAGGGCATCTTTAAATAATTTACCTTATGAATTTACTCTTTTGGAAAAAAATTTAGTCATTGCTGAGAAGGATGGTGAAAATTATCTCTTATCATTTGATATATCGACGAATAATTTCTCATTAATAAGAGAAAGATTAATTTATATAAATAAAAAATATAAATTATATGTTAATAACATATTGCTGGTTGAAGAAGTTTGTTATTTTGAAATATTAGAACAATATTCCCAACAAGTTAAAGCTAAAACATCAGTCAAAGCGAGTGATGTACAAATAGAATTAGAGCAATTATTAACATTAGCGACTGAATCAGGTGCGAGTGATTTACATATTACACGTGGCGATATTTTATCAAAAATAGAATTTCGTATTAATGGTGAATTAAGACTACATTCGCAAATGTATTCAGCACGTTGTGATGAGCTTGTCTTTGTTCTTTATAATGTTGAAGCGACTACCAAAGAAACAACATGGAATCGGCAAATACCGCAAAGTGCAAATATTCTCTATACATTGAATGATAAAAAATTCCGTTTTAGATATGCACACTTTCCTATATTTGGTGAATCACCTGATTGCTATCACTGTGTATTACGAATTATATCAGCAGATATTGATAAGGTTGTTAACCCTAGCTTAGAAAAAACAGGGTTTTCACCTGAAGAGATTGCAGATGTAAAAAAAATACTCAGTAATCCCTATGGCGTTTATTTTATTGCCGGTACTACAGGCTCAGGAAAATCGACGACATTAAAAACAGTCATGGAATGGTTACAAATAAATCGCTATGACGACAAGGGCTGTTTTATTACCGTTGAAGATCCTGTTGAATATTATATTTATGGTACAAAACAGAGTTCAGTATTAGATGTTAGTGGTGGTGGTTTCCATGCTGCGATTAAATCTGCACTAAGGCGAGATCCTGATGTTTTAATGATTGGTGAAATCCGAGATACCGTTTCATCTAATGCATTAGCAGGCGCTGTTGAAAGTGGGCACTACTGTTTTACTACTGTTCATGCCGGTAGCATTGTAACGTTACTTCAGCGTCTCAGTGCATTAGGTATTACCGGTGATAAGCTATCAACACCCGGTTTTATTGCTGGCTTACAATGTCAAAAATTAATGCCAGTGGTATGTCCTAATTGCTGTAATGAAAAAACGGTCACACTATGTCATCGGACTATTTCTGTGAAAGTAAAAAATAACGACGGTTGTAAGCACTGTAAATTTACAGGAATAAAAGGTCGAAAATTAATTGCTGAATATATGTTACCCAAACAAGATGAACTAGTTGCTATATCCAGAAGTAATTGGCTTGATGCTTATATCCATTGGCGAAAAAAACGATTCACATACCCCGGCATTAGTGAAGGATTTTCAATTAAAGAAAAAACGATGGCCTTTGTTATAAAAGGAATGATTTGCTATGACTGGTTTACACATGAGTTTGGAAATATTGAAGATGAAGATATGGAGATAATTTTTGAAAAAATTCACTAAAAAGCAAAGACTATATCTGTATCAATTTTGTGCCGATATGATCAAAGCAAATCTACCCCTTTATGATTCTATTTTAAAATTAAAAGATGAAGGACAATCAATATTAGGTCGAGGGTTTATTAAAAAATTAAATGCTTTTTTAGAAAGAATGACTTCAGGTGAATCACTGAGTTTTTCTTTTGAACCTTTTATTCCTAAAGAAGAGCTGAGTTTAATTTATTCTTCTGAAAAATCGGGAACACTTGCTGATGGATTTGAGGGTCTAGTTAATATTATTAACTATAAAGATGAGCTCAATGGAAAAATTAAAAAATCATTAGCATTTCCATTGATTATGTTTTGTCTCGCATTAGTTGTTATTGCAGGATATTCTCTTAAAGTTTTTCCCGCTTTTGAGCGAGTATTACCTGTTTCTCGTTGGCCTGCGGTCACAAGTTCACTCTATACATTAGGATTAGATCTTGCAGCGGGATTATGGATTAAAATCGGGATTGCATTTGTTATTGCCGTTATTATTATCAAATTGTTGTTAGCCAATACGACAGGTATTATTCGTGATAACTATTTAGATAGGGTGATTCCTTTTTCTATTTATAAGCAATTAAATGCTGCAATTTTAATTAGTAACCTAGCGTCAATGTTAAAGAATAATATTCCAATGCAGGAAGGCTTTGATATTATTTCATTAAACTCTAATCGATGGTTACTTTCCCACATTAATAGAATGAAGCGTAATATGTCTAATGGTTTAAACTATGGACAGGTACTTGATACGGGTATTTTTGATAAAAATATTTTATTAAATATAAGTTTATACTCAGCGCTACCTTCATTTTTTGACGTGTTATCTTCAGTGTCTGATATTACTAAAGTTAATATTAATACCAAGATAGAAAAATTGGCAGGACTATTAAAAAGCTTTTCAACATTATTATTAGGTGGAACGGTTATTTGGGTATTCCTTGCCTTATTTTCCTTATCTGATCAGCTATCTAAAATGTCAGCGTCCTAAAATATAATTTTCTAATTTACATATGGAAATATTATGAGCTTATTTCTATGTTGGTATATACCCTGTGTTATTTTTATTCTTGGGTTGTGTGTAGGTAGCTTTGTTAATGTTGTTATCTACCGCTATCCATTAATTATGTTACAAAATAATAATAGCACGTTTAAAAAAATGTCTTTGTCTTATCCTGAGTCACATTGTACAACGTGTAAAAATAAAATTCTAAAAAGAGATAATATTCCTGTATTAAGTTGGATATTAAGAAAAGGGAAGTGTCGTTATTGTAATACTTCATTTTCTATTCGTTATATGATAACGGAAATTGTTTTTGGTCTCGTTTTTTTATTCACTGAACTATATTTATATCCTGAATTTAGTTTGTTTTCTATTGCTGCAATATTAATCCTTTTTAGCTATTTATATTGTATTTTTTTTATTGACTTAAAACATTTTATTATCCCTGATGTGATGAGTTATACCTTATTAATTATGGGGTTATGTTGTGCTTATTTTAAACTTATCCCAATCAGTATTGCTGCTTCTTTTTCAGGAGCTATTTTCGCTTTTATCATTATTTCTATTTCAGGGCTTATCTTTAAAATAGCAAGAGGAATAGATGGATTAGGTTTTGGTGATTATAAGTTATTTGCAGTCGGTGGGGCATGGGTCGGTTTTTTTAATATTCCTTATTTAATTATACTTTCATCATTGATTGGTATTTTATTTTTTGGATTAAATAAAAAATACCATTTTTCTTCTATAGAGAATAAAGATTATTTAGATGATTTGATTGAGCAAAAGGATAATGTTATTCCCTTTGGTCCAGCAATATGTCTATCTATCTATTTTTATATGCTATATATTTTTATGAGTAGGTAGTTATAATGAAACAATTAACTTTAAAGATCTTTTATACTTTTTTGTTTTTTTTTAGTATGTCTGTTTATGCGGATAAAGCGCATTATCTGCGGATGGATGTAAAGAATAAATCTGCAATAACTTTAGAGTATGTATATTCCTCTTATGGGCCTAGATCTGATAAAGGTTACAATCCAAAAGTGCCGATTAAACCAGGCACAACGGGGTTACTTAAGTCTAAGGGCTGGATAGGCCGTGGCAATTATTTCGCGTTTGTCTATAAAATTAATAAAGATCTCTACCTTGATATTTTCATGTCACTTTATCAAAATAATTATGTTACTTACGAATATTGCTTTTCAAATAAGAAGCGCAAATTTCTTAATGATAATGATGGTTTTGGTGATGCAGATGCAAAATTAGTGTGTGAGAAGGGAAATAGCCATGCCCTTATCACAAATAAACCGTTTAGTTTTAATTATCATGAATATAGTTTTTCTGGTGTTATTAGCGGCGAAAATACGGGTGCATTTAAATTGTATCGAGGGTATTCTTTTCCAGCAGAATTTGAGGGCCCTGATTGTTCAACAAAACCGAAAGCAAAATTAGGGGTAAAAGTAACTACAGATACACTGGTTACCAAAAATGATGGGGTTTTCGCGATGATCGCCAGTTGCCCTTATTTTAGTTATTGCCCTCCTAATACAGAACTTTGTAAGAGTAAAACCGCTAATGGTATTTATACTGGTGATTTTTATTGGATACCTTTTTCAGATCAAACCCTCTATTTATTAAGAGATAAAACCTATGCTAATGTAACGCTCTGGGGAAATATTAATGAATATGATAAGTTACCTATGAATACCAGTATTAGGTTAGGAAAACCAAATATTAAGGTAGGAAGCATTGTTACTGGGGATAAGTTATATGATTTATTAACTGAGCTTAATAAAAGCTACTGTGATGCTTCTAAAAAACAAAATAAAGATGTCATTTGTGGAGAACCTAAATATACATTGCAAAAAAGAACATCAGGAGAAATAAAATATTTACCTGCGGCAGAATTAAAACATTATGATTGTTATGTTGATTCTGTCACTTATCCAAATATAGGTTCAAATGTCTGTACATTACGAGGTGAAAAATATAAATAGAGAGATAGGTTTAATCTTTCGCTTTTAATGAACTTTTATTACTTACAACACTTACCTGTTAAATATATTTAATAAGTAAGTGTTTTTTTTATTTTATAAATGGCTTTAAAAAATAAAAAAGCACTT
>NZ_LXEN01000102.1 GCF_001654855.1 Proteus myxofaciens ATCC 19692
TGAGGAAAAGTTTAACCAAATAGCGAAAAAAAGTTACTTTTTTACTCTTGATTTTTAATAAGTTTATAATTTAGTTATTTAAAACAATATGTTATCTATTTAAAAAAAATCAAAAATAGATTATAGAGAATAAATAAACTACTGAAAGAAAGTTAAGTTTATCAGACAAAAATGAGATTAATGTCTGATAAACAATAAATAAGTGAAATTTTCACACCTTGAGAATATTAAACTTTGTTTAATATTTGTTCGATGTTACTTTTTTATACCCGTAATACGACACCACTCTTCTTTCTCTGCAACAGGATCTAAGTGAAATAATTCCTCATATGCAGCCGCTACACCTTCAGCTTGTGTTGCTAGAACACCAGAAAGACCTAAGTGACCGCCTTGTTGAGGAAGTGTACTAATCACCGGTGCAAGCTCGCGTAGTGGGCCTGCAAGGATGTTGGCGACGACGACATCAGCCGTTAAGTTTTCAGGCTGATCTTTTGCAAGATAAAGTGTGAGAGAGTCAGATACGCCATTACGCTGTGCATTATCACGACTTGCTTGAATTGCTTGTGGGTCAATATCAATGCCTATCGCTTTTGCAGCACCCAATTTTAAAGCTGCAATCGCTAAAATACCTGAACCACAGCCGAAATCGATAACTGTTTTTCCCGCTAAATCCAATCCATCTAACCATTGAAGGCAAAGAGAGGTTGTAGGATGCGTACCTGTACCAAAAGCAAGACCAGGATCAAGCATAACGTTAACAGCATTAGGATCAGGAACGTCACGCCAGCTAGGGCAAATCCATAAACGTTCACCAAAGCGCATAGGATGAAAATTATCCATCCATTCACGTTCCCAATCTTTGTCTTCAATTTGCTCAACTTTATGTAAGAAGTTTTTACTCAGCAATGGGCTATTTTCAAGCATTGCGACAATAATGTTCATATCGGTTTCTGCATCATATAACCCAATGACGTCAGTATCACCCCATAGACGAGTTTCACCTGGTAGTGGCTCAAAAATAGGTGTGTCATGGCTATCTTGAAATGTGACAGATACTGCACCACTTTCGATAAGCTCATCGCCAATGGCTTCTGCATTGGTCGCCGTTGCATTCAGTCTTAATTGTATCCAAGGCATAATTCTTAATCTCTTTTAAAAATAATTCATTGTAATGGCGCTGATTCTGGCAATGTGTGCTCACCAAATCGATTTGCAATAATAAATGCCAATAAGCTTAATAGTAGTGATGGGATAATCTGATGAAAACCGGCTATCTTGATATCAAAGCTTGCAAGTATAGCATAGAGCGTAGCTCCAGTTACCATGCCCGCAATCGCACCGTAACGATTTGCTTTACTCCAGTAAAGCCCAAGTACTAGTGGCCATAAGAAAACCGCCTGTAAGCCACCAAAGGCCAGTAAATTAAGCCAGATAATCATTGGCGGTGGGTTCCATGCTGCAAATAGAAGTAATACACCTAAAATTAAGGTAGAAAGGCTTGATAAACGTGAGATACGTTTTTCATTCGTTATCGCATGTGGCGCAATATTAAGATAAAGATCTTTAACTAGCGTAGCTGATGATTGTAGTAATTGCGCATTGATTGTAGACATAATGGCAGCCATAGGTGCAGCAAGAAAAATACCTGCTGCGAAAGGCGGTAATACATTAACCATAAGTGTAGGAATAACCTGATCAGGGACGGTGAGGTCAGGAATAATTGCTCGACCTAAAGCACCCGCAAAATGCATTCCAAACATTAATAAGGTCATAACAATAGTGCCTATGATAATGCCTTTGTGCATTGCTTTGCTGTCTTTGTACGAGATACAACGCACTGCTGTATGAGGTAAGCCAATAACACCAAAGCAGACAAGCACCCAAAATGATGCCATAAATGGACCGCTCAAAATGCCATCAGCACCTTGTGGTGAAGTTAAAGCAGGATCAATAGCATTGAGCTTTTGTATAGCAACATCTAAACCGCCAGCCTTATAGATAATGGCAAATAGCAAAATAAAGGTACCCAGTAGCATAACAAGCCCTTGCAAGGCATCATTTAATACACTAGCCCTAAATCCACCTATCGCCGTGTATAGCGCAATTGAGATGCCAAATATCAGCAAGCCAAATTCATAAGGGATACCCGCTGCCGTTTCTAATAGGCGAGCGCCACCAATAAATTGAACCGTCATTGCACCAACGAAAGCAACAAGTAAGCTAAAACTTGCAAACCAGACAAGAAAACGGCTTTGGTAACGCGCGTAGAGCATGTCATTTAACGTTACGGCATTATAACGTCGCGCTAAGATGGCAAATTTTTTACCTAATACACCCAATGAAAGCCAAATAGCAGGAACTTGTATTACTGAGAGTAATACCCAACCAATCCCATATTGATAAGCAGCACCAGGACCACCGATAAAAGAGCTTGCACTGACATAGGTAGCTGTAACCGTCATGGCAAGAACAAAGCCACCCATTGAGCGGTTACCGAGAAAATACTCGTTAAGGAATTCGCCTTTTTCGCGTTTGCGATAAGCATAGGCCGACAGTAAAAAGACTAAAAGTAGATAGCCAATGAGTGGCAAAATAACTTCAGTTTGCATCATCATGGTCATCCCCTAATGGCATATCTTTGAAAAAATAACGCACCATCAGATAGCACAATAAAAAAAATAGAATAGGTGAATATATGCATGAGAGTTCAAACCAAAGTGGTAAACCGGTAATGCTAAGTGTGTTATCAGGTAAATAGGCGGTAATTAACCACGCTAATAAATACATAAAGGTTAAAATGAGCGACCAAAGAGCTTCTTTGTGGGCTTGAACAAAACGTTTGTCCATTTGCTCTCCCAATCTAATAGGGTTAAAACGAATGTGAGAATTGTACGGGAAAGTGAGTATCGATTCAGTGAAAATTAATCACAAAGTAGCTAGTTGAATAAGGATATTTATTATCTGGCTGTTTTTAAAAGATTATATTTTATAGGGATATAAAAAAGGCATAGCTAAATCAATTAACTATGCCTCATGACATTGATGAAAAAGATTATTTTTCAGCCAAACCTAAACGTTTTTCAAGGTAGTGGATGTTAGTACCACCTTTTTGGAATTGCTCATCATTCATGATGAATTGGTGCAATTCAATGTTAGTTTTGATGCCGTCAATGATAAGCTCAGTCAAGGCATTTTTCATACGAGATATCGCAATTTCACGAGTTTCACCATAAGTTATCAATTTACCAATCATTGAATCATAGTGAGGTGGAACTGTATAACCTGCATAAATATGCGATTCCCAACGTACACCAAAACCACCTGGTGAGTGGAAACGTGTGATAGTACCTGGGCTTGGTAAGAAGGTTTTTGGATCTTCTGCATTGATACGACATTCAACAGCATGACCATGAACATTGATTTGATCTTGAGTTACCGATAATGGTAAACCAGAGGCAACACGCAATTGTTCTTTGATTAAGTCAATGCCGGTGATCATCTCAGTCACTGGGTGTTCAACCTGAATACGTGTATTCATTTCAATGAAGTAGAATTCGCCATTTTCATAGAGGAATTCAAACGTACCTGCACCACGATAACCAATTTCAATACATGCATTAGCACAGCGTTCACCGATATTTTTACGGATTTCAGGTGTAATACCTGGTGCTGGTGCTTCTTCAACGACTTTTTGGTGACGACGTTGCATTGAACAGTCACGTTCAGCAAGATAGATAGCATTACCTTGGCCGTCAGCCATCACTTGAATTTCAATGTGACGCGGGTTTTCAAGGTATTTTTCCATGTAAACCATATCGTTGCTAAATGCAGCTTTTGCTTCAGCACGCGTCATGGCAATGGATTGTTCTAAATCTTTTTCTGAACGAACTACACGCATTCCACGTCCACCACCACCACCAGATGCTTTGATGATGACGGGATAGCCGATACGTTTCGCAATTTCAATATTTTTAGCAGTATCGTTACCTAAAGGACCATCAGATCCTGGTACACAAGGAACACCTGCTTTTTTCATTGCCTCGATAGCAGAAACTTTGTCACCCATTAGGCGAATAGTCTCAGCTTTAGGGCCGATAAAAATAAAGCCAGAACGTTCGACTTGCTCTGCAAAATCAGCATTTTCAGATAGGAAGCCATATCCTGGGTGGATAGCTTGCGCGCCACTGATTTCTGCTGCCGCAATAATTGCAGGAATATTCAGGTAACTTTTTGCTGAAGCAGCGGGACCTATACAGATAGTCTCGTCTGCCAGCAGAACGTGTTTTAAATCACGGTCTGCAGTGGAGTGCACAGCAACAGCTTTTATCCCAAGTTCTTTACAGGCTCTTAGGATACGCAGTGCTATCTCACCACGGTTGGCAATGAGGATTTTTTCTAGCATGGACCTGCCTCGTTATTCGATGACAATGAGTGGATCGTCAAACTCAATAGTGTCGCCATCTTGGCAAAGAATAGATTTAACAACACCCGCTTTATCAGATTCAATCTGGTTCATCATTTTCATAGCTTCGACGATGCACAGAGTGTCGCCAACATTCACTTGCTGACCAACTTCAACAAAGACTTTGGCTTCAGGGCTAGGCGAACGATAGAATGTACCTACCATTGGTGAACGGACGATATGACCGCTGATCTCTGGCGCTGTAGCAGCAGGAGTTTCTGGCGCTACAGGTGCAACAGCAGCTGCTAATGCAGGTTGAGGTGCTGCTGGTGCCGCAAAATATTGCTGAGGAGCCATTTGGCCCTGATTACCAGAGTTACGACTAATGCGTACTGACTCTTCACCTTCAGAAATTTCCAGTTCAGAAATGCCAGACTCTTCGACCAGCTCGATCAGTTTCTTGATTTTACGAATATCCATGAGTTGATTCCGTACTCTTTTTGATGTTTTTTATTAAGACAAGCGGCTAACCGCTGCCTGTAAAGCAAATCGATAACCCTCTGCACCTAATCCACAGATGACGCCTGTTGCGATATCAGAAAGATAAGAATGGTGACGGAATGGTTCCCGACTGTAGACATTGGATAGGTGAATTTCAATAAATGGAATATTCACCCCTAAAAGTGCATCACGCAGTGCAACACTGGTATGCGTAAAAGCAGCGGGATTAATTAATATATAATCAACATTTTCCCGAGCTGCGTGAATTTTATTTATTAGCTCAAATTCAGCATTAGACTGAAAGTGGCTGAGTTTCACATTTAATGCCTTAGCATCCGCTGACAAACTTTGAACGATATCATCCAGAGTTAGGTGTCCATAAGTTTCTGGCTCTCGGGTACCAAGCAGATTTAAATTTGGACCATTGATTAGCAAAATATGAAAATTTTCCGACATTATGCTTCTATCTCCGTCAATTCGTCAACGAAATGACAAAATAACCTGTGATTTTGATTTTGTCATCTTTTATTCTGTCCAATGTGACGATTCATATCACAAAGCCGGACATTATAGACATTTCACAGAAGATAACAGCAAAATACTGGTCTAATCAGGAAGAAAAGGAAATATTTTGATAAAAAGTTAAAGGATTTTACAAGAATGTAACCATGAGAAAACAAAACTATCTGCCGTTTAAAAAATAATCATAACATCACGTTATTTATTGATGTGACAGGAAATATAATTTTCTAAGAGATGGATCGTTAATATATCTTTAAAATGTGATCTAGATCACACCTTTCGTTGTGTGTAATAAAATAAAACCGCGAATTTGGCATTAAATTAACGTATTTAATGCCGAAAATATACGGATAGATGATAATCGATTAAAGCTTAACGAGTGTTCTACCTGTTACTTGGTTGTCTATCATCATTTGAGCATAATGGGGCGACTCTTCTAAGGCAATCTCCGTCATGGCTTGTTGATAGAAGCTTTCTGGTAATGTTTCTAGCAAACGTTGCCAAACTTGAGGACGCTTATCAGCAGGAAAATAGACAGAATCGACACCTTGTAGACGAACATTTCGCAGAATAAAAGGCATCACTGTGGTTGGTAATGAAATTCCACTGGCTAATCCACACGCTGCAACTGTTCCGTTATAATGTGTTTGTGATAAAACATTTGCTAAAATTTGACCACCTACAGTATCAATTGCACCAGCCCAACGCTGTTTATCTAGCACTTTTCCTTGTTGCTCTAATTCTTCACGCGTTAAAATATCTTGTGCGCCTAATCGACGTAAATAGTCATGATTTGCTGAACGACCACTTAGCGCAGTCACTTGATAGCCTAATTGGGTTAGCAAGCTAATTGCAGTACTACCTACACCACCACTAGCCCCTGTGACTAGAATATTACCACTTTGAGGTGTAATACCGCCTTGCTCTAAGGCCATGACACAAAGCATAGCGGTAAAACCTGCGGTACCAATTATCATCGCATTCTTTAATGATAAACCATTAGGAATAGGTGTTAACCAATCACCTTTAACGCCCGCTTTTTGCGCTAATCCACCCCAATGACTTTCACCAACACCCCAACCGGTTAATAAAACATGTTGCCCAATATGGAAACGAGAGTCTTCGCTATGATGAACAACACCAGCAAAGTCGATACCAGGCACCATGGGTAATTGACGAAGTATTTTGCCTTTTCCTGTAATTGCGAGCCCATCTTTATAGTTTAAGGTGGAGTAATGAATATCGACGATAATATCGTGTATAGGCAATCTTGCTTCATCAATATTTTGCACATTAGCAAGAAGTTTATCGCCATGCTGTTCAACGAGTAGTGCTTTCATGATGTTCTCCTCTCTATTTCTAATTTTGTCATGATAGGTGATTTTCATCAATTCGTTGTGATTATGCACAATATCTCTTGGAATAATGAGACAAATTAATACTATTTAGTGTATAAACGAGGGGTTCTACGTTTATTACAGCAAAGATTATTCTGAGATTTGTCTCTTGATTATGAAATAACGCCTTTAATGTTTTACGATTGGATTTAAAAATAGCCTTTCATCTTGTTCCGAAAGTGTTGGCAATGTGTTGTCTTAAAATGATCCAAGGTAAATAATCGAATGATTAAATTTTATTTGAACTTGCGGTAATATTTTTGGGTCACAGTGTGTCAACACAGTAATATTTTTGTTGATATTTACGTTGTTTTTATTGTGATTAAATTAAATATGTACAGCATAGAGTCAACTTTATACGTTAATCGATTTAATTAGCCCATTTTTATGCAGTTTTTTTCTGCTCCAATTGGGAAAAGTAACGTAGAATATTGTGCCTTTAAGATTATTCACGTGTCCACTTTTAGCTAAGTAGTGAATCGCGCCTTGTCGCTACTTATTGTGGTTGGTAGAGTAGACGGATTTTTCCGTCCCGGCTTGCAGGATTATCCTTTCGTATGTTTAAAAAATTTCGTGGCATGTTTTCCAACGATTTGTCTATTGACTTGGGTACCGCCAATACCCTTATTTATGTCAAAGGGCAGGGCATTGTTCTCGATGAACCCTCTGTTGTTGCTATTCGTCAAGATCGCGCTGGAACATCAAAAAGTGTTGCAGCGGTAGGGCATGAAGCCAAACAAATGTTAGGGCGTACCCCTGGGAATATTGCAGCTATCCGTCCTATGAAAGATGGTGTAATTGCTGATTTTTATGTAACCGAAAAAATGCTCCAACACTTCATAAAACAGGTTCATAACAACAGCTTTATGCGTCCAAGTCCTCGTGTATTGGTTTGTGTGCCGGTAGGTGCAACGCAAGTTGAACGTAGAGCGATTCGCGAATCTGCATTAAGCGCTGGTGCTCGAGAAGTCTTCTTAATTGAAGAACCTATGTCAGCGGCGATTGGTGCTGGTTTACCGGTTTCTGAAGCGACAGGTTCAATGGTTGTTGATATTGGTGGTGGTACAACGGAAGTTGCTGTAATTTCGCTTAACGGTGTTGTTTACTCTTCTTCTGTTCGTATTGGTGGTGACCGTTTTGATGAAGCTATCATTAATTATGTTCGTCGTAATTATGGCTCATTAATCGGCGAAGCGACCGCAGAACGTATCAAACATGAAATTGGTTCTGCTTACCCTTCTGATGAAGTCAATGAAATTGAAGTTCGTGGTCGTAACTTAGCAGAAGGTGTGCCACGTAGCTTTACATTGAACTCTAATGAAATTCTGGAAGCATTACAGGAACCATTGACGGGGATTGTCAGTGCTGTAATGGTTGCTTTAGAGCAATGTCCTCCTGAACTTGCTTCTGATATTTCAGAGCGTGGCATGGTCTTAACTGGTGGTGGCGCATTATTGCGTAATCTGGATCGTTTATTAATGGAAGAAACCGGTATTCCTGTTATCGTTGCTGAAGATCCGCTGACTTGTGTTGCTCGTGGTGGTGGTAAAGCGCTAGAAATGATCGATATGCACGGTGGCGATCTCTTTAGCGAAGATTGAAATTAATTCTCACAAGGGAGAACGGATTCCCCCTTGATAAGAAGATTTATACCTATTTTTTTATTTTCCGTGTGAGTTATCTTAGATTTTATGAAGCCTATTTTTAGTCGGGGTCCTTCCCTGCAACTAAGATTAATCATCGCTGTTATTATTGCTATCGTATTATTGGTTGCAGATAATCGTATCGGTGCATTTTCTAAAGTCCGCCAGTATTTAGATACTGCTGTTAGCCCCTTCTATTTTCTTGCAAATGGGCCTCGTCGTTTTCTGGACCAAATTTCTGACACATTTGCGACACGCGAAAGATTACAATTTGAGAATCAAGCTTTGAGAAAAGAGTTGCTAGTGCGCAGTGGCGAAAGCCAATTGCTTGAGCAATTTAAGCAAGAAAATGCTCGCTTACGAGAATTACTTGGTTCACCTTTACGCCAAAATGAACAAATGACTGTGACACAAGTTCTTTCTGGCAATAGTACACCTTATCGAGATCAAGTCGTTATTGATAAGGGCGCTAATGATGGTGTTTATGAAGGACAGCCCGTTATTAGTGATAAAGGTGTTGTCGGACAAGTTATTGCCGTAAGTGAATTAACTAGCCGTGTACTTTTAATTTGTGATACATCTCATTCTTTACCAGTACAAGTATTGCGTAATGATATTCGTGTTATTGCATCAGGTGCGGGTTGTTCTGATGATTTAGTATTAGAAGCATTGCCTGCTAATATCGATATCCGTGTTGGTGATGTCTTGGTGACATCAGGACTAGGTGGACGCTTTCCTGAAGGTTATCCGGTCGGGGTTGTCTCTTCAGTTAATGTTGATAACCAACGCGCTTATTCTGTTATTAATGTAAGACCTTCTGCTGAGTTACAACGCTTACGCTATTTATTGTTATTATGGAACGCTACTGATAAGAAGGGCGAGCCACCATTACCTTCTGAAGTTTATCATGCCGCGAATGAGCGTTTAATGCAGTTGATGCCTCAAGTTTTACCTAACTATGAGCAAGCAGGGCCTCCATTGCCGCTTTCTTTATCGCAAGATCCTGTTGTCGAAGATACATCAAAACCAGAGTCACAAAAGCCAAATACGCAAAAGCCGAATAATAGAGCTACAGTGCCAGATAAAACGAATTCGTCTGTGCAACCTAATCCGCCTGTTGAAAATAGAGGTAGATAGTTAAGATGAACCCTTATCGAAGCCGTGGACGCTGGGTTATCTGGCTCTCTTTTCTCATTGCATTAGTCTTACAGATAATGCCATGGCCTGAGCAATTAGAGATATATCGTCCTATTTGGCCTATGTTATTTCTTATTTATTGGATAACAGCAATTCCTCATCGTGTGAGTGTAGGAACCGCTTTTGTACTTGGCTTAATTATAGATCTTGTTCAAGGAACAACACTAGGTGTTAATGCATTAGCCTATACTTTAGTAAGTTATATTATCGCTTTTAAATATCAGCTATTTTGTAATCTTGCATTATGGCAACAAGCTTTAGTAGTCATGTTAGCGATTGTTGTTGTTGATCTTGCTGTATTTTGGGCAGAATTTTTGTTATCACCCGTGACTTTTTACCCACAAGTGTTCTGGAATAGCCCAGTCAGTGGTATTCTTTGGCCATGGCTCTTTTTTTTGCTTCGCAAAGTCCGTCATCAATTTTCAGTCCACTAAGTTTACTGGATCATGGCGGTGCTTTAGACAACCGTCATGAGGATTCTATCAGTGGTTACACTTTACCTTGCTTCCAGCTCACCAAGACGACGAGAACTTCTCGCGCTATTAGATGTTGAATTTAGTATTGTCACTCCCGCAATTGATGAAATCTGGCAACAAGGTGAATCCCCTGAGCATTATGTTACACGTTTAGCAATAGAGAAATCACAAGAAGGTGTACGACAAACTTCCAGTGATTATCCTGTTTTAGGCTCAGATACCATTGTTGTTTATAAAGGCAATATCTTAGAAAAACCTCGTGATATGCAACATGCTAAGCAAATGCTACATCTACTTTCTGGCTCAACACATCAAGTGATGACCGCTGTCGCTATTTCTGATAAACATCAAACATTGAGCCAATTCGTTGTAACAGATGTTTCTTTTAGGAAAATGACAGATAACGAAATAGAGGCTTATATCGAAACAGGAGAGCCTATGGATAAAGCGGGAGCTTACGGCATTCAAGGAAAAGGAGGTCGCTTTGTACAACGGATTGAGGGAAGTTATCACGCAGTTGTCGGATTACCTCTTGTTGAGACCGAAGCGTTGATAACGCAATTTTTGTCTCTAATAAACGAGAGAGAAATGTCATGACAGCAGAATTATTAGTTAATGTGACGCCCTCTGAAACGCGTGTTGCCTATATTCGAGGTGGCATACTTCAAGAGATTCACATTGAAAGGGAGGCTAAACGCGGGATTGTCGGAAACATCTACAAAGGTCGGGTGAGCCGTGTATTACCCGGGATGCAAGCAGCATTTATTGACATCGGGCTTGATAAAGCCGCTTTTTTACATGCTTCTGATATTATGCCTCACACAGAATGTATTGCGGGTGAAGAACAGCAAAAATTCAATGTGCGCGATATTGCTCAGCTAGTTCATCAAGGGCAAGACCTAATCGTCCAAGTCGTTAAAGATCCGATAGGTACAAAAGGGGCTCGTTTAACGACTGATATTACATTGCCATCACGCTATCTGGTCTTTATGCCTGGTGCTTCTCATGTGGGAGTTTCTCAACGTATTGAGAGTGAAGAAGAACGAGAACGTTTAAAACATCTTGTTGAAGAATACTGTGACGAAAATGGTGGTTTTATTATTCGTACAGCTGCGGAAGGTATCGGCGAAAATGAAATTAAGCAAGATGCAGCCTTTCTTAAGCGTTTATGGAATAAAATCATTGAGCGCAAAAAAAGAAATAAAACGCGTATTCAAATTTATGGTGAATTAGCGCTCGCGCAACGAATTTTACGTGACTTTGCTGTTGCTGAATTAGATAGTATTCGTGTTGATTCAAATTTAACCTACAATCAATTACAAGAATTTATAGGTGAATATATTCCTGAATTAACGGCTAAACTTGAATTACACCAAGGTAATCAGCCTATTTTCGATCTTTATGGTGTCGAAAGTGAAATTCAACGAGCATTAGAGCGTAAAGTTGAATTAAAATCAGGAGGGTATTTAATAATCGATCAAACTGAAGCAATGACAACGATTGATATTAATACCGGTGCATTTGTTGGACATCGCAATTTAGAAGAGACTATTTTTAATACGAATATAGAAGCGAGCCAAGCCATTGCTCGACAACTTCGATTACGTAACTTAGGTGGCATTATCATTATCGATTTTATTGACATGAATAATGATGAGCATAAACGCAGAGTTCTTGCTTCACTTGAACAAGCTTTAAGCAAAGATAGAGTAAAAACAACGATTAATGGTTTTTCTCAATTAGGGCTTGTTGAAATGACACGTAAAAGAACGCGTGAGAGTCTTGAGCACGTATTGTGTGATGATTGCCCAACGTGCCAAGGTCGTGGCACAGTAAAATCGGTTGAAACAGTTTGCTATGAAATTTTACGAGAAATTGTGCGAGTTCATAAAACCATTGATGCTGATCGTTTTCTTGTTTATGCCTCAATAACAGTTTCAGAAGCGTTGCGTGGCGATGAATCTCATGCATTAGCAGAGGTAGAAATTTTTGTTGGTAAACAAGTAAAAGTACAAACTGAATTGCTTTATAGCCAAGAACAATTTGATGTGGTGATGATGTAATGGATAAATACTTATAATGACTATGGTGGTAGAAAGGAGACAAAAGTAATGAAGAAACTGCCAAAATACCTGTTTTTATTAGCAGTTTTTTTTCTAATCATTTTTGCCTTAATATTAAGTGGATTTCGCTACTTTCTGCCTCGCTTAGATCATTATCGGCCAGAAATTGAAGCTTATTTATCTAAAAAGCTCAATAGCCCAGTGACACTGACAAAAATAAAAGGCGAATGGCAAACTTTTGGTCCTGATATCCAAATTGAAGGATTTCATGTTGATCATCAAGATGTTGATGTGAGTGCATCACAAATTACATTATCGCTTGATGTGTGGCATTCTCTATTGGCTTTTCGTCTCTATTTTCCAGAAATAACCTTTGAAAAACTGTATGTTGATTATCGCAAGCCTCTTTTTACAGGAGAAAGTGGCGATATTGAATTAACAAAACCGGATGATATTTCCTCTCTCTTTCTTCAGCAGTTTGACCACTTTAAACTGGTAAATAGTCGGTTTACCTTTTTAACGCCTTCTGGTGATACCAGTACATTGCATGTGCCTGAATTAATGTGGTTGAACCAAAAAAACCGACATCGTGCGCAAGGTAATGTCACGCTTGATACTTCGCTAAACCATTATGGTGGTTTGACTCTTCGTCTTGATCTTTTTACCTCAAAAGAAGGGATTATCGATCATGGACAAATTTTTCTTAATGCTGATGATGTCGATATTTCCCCTTGGCTAAGTCAATGGGTAAAAAGTAACAGCGGGTTTAAAAAGGCTAAAGCAAGCTTATCGAATTGGGTTGAAATAGCAAAAGGGCGTGTTGTCGGTAGTCAACTACAAATTCATCAAGGTGAAATGAATTGGTTGAGTGGCAATACACCCCATGAGCTAAAAGTTGAAGATTTGATTTTACGCATGCGACGCCAAGAAAATGGCTGGCTTGCTGATGTTCCTTATACACGTAAAATCACAATGGATGGTGGTGAGTGGCCTGATGGATATTTGGCTGTGCTTTATCAACCACAAGATAACGGAAATAATGAAGCATGGCGAATTCGTGCTAAAAATATTGAGCTAGACCGACTATATGCATTATTACCGTTATTTTCATTTTTAACCCCTGATTTCGTTCAACAATGGCAATATCGACAATTTTCAGGCATGGTCAGCGATTTCGCACTTGATCTCACTCCGAATAATTTTTCGCATAGTGCTATTGATATTAAATGGAAAGATGTTGCGTGGAAACGTTGGCAAGAAATCCCTTCTGTTGAGCATTTTAATGGTCACCTAAAAGGGAGTATGCAAAATGGTCAATTGAATTTTGCATTAAAAGATAGCGAGGTTGATACAGGCGAATTATTTCAAGCACCTTTAAATATCAAAAGCGGGAGCGGCACACTTTATTGGCAACATCAAAAAGATGATATTTCACTGTGGAGCCAAGGGCTCGATATTCAAGCTACATCAGCATGGGTAAATGGTGATTTCCGCTATGAAAAACAAGGTGACAAACAACTTCTTTCTATTTTAACAGGCGTAAGAGTTTCTAATGCAGGTGATGCTTGGCGTTATTTACCTGAGCGCTATGTAGGTAAAAACTTAACTGAATATCTCTCTAATGCCATTATTGCTGGCGATATTGAGAATGGAACATTTCTCTTTCATGGCGCACCTGCTGATTTCCCTTTTGAAAATCAAAGTGGACGATTCCAAGTTTATGCGCCTGTGAAACATGCGACTTTTAAATATGATAGTGAATGGCCTGCCTTATTTGATCTTGATATTAATTTAGATTTTAAAAATGACGGTTTGTGGATGTTTGCACCTAGTGTCAATGTTGGTACTGCTAAAGCCACAGATGTGAGTGCGGTGATTGAAAGTTACCAAAAAGACAAAATCGTCATTGATGCTGATATTGAAGCGACAGGAACAGAGCTTAAAGATTACTTTTTACAGTCTCAAATGGTCAGTATTGGTCATACACTTGAAGAGTTACAAATCGCTGAAAAAGTGATTGGCACATTGCACCTTGATATTCCTTTCGATGGTGAAGATGTCGTTGCATCAGGAAAGGTTAATTTAAAAAATAATAGCGTTAACCTCGACTTTATGGGCACCACTTTAGACGATGTTACAGGTGAGTTTCGTTATTATAACGACAAACTTGAGAGCGATATCTTAACCGCTAATTGGCTAGGCCAACCCATTGATTTTTCATTTACGAGTCAAAATAATAACGAAAATTATCAAGTCGATATTGGATTAAAAGGGCGTTGGGATATTCAAAAGATTGCTGGAATACCCGCTGATATTAAACAAAAAGTATCAGGGGTTATACCTTGGCAAAGTGATGTGAACGTTAAAATCCCTGAAAAAGAAGATGTTAATTATCAAGTTAATTTAACGGGTGATATCAGCGCATTAAAAAGCCAGCTTACCGCGCCAGATAATCAAGATTTGGCTAATTCATCGTTAATTAAAGTATTGGCAACAGGTAATAGCGAGCGGTTAGATATTAGCGCAAATGCGCAAGATCAATGGGCTTTAAATAGCCAATGGGCTCTTGGTAAACCACTTCGTTTAGTGCAAGGTAATTTAGTTTCATCCTCAATAGAATTACCTAAGTTGGGTTCTCAAGAGCGGCTAACCATCGCACTAAAAGGAATAAATGGTGATAAATGGTTACCTACAATTATGGCATTTGGTGCATTACCATCATCTGAGAACGAAATCGCTATTCCTAATAATGTGCATATTAGCTTACCTGATTTAAATTTAGCTGGACAACAATGGAATAACCCACAAACAGAAATTATGCGTGTTAATAATGGCATGAAATTGTCATTTGCGGGCAGTGAATTACGTGGTGATTTATTTATTCCAAATAATGAAGCAATATGGCAAGCGAATATTCATTACCTCTATTTTAATGGGGCAACACCGCTAAAAGAAAAAACAACATTAAAAATGGCGAATACGAATAAACCTGTCATTTTAATGAAGAATATTCCCGATATTAATTTTCAATGCCAAGAGTGCTGGATAAATGGCTTATTGCTAGGAAAAATGAAAGGTGATTTATCTCATAAAGATGGTTCACTGCTATTAACAAACGGCATACTGGAAAATAGTAGCGGTAAATTAACGCTAACTGGGACTTGGTCTGAAAGTTCAACAGGTAAAAATAGCACCACATTAACAGGCAAGTTAAATGCAGAAGAAGTTGACGAGTTAGCTGCTTACTTTGGTTATATCATTCCAATTGTGCAATCGCCTTTAACCGCTAATTTTAATTTACAGTGGCAAGATACGCCTTGGAATTTCTCTCTTGGTACGCTTAATGGCAAGATTGATTCATATTTAGGCAAAGGACGTATTGAAAAAGTTGATGTCGGTGAAGCAGGTAAATTATTACGATTGGTGAGCTTTGATGCGTTATTGCGTAAGTTACAATTAGATTTCAGAGATACCTTCAGTGATAATTTCGAATATGACTCTATTAAGAGTGACATTACTATCAAACAAGGCATTATGAATGCAGATAAGGTTTTTGTTGATGGTGTGATTGCTGATATTAGTATCAATGGTACCGTAGATTTATTGAAACAAAAAATGGACCTACATGTTGTTGTAACGCCAGAAATTTCAGCTACGGTGGGTGTTGCGACTGCCTTTGCTATTAACCCTATTGCAGGCGCCGCGGTATTTGCTGCATCGAAAGTTCTGGGACCGCTTTGGGGTAAAATTTCAGTTATACGTTATCATGTCACCGGAACGATGGAACAACCCAAAATTGACGAAGTATTGCGTCAGCTTAAAGAGGATCAGGCATTATGAAAAAAGTTAATGTCGCACTTTTGCAACTTTGTAGTGGAAAAAATACAAAACATAATCTGGCACAAATAGAGCAACAGATTAAGCAATTACCCGATTCAGTTAAGCTAGTACTAACACCTGAAAATGCGTTACTTTTTTCCAGTTCCAAAGATTATCATAAATATGCTGAAATTCAGGGAAAAGGTCCTTTGCAGGAAGCTATTTCTAAAATGGCACAGCACTATAAAGTATGGATCTTAGTCGGTTCTATGCCACTTATTAGTCGCGATTCACCTGAATTAATAACCAGTAGTAGTTTGGTTTTTGATGATGAAGGGACAATCCGCGCTCGTTATGACAAAATTCATATGTTTGATGTGAATATTGATGACGAGCAAGGTGAATATAATGAATCTGCGATTTATCAGCGCGGTGAACGTATCACCGTAGTAGATACACCCGTGGGTAAATTAGGATTAACTATCTGTTATGATTTACGTTTCCCTGGACTTTTTCAAGCATTACGAGAAAAAGGCGCAGAAATAATTTCCGTGCCTGCTGCTTTTACGCGTTTAACCGGCAAAGCGCACTGGGAGCCATTATTACGTGCTCGTGCAATTGAAAATCAATGTATTATTTTAGCACCAGCACAAGTGGGGGCTCATGATACCCGCCGTACTTGGGGTCATACAATGGCTGTTGATGGCTGGGGTAAAGTGCTGAAAAAAAATCCTGATGCGGTTAGCGCGTTAGCACTTAATATTAGCGTAGATAGCCTAGAAGGTATGCGTGAGCAAATACGGGTTGTAAAACATAATCGTTTTCGCCCTAAACTCACCCACTTAATCAAAAAAGTTAAGGATAAAAAAGAATTATGAGTTTAGCTGTTGTCAGCGAAAGTCTGTTGGAAGCAAATAACCTTAGTTTAGATGATTTAGCATCAACACTAGAGCAGCTTGCACAGCGTCAAATTGATTATGGTGATCTTTATTTTCAATCAAGCTATCACGAAGCGTGGGTACTTGATGATCAAATTATTAAAGATGGCTCTTACAATATTGACCAAGGGGTAGGTGTTAGAGCGATTTACGGTGAAAAAACCGGCTTCGCTTACGCAGATCAGTTAACACTTAACGCACTCAATAAAAGCGCAGATGCAGCACGAAGTATTGTTCAAGCTAAAGGTAATGGACATATCCATGCATTAGGCGCTATCCAACATTCCCCACTGTACAGTTTAAACGATCCGCTACAAAGTTTATCTCGCGAAGAAAAAATCGCGCTATTGCATGAAGTAGATAAAGTCGCACGAGCAGAAGATAAACGCGTTAAACAAGTTAATGCCTCATTAACGGGTGTATATGAACATGTATTAGTTGCAGCGACTGATGGCACTTTAGCGGCAGATGTTCGTCCTCTTGTTCGTCTTTCTGTTAGTGTTTTAGTTGAAGAGGATGGCAAACGTGAACGTGGTGCCAGCGGTGGCGGTGGTCGTTTCGGTTATGAGTTCTTTTTAACTAATGCTGAGGGCGAAAGCCATGCGACTACTTATGCGCGTGAAGCTGTTCGTATGGCATTAGTCAATTTATCCGCTATTGCAGCGCCAGCAGGTACTATGCCTGTGGTATTGGGCGCAGGTTGGCCAGGTGTGTTATTACATGAAGCTGTGGGACACGGGCTAGAAGGTGATTTTAATCGCCGTGAAACATCTGTATTCTCTGGTCGCATTGGCGATAAAGTGACATCTGATTTATGTACTATCGTTGATGATGGCACAATAGAAGGTCGTCGAGGCTCAGTAGCAATTGATGATGAAGGTGTCCCTGGTCAATATAATGTGTTGATTGAAAACGGCATCTTAAAAGGCTATATGCAAGATAAGATGAATGCGCGTTTGATGGGCGTTGAGCCAACAGGTAATGGGCGTCGTGAATCATATGCTCACTTACCTATGCCACGAATGACGAATACTTATATGCTAGCAGGCAAATCATCACCAGAAGAAATTATTGCGAGTGTAGAACACGGTATCTATGCGCCAAACTTTGGTGGTGGGCAAGTAGATATCACTTCAGGTAAGTTTGTGTTTTCAACATCAGAAGCGTATTTGATTGAAAATGGCAAGATAACCAAACCGATTAAAGGTGCGACATTGATTGGCTCTGGTATTGAAGCTATGCAACAAGTGTCTATGGTGGGTAATGATCTTGCGTTAGATAAAGGTGTTGGCGTTTGTGGTAAAGAAGGTCAAAGTTTACCTGTAGGGGTAGGGCAACCCACATTGAAGCTAGATAAAATTACGGTAGGCGGTACTGCATAATCACTGCTATAGTTGTTGTAATATACTTTTTAGGCTCCATCGTAAGATGGAGTTTTCGTTTCAATATAAGGTGAAGGGAGTTAGCTCATGGGGAAACGTTTATTACCTGTTCTTATTATCGTTATTATTTTATTTGGTGTGCTTTATAAAGGATTGCTTTCTGATAAAGCGTCGCCAACACCACCAGTATCAGAGCCAACTTCAACGGCTTCAAATCATGACTCATTACCTCAAAAACCACTGCCTATTGATGAAAAAACGCAAATAGACAGTGTTGTAAACTATCTACAACGTCATGATAAGTTACCCGATTTTTATATAACCAAAAAAGAGGCCAGAGAAGCTGGTTGGAATGCGAAAGCAGGCAATTTATGTGACGTATTACCAGGGAGGGCTATAGGTGGCGATCGCTTTATGAATCGAGAAAAGCAGTTACCAGAACAACCTGGGCGTCAATGGTTTGAAGCCGATGTTAACTATCAATGTGGTCATAGAGGCAGTGATAGACTGTTATTTTCTAATGATAAATTGATCTATGTAACAACAGATCATTATCGTACGATGGAAAAAGTATCACCTTAATGAAACAAATAACGTTTGATTTTAAAACACTTACAGATAGAGACGCATTTTATCGTCAATTCGCGTTAAAATTTCATCTGTTTGATGATTTTGGCGCAAATTTAGATGCGTTATGGGATGTGTTAACTGGTGAGATTGAGTTACCTGTAACAATTATCTTCAAGCATTTTCCTCACCACTCTGATGCATTTCAACCCTTGATGGATATTATGCGCGAAGCACAGCGGCAACTTGGTGATGATATGCTGATTTTTTACTGTGATCATAAGTGCTAGATAATTATTGCTGAAAACCGCAGTGGTGAGTTTTTTACACTGCGTTTTCAGTATAAAGCATAAATATAAAATTTATGCTGATTCAGAAAGATCTTTTAGATATTGAAATAGTAAACGGAATGATTTTGGTGGCTTATTACCTTCTTTCTCTTTTTTCGCATTACGGATAAGCGTACGCAATTGCTGACGATCAGCCATTGGATATAGAGCAACCACTTCTTCAATCACTTCATTACCGCCTTCAACAAGACGAATACGTAAGTCTTCAAGTTTATGCAACACAAGAATTTGCTGATTATGACGATTTTTCAGTTTATCTAGTGCTTGACGAATAGGCTCTTCATCCACATTACGCAGTAATTTGCCAATATATTGAATTTGGCGACGACGGGCTTCTCGTTGTACTTTTTGGGCTAATTTAATGGATGCCAATAATTTTTCATCTAAAGGCACTCGCTCTAACTCTTGGGCACTTAATTCAACTAATTCAGTACCTAATTTTTTCAGTGCTTCGGCATCACGCTTGATTTCGCTTTTGCTAACCCAAATAATTTCATCGTCTTCTTCCTCTTCTAAAGGCGTGTTGTCGAATTCAGGGTTGAGGTAATGCCACTCTTCTGGCTGCTTTGCCATAATCATAATTCCTGTTGCAGAGTAAGCCGGGAGTGTGATTTGGTGAATGACCAAAAGCCCGACGGGTGTTAACATTCATATATCTTCTATTGTAACTGGGAAAATCGCTTGTTGACCACCTGTCAATTGATTTACTTTGCTAAAAATAAGTAAAAAGTGATGTTCTCCATAGGAAAATGGTTCTCAATGAATAATACAGATCAGGTAAAACAGCTCGAAGACGCAGTTTCTCTCGCATTAGAGCTTGCCGCAACGCAAAGTGATGGCGCTGAGGTAGCAATCAATAAATCAACAGGAATTAGTGTAAGCACACGTTATGGCGAAGTTGAAAATGTTGAATTTAACAGTGATGGCGCTTTAGGTATCACCGTTTATCAACAACAGCGTAAAGGCAGTGCCTCTTCTACTGATTTAAGCCCAGAAGCGATACAACGCGCTGTACAAGCCGCAGTTGATATTGCTCGCTATACCTCTGTCGATCCATATGCGGGACCCGCTGATAAAGAACTGCTAGCTTTTGATGCGCCTTTTCTTGATCTCTACCATCCAACTCATATTACGGCAGATAAAGCGATTGAGTTAGCATCACGGGCTGAAAAAGCAGCATTAGACAGTGACAGTCGTATCGTAAATACAGAAGGCGGAAGCTTCAATAGCCATAGTGGAACACGTGTTTTCGGTAATAGTCTTGGGTTATTAAAAAGTTATTCTTCATCACGCTATTCTATGTCTAGCTGTGTGATAGCTCGCCAAGATGATGATATGGAACGTGATTATGCGTATACCATTAGCCGTCGTTTTGATGAATTACAATCACCAGAATGGGTCGGTAAAGAGTGTGCTCGTCGCACATTATCTCGCCTTTCACCACGTAAGTTACCGACAATGAAAGCGCCGGTGATTTTTTCAGCAGACGTTGCCACAGGCATTTTTGGTCACTTAGTTGCCGCGATTAGTGGGAGTATGATTTATCGCGAGTCGTCTTGCTTACTTGATAGCCTAGGAAAACAAATTTTTCCACAATGGCTCAATATTCAAGAGCAGCCACACTTATTAGGTGGACTGGCATCAACACCTTTTGATAGCGAAGGTGTACGCACTGCCGATGCTGAGATTATCAAAGACGGTATATTACAAGAGTGGTTATTAACTACATACTCAGCAAGAAAATTAGGTTTAAAAAGTAATGGTCATGCTGGTGGTATTCACAATTGGCGTATTCCAGGGCAGGGGCTTTCATTTGATGCATTACTTAAAGAAATGGGTACAGGGCTTGTAGTTACCGAATTAATGGGACAAGGGGTTAGTACGGTTACGGGTGATTATTCACGTGGCGCGGGTGGTTTTTGGGTTGAAAATGGTGAAATCCAATATCCTGTTAGCGAAGTGACTATAGCCGGAAATCTGAAAGATATGTGGGCAAATATTGCCACTATTGGTGATGATATTGAAACTCGAAGTAATATTCAGTGCGGTTCTTTATTAATTCCTGAGATGAGTATTGCAGGAGAATAATATTCTCGCTGTTTTATCGATAAGCTACCGTCATCTCAGCCCGTTAGGGCTGAGATTTCGCGCTTATAAAATCAAATCAAACAAGACACGAACCTTCAGCTTAGCGATGCAATTCACCAGCAGCTTCTGGTTGGTAAAGAATTTCTAATACTTTAACCTTAGTTTCAAGGCCATTAGGAAGCTTCCAGCTGATTTCATCATTGATAGCCAGCCCTAATAATGCAGCACCCATTGGTGCCATAACAGAAAGCTCTGTAGCGCTATCTTTCAATGAAGCAGGGTAAACTAAAGTACGTGTACGCTCTTCATTATTTTTTAAATCCATAAAGCGGACTTTGCTATTCATTGTGACAATGTTTGCTGGAATTTCAGCAGGTGTAACAATGTCAGCACGATCTAACTCTTCATTCAATGCTTCTGCAATAGGACTATCTGCAAAAGCGGGTTGTTCTAGTAATGAATCTAAACGTTCTGCATCAAGTTCGTTGATGATAATTGTTGGCTTTGTCATACCATACTCCAATTTATTCCAATGCAAAACAACACCCCCACGGATTAGGTGGGGGTGTTGTTAAACTCATATATTGATAATAGGCGGTTCTGCATAAAAAAGAAAGGGGCCGTGATCACACTCTCTTTCAACTTCTTTAGTTAAGAATCGCTAATCTATTGTTTTCTAATATGATTAGTCTTCATCAAAGCCAGACTCAAAGAGCGAAATAATTGCATTAATGGCGTCTATTTCGTCAGAGCCAGTTGCTTCTATGTCAATATAACTGCCTTGCTCTGAATCTAGCATTAACATTGCTATCACACTATCTGCCTGCGCTTGAACACCTTCATGGTTACGTAAAATAACGGTTGATTGAAATGTTTTTACTAAATCAAACAATTTCATTGCCGGTCTCGCATGCATTCCAAGACGATTTTTAATCGCGACTTGTCGATATTGTGTCATTTGCGTTTTTCGAGAGTTCTATGCCGTGATTGTACGTTTTTTCCTCTAGAGCGGAAATAATCTGCGAGTTGCTCTGCTACATAAACAGAACGATGTTTCCCCCCTGTACAACCAATAGCGACAGTAAGGTAACTACGGTTATTCGTTTCTAACATCGGTAACCAGAGTTCGAGATAGCTTCTGGTTTGATAAATAAAATTGTGTACTTCTGTATGTCTATCTAAAAACGCAGCAACAGGGCGATCAAGGCCTGTCATTGGCCGTAATTTAGGATCCCAATGCGGGTTAGGCAAGAAGCGTACATCAAAGACATAATCTGCATCAATGGGGATACCATGCTTAAATCCAAAGGATTCAAAAACCATAGTAAGTTCACGCTCACGCTTTCCTAATAAGCGTGTACGTAACATCTCAGCAAGTTCATGTACTGACATTTCTGATGTGTCAATAATCAGATCGGCACGTGATCGCAATGGCTCTAAGAGATCGCTTTCCGTATCTATTGCCATCTCAAGTGAAAGATTTTTAGTTGAGAGAGGGTGTAGACGACGCGTATCGCTATAGCGACGGATCAGCGTATTTCTGTCAGCATCTAAAAATAAGAGTTGTGGAGAATATTCTGCGGGTAAGCTTTCTAGCGCTTTTTCAAAGATCTCCGGTGACTCTGGCATATTTCGTACATCAATGCTGACTGCGGCAGCAGAAGCATCACGCTCAGCCAGTGTTTTAGCAAGCTCAGGTAAAAGAATAACAGGTAAGTTATCAACACAATAAAAACCCATGTCTTCAAGTGCACGCAGCGCGACTGACTTACCTGAACCAGAGCGTCCACTGACTATCATCAGCACCATGAGGTAGCTCCTCTTAATTTCTATTTCCCAGTGATGAATAACATTCCACTGTATGCTTTCGCTTCCTAATAAACGGGTTAGGTTTATTCTGTGACAATCTGATAAAGTTCTTCATCACTTTGTGCGGAGCGTAGTCGGCGACATAAATTTTTATCAGCCAACTGTTTTGCAATCAAAGACAGTGTGTGTAAATGTTCCTTACATTGTGTTGCAGGAACGAGTAAAGCGAACAATAAATCGACAGGTTGATTATCAATAGCGTCGAAGGGAATCGGTTCGCTTAGGTGAAGAAATACGCCAACAACTTTGTCTGTTTCATCACTTTCAATACGCCCATGGGGAATCGCAAGTCCGCCCCCAATTCCTGTTGTACCCACTTTTTCACGCGTTAATAGCGCTTCAAATATCAATGTTTCCGGCAAATTGAGTTCTTTAGCCGCAAACTCACTGATAATCTCTAACGCGCGCTTTTTACTCGTACAATGTACATCATTATGCGTACATGACAGAGAAAGTACGTCGCTAATTTTCATCGTTAAATCGTTGTTCATTATCTTATTCACTTAGACCAGCAAACCAGATGCCACGGTTGTGACATCTGGTTTCTTTGTTACTGCGTTAATTAGGCTAATGGCAAACGTAGCGTAGATAACGCAGTAACATCGCCGATTATATTCCCATTTTTCAATGAGAAATGAATTAATGTTGTCTCAGTTTATCTTTATGTTTGGTTAATTGACGAGCCAGTTTATCCATTAAGCCATCAATGGCTGCGTACATATCTTCAGCTTCCGCTGAAGCATGAAGTTCACCGCCATTAACTTGAATTGTCGCTTCTGCGATTTTTGTCACTTTTTCGACTTTCAGGATAACTTGAACGTTATTAATCTTGTCAAAGAACTGAGGTAATTTTGCGCTTTTTGCTTTGACGGTATCACGCAGTGCATCAGTTAATTCGATATTATGACCAGTGATTTGAAGTTCCATAGTGTCTTCCTTCTCAATTATGCTCAAACCAACTCTTTACGTTGGTTTGAAGGCGGGATGGATAATGACTCTCTATATTTCGCAACAGTGCGTCGAGCAACTTGTATACCAAGCTCTGCGAGCATATTTGCCAGTTTACTATCACTGAGTGGTTTCGCTGGGTTTTCTGCTGCGATAAGTTTTTTCACTAAAGCACGAATTGCTGTTGAAGAGGCTTCGCCTCCGCTATCAGTATTCACATGGCTAGAGAAAAAATACTTCAATTCGAAAATTCCTCTTGGGCAATGCAAAAATTTTTGCGTTGTCACTCGAGAGATGGTGGATTCATGCATTTCTACTTGTTCTGCAATATCAGCGAGAACAAGTGGTTTCATGTGCTCTTCACCTAATTCGAAAAATGTCTGCTGTGTATCAACAATGCAATGAGCGACTTTTAATAATGTCTCATTACGGCTTTCTAAACTTTTTATCAGCCATTTAGCTTCTTGTAAATTATCACGAATAAATTTTCCGTCACTTTCATTTTTTGTTGATTGACCTAATGCTGCATAAGTCTCATTTATTCGCAAGCGAGGAATGCTATCTGTATTTAACTCAACTTGCCAGTGATCGCCTGATTTTTTTACCAGTACATCAGGAATAACATATTCTGACTCGCCTGTATCGATATTTAAGCCAGGCTTTGGATCTAGAGATTGGATTATCTCAATCACTGATTTTAGCGTCTCTTCTCGTAACTTTGTTTGACGCATTAATTGGCGAAAATCACGATTACCTAATAAGGCTAAATGGTGCTCAATAACAAGCTGAGTTTCTTTAATAAACGGCGTTTCTTTTGAAAAAGTAGAAAGCTGAATCAATAGACACTCTTTTAAGTCGCGAGCTGCGACACCAACAGGATCAAATCGTTGAATTCGCTTTAAAACGGCTTCAACTTCATCAAGCTCTAACTCATCATCGCCCATTCCAGCAAGAATGTCATCTGTTGATATCGTTAAATAACCCGTTTCATCAACAGCATCAATAATACTGATAGCGATTGCTCTATCGATATCTGAAAATGGCGTTAGTTCTGCTTGCCAAGTAAGATAATCTTGTAATGATGCAGTCGTTTCACCTTGATAAAGAGGGAGCTCATCATCACCATAATCACTACTTGTACCCGAGGGTGTACCTGCGGTGTAAAGTTCTTCCCATTGAGTATCTAATGGGAGATCGTCAGAAATCTCTTTTTGCTCTAAGGCATCAAGAGTATCAATTTCTTCGTGCTCACTTTCACTTTGATTTTCAGTGACCGAATCAAGAGAGTTATCTGCATGAACATCATCGGCTTGAGTATTTTCTAATTCGTCTTCTTGTTCTAAAAGAGGGTTAGATTCAAGAGCTTGTTGAATTTCTTGTTGTAGTTCAAGCGTAGAAAGTTGCAACAAACGAATAGCCTGTTGTAGCTGTGGCGTCATCGCCAGTTGCTGACTAAGACGAAGTTGCAGACTTTGTTTCATAGTAATGCGATAAACCCTTTTAAACAGTCATCCATGAGATATAAAACATGTTGATACTGACAGTGACTACAAACGGAAATCTTCACCTAAATAAACACGTTTAACTTGTTCATTCTCTAAAATTTCTTCAGGAGAACCATGAGCAATAAGATGGCCTTGGCTGACAATATAGGCTCGTTCACACACATCTAAAGTTTCACGAACGTTATGATCTGTAATAAGAACACCTAAGCCATAATCTCGTAAATGTTGGATAATTTTTTTAATATCTAATACTGATATTGGGTCAACCCCAGCAAAAGGCTCATCTAATAGAATAAATTTAGGATTAGCTGCAAGTGCACGCGCAATTTCAACACGACGACGTTCACCACCTGATAATGATTGACCTAAGCTATTACGTAAGTGGCTAACGTTAAACTCTTCAAGAAGTTCTTCAGCGCGATCTTTACGTTGTTCTGCGGTCAAATCATGGCGAATTTCTAAGATACCCATGATGTTGTCATACACACTCAAACGCCTAAAAATCGAGGCTTCTTGAGGAAGATAGCCAATACCTTTGCGTGCACGCTCATGTAACGGTAACAGGGTAATATCTTCATTATCAATAGTAATACTACCCGCATCACGAGCAACGATACCTACCACCATATAGAATGTCGTAGTTTTACCAGCACCATTAGGCCCAAGTAAGCCGACTATTTCGCCTGAATTAACTTCAAGGCTAACATCACCGACAACGGTACGGCCTTTGTATGCTTTTGCTAAATGTTCAGCTTTTAACAGTGCCATAAAGTGTTACTTACCTTTGTTGTTAGCACCAGGACCTTTCTCTTGCAACTGAGAAGGTAGTAAAACAGTGGTAACTTGATTACCTTTGCTACTAAATGCTTCCATTTGCTGAGTGGGTACTTGGTAGATGATTTTATCACCAGAGATATTGCTATCTAATTGTTCAAGATAGGCTTTACCTGTGAGAGTCACTAGCTCTTTATCCATTTCATAAGTCATTTTATCGCCATGACCTTTGATTGGTTTGCCATCATCTTGTAACTGGTAGAAAGTCACTGGATTACCAAATGCCTCTACCACCATTTTTTTTGAATCACCACCAGGGCGAGTCACAACAACTTTATCTGCGCGAATATCAATAGAACCTTGTTTTACCACAACATTTTTAGTAAATGTTGTAATGTTCTTTTCAAGGTTAAGTGACTGAGTCTCAGAGTTGACAACAATAGGTTGCTTTGTGTCATCTTTAAGCGCCATAACGGGTACACTTATAGTAAATAATGCACCGACAATCAGTGTATTACGGATTTTTTGATTCATAAGGGATCTCATAATAGGTGTTCACCTGCTCAATCAGCTCTGCTTGTTTTTCTCGCAGATTGCCTCGCATTTTTAAGCCGACTGATTTCAGTCCGACGCCGATAATAGTCACTTCATCATCAGAGGAAACATCCTGTGTATCCAGATTAGCGATGGCATTTTCGGTACTGATCCGTTGTAACTGTGAATCAGCCGTTAAACTATCAATTTGCACATCACCATAAAGATAAAGCATTTTACTGTTTGTTAGCTTGGCTTTATTTGCGCGAACAGTCCATGTTGCTTCTCCTGTTGTCGAATATGTCGTTAAAACAGGGTTAGTAAACCAAGTAAACTTTTGTTGAGCGTAGTTTTTTACATCATCAGCAACAAGTTTATATCCTAGTATACCAGTTGGCTCATAAACAAAGGACACCGAAGATTTTGATTGATAAGTTGGCTGACCATCGTCAACAATTTTACCGTCATCAAATTCAGTGTTATTAGTGTAGTTCCAACCAATGAGTCCAAGGACAATAATGGCAAGAAACAGGGTGAACCAAGCTTTTAATTTATTCATTCTGTATCGTTACACGTTAAATCGACAGACCTTTAGCTTCTTCAAGTAAACCTTGTGCTAAAAGTATTAAATCGCATAATTCTCGTACTGCGCCACGACCACCCGCAATGCGAGTGACATAATCAGCACGAGGAGTGAGTAATGGATGCGCATCAGCGACTGCAACCGAAAGCCCGACTTTTTCCATTACAGGTAAATCGATAAGGTCATCCCCAATATAAGCAGTTTGTTCCGGTTTAAGGGTTAGTGTATCTAACAGTTGTTGATACGCCAAAAGCTTATTATGCTGTCCTTGGTAAAGATATGTAATTCCCAGAGTTTTTGCACGATCTTCTAACAGTTTAGATTGGCGACCTGTAATAATAGCGACCTCAATACCTGATGTCAGTAAACAACGAATACCATAGCCATCACGAACATTAAAGGCTTTTAGCTCTTCGCCATTATTACCCATATAAATTAATCCGTCAGACATCACACCATCAACATCACAAATCAGCAATTGGATTTTTTCTGCTTTTTTAATCATATTTTCGCTGACAGGGCCGTAGTACGTCTCTATGACTGTATTCATTTTTATCCTTAAATAGGTGATAATAAGCTTACACAACGCCTGCTTGTAATAAATCATGCATATGTAAAACGCCTAATAGAGTATCACTATCTTGCTCTGTCACTAAGAGTGATGTGATATGTTTGGCTTGCATTAGATTTAGTGCTTCAACCGCTAAACAATCAGGACGAATACGAATAGCGCCTTTTGTCATGACATCTGAGATTTTGGCGTTATTTAAATCAATGCCCAAATCAAATATACGGCGCAAATCACCGTCAGTAAAAATGCCGTTAATCAACATATTATCATCACAAATAACAGTCATACCTAATTTTTTACGTGTTATTTCAACAAGTGCTTCGCGTAATGTGGCATCTTTTGTAACTCTAGGGATATCATTATTCGTATTCATTAAGTCGCTGACATGCAAAAGTAATTTTTTACCTAAAGCGCCTCCAGGGTGGGAAAGGGCAAAATCTTCAGCAGTAAAACCTCTTGCTCGTAATAATGCGATAGCTAATGCATCTCCCATGACTAATGTAGCTGTTGTGCTTGTTGTTGGCGCAAGCCCTAAAGGACACGCTTCTTTTGGTACTTTTATACAAAGATGAATATCTGCGGCTTTTCCCATCGTGCTTTGTTCACTGCGAGTCATGCAAATTAACACAATTTGTTTGCGTTTAAGCACAGGAATAAGGGTTAAGATTTCGCTAGCTTCACCGGAGTTTGATATTGCTAAAACAATATCTTTTTCTGTGACCATACCTAAATCACCATGGCTTGCTTCACCAGGATGTACAAAAAAAGAAGGTGTTCCTGTGCTGGCAAATGTTGCTGCAATTTTATGGCCAATATGTCCTGACTTTCCCATTCCCATCACGATGACTCTGCCTTGGCAGTGAAATATTTTTTGACAGGCTTGAGAAAAATCTTCATTGATATATTGCTCTAATTCGGCTAACCCTTCACGTTCAATATGGAGAACCTTTTTACCTGCTTGCTGGAAATCAAACTCGGTCATTTTTTTGTACCATTTATTTTAGGTTAAGAGAGAATGTGCGATGCACAACACCGTAATATAAACAATAAAGCAAACTAATAAGAATATCCCTTTTCCTCGATTAAGACGTTGTTTTTGTCCTAATGAAAAGAGTGAGAAAAGTAAACTAGCGATACCCAATATCGCGAAACTAAAATAGAACGCCTTTAAGTTTAAGGTGCTTGGTGAGAATAATGCGGGCATGCCTAGCACAAATGTCAGGTTGAAAATATTAGCACCAATAATATTACCTAATGCTAACTCATTTTCTCTCCTGAGTGCTGCAACAATTGTGGTTGCAAGCTCCGGTAAGCTAGTCCCGATTGATAGCAATGTTAAGCCGACAAAAAGCCCGCTAATATGATACTGTTGCATTAAAACAAAAACGTTATCAATCACCATTCTTGTGGCAACAGGGATGATAAGTAGAGCAATAACGACCCAAAAAAGGGCAACAGAGTTACGAGGATTAGTTTGTAACTCAACGCGAGTTAACGTTTGTAAAGGAAGAACATGACGCTCTTGGTTTAGCGTTTTATGCATTGTTTTTATCATTAAGAAGATAGAGGCAAACCCAATGAAAAAGAGCAAAATACCCTCTCTTAATCCTAAATTCCCACTTGAGAGTAAAACAGCCACCAGCATGATGACTATAATCATTAAAGGTAGCTCTTTTTTAAGTACAGCGGATTGGATATTCATGGGATAAATCATCGAACCAATTCCTGCGATCAGCAGTAGATTAGTCAATGTTGAACCAATTGCTGTACCAATAGCGATATCAGGCAAATTATGCACTGATGCATCCGCTGAGACAAAAAGTTCAGGTAATGATGTGCCTGTACCTACAATTAAAATACCAATGACAGCGGGTGGTATTTTTAATGATTGCGCAAAAATACTAGCACCATAGACTAATCTGTCTGACGCATAGACTAGTAACATCAACCCAAAAATTAACAGAGACAAAGTTAGCAACATGCCATTAGTTTTCCAAAAATAAGCGAAAGATAAAGCAAACCAGTAAGACAAGGGCTGATAACAAACATAATTGTCAAAAGGTTTTTACTCATCCGCCATATTTTGACGAGCTGCGCACGAAAAGTAAAATTAACAGCGCAATAAATTGCTAAATAATGGTGATTTCTTTGTAACATAGATAACGAACTGCCAAAATAGTATAAAAATTCATTTATACAGACAGGCTTGAGGATGTTTTATTCATGAACGCACAATCTGATAATGTAATTGAAGTGCGCAATATGAACTTTACTCGAGGTAACCGAAGTATCTTCTCAGAGATAAATCTGGTTGTACCAAGAGGGAAAGTGACCGCAATTATGGGGCCATCAGGGATAGGTAAAACAACCTTGTTACGCCTAATTGGAGGCCAAATTCTGCCTGATAGTGGTGAAATTTGGTTTGATGGCGATAATATTCCTGCGTTATCTCGTTCTGCGCTGTACCACGCAAGAAAGAAAATGAGTATGCTTTTTCAATCAGGCGCGCTTTTTACTGATATGAATGTGTTTGAAAATGTGGCATTTCCATTAAGAGAGCATACAAATTTACCGGAATCATTAATCCATACAACAGTGATGATGAAATTAGAGGCGGTAGGTTTACGGGGGGCTGCAAAATTGATGCCTTCTGAATTATCAGGTGGTATGGCACGCAGAGCCGCATTAGCAAGAGCGATAGCACTTGATCCTGAATTGATTTTGTTTGATGAGCCATTTGTTGGGCAAGACCCAATTACGATGGGAGTCCTCGTTAAGCTCATTGATGAGTTAAATCATGCACTAGGTGTGACCTGTGTAGTTGTTTCTCATGATGTACCCGAAGTGCTTAGTATTGCAGATTATGCATATATTATTGCAGAGCAAAAAGTGATTGCTCAAGGAAGTGCAAAAGCGTTAGAGGAAAACACAGATAAACAGGTAAGACAGTTTTTAGATGGTATTGCTGATGGGCCTGTGCCTTTCCGTTTTCCTGCTGGCGATTATCAGGATGATCTACTAGGACGAGGAAATGAGTAAGTGAGTAAATTATTAGCTCGTATTGGCGCTCGATCATTAGGGATTTTTGCCACTTTTGGTCGAGCTGGAATTATGCTTTTCCGCGCACTATTTGGTAAGCCTGAATTTCGTAAACAATGGCCTCTACTGATAAAACAATTATATAACGTCGGCGTGCAATCATTGCTGATTATTATGGTCTCTGGTTTGTTTATTGGTATGGTGTTGGGATTACAAGGTTACCTTGTCTTGACGACATTTAGTGCAGAAGCAAGCCTTGGTATGATGGTAGCGCTCTCTTTACTAAGAGAATTAGGACCAGTCGTGACAGCATTGTTATTTGCAGGTCGAGCTGGCTCTGCGTTAACCGCAGAAATAGGATTAATGAAAGCGACAGAACAAATTTCCAGCTTGGAAATGATGGCAATTGACCCTTTACGACGAGTTGTTGCACCTCGTTTCTGGGCTGGTTTTATTAGCATGCCATTATTATCACTTATCTTTGTTGCTGTCGGTATTTTTGGTGGTGCAATTGTGGGTGTGGACTGGAAAGGGATTGATGAAGGCTTTTTCTGGACATCCATGCAAAGCTCTATCGAATGGCAAAAAGATTTAGTGAACTGTTTTATTAAAAGTGTCGTTTTTGCCATTACGGTCACTTGGATAGCGCTCTTTAACGGATATGACGCAATCCCGACATCAGAAGGGATTAGCAGAGCAACGACACGTACTGTTGTTCATTCATCGTTAGCCGTATTGGGTTTAGATTTTGTACTAACAGCACTGATGTTTGGGAACTAAGTCATGCAAAGTAAAAAAATTGAAGTTTGGGTTGGCCTATTTGTTGTTATCGCAATTATTGCTGTTATTTTTCTTAGCTTAAAAGTTGCTGATATAAAAGAGATAGGTAACCAACCGACTTATCGTGTTTATGCAAGTTTTGGTAATATTGGCGGATTGAAAGAGCGTTCTCCTGTAAAAATTGGTGGTGTTGTCATTGGTCGTGTATCGTCAATTACTTTGAAAGAAGAATCTGAAGGTAATTATCGCCCTGAAGTTGCAATTGATATTCTTCAGAATTATGACCACATTCCAGAAAGCAGTTCGCTGTCTATTCGTACTTCAGGTTTATTAGGTGAACAATTTTTAGCGCTTAATTTAGGTTTTTATGATGTAGACCTAGGCTCTGATTTTCTAAAAGATGGCGGTACAATCACCAATACTAATTCAGCAATGGTACTTGAAGATTTAATTGGTCAATTCCTTTATAAAACGGGTGATGGCGATGATTCAAAAAAATCTGAAACAGCACCTGCACCAGAGCACCATGCATTACCTTAATCGTTAATTTACGGTGTATTTAAACCTTATGTATAAATATGCCGTATTCTTTATTGAGATATTACTTTAAGAGGAAGCGAAAAATATGTTTAAACGCTTACTGATGGTCGCATTATTAGTGATTACGCCTTTTGCGATGGCGGTAGATAAAACCAACCCTTACACATTAATGGATGATGCGGCGCAAAAAACATTTAGCCGTTTAAAAAATGAACAGCCTGAGATTCGCAAAAATCCTGAATACTTACGTGAAATCGTACAACAAGAATTACTGCCTTATGTCCAAATTAAATATGCGGGTGCATTAGTATTAGGTCCTTATTATCGCAATGCTACTCCTGCGCAACGCGATGCGTATTTCACCGCATTTGAATCTTATCTTGCGCAAGTTTATGGCCAAGCTTTAGCTATGTATGAAGGTCAAGAATATCGCATTGAGCCAGCAAAACCTTTTGGTGATAAAACAAACTTAACGATTCGTGTAACTATTATTGATAAAAACGGTCGTCCACCAGTACGTCTTGATTTCCAATGGCGTAAAAATACTAAAACAGGTGAATGGCAAGCTTACGATATGATTGCAGAAGGCGTTAGCATGATTACCACTAAACAAAATGAGTGGTCAGATATTTTAAGTTCTAAAGGTGTTGATGGTTTAACTAAGCAGTTAGAAATCAGTGCGAAAACTCCAATAACCCTTGATGAGAAAAAATAAGATGTCAGCCTCGTTACGCTTTGAAAAGAAAGGCGATACGCTTTTTTTTCAAGGCTCGTTAGATAGAGAAACGTTGCTGCCAGCATGGCAACAACGTAAAACACTACTAGCCGATATTAACAGCATTGATATTTCTGCATTAGATCATATTGATTCAACGGGCTTAGCGCTTTTTGTTCACTATAAAGCACAAGTCGAAGCAGAAAATAGACCGCTAAAGATAATAGGGGTAAGTGAGCGTTTTCAAACCTTAATTACACTCTATGACCTTGATAATATAATGAATATTGCTTAATTCTATTTATTAATTTAAGCAATCAAAAACCCCCTTAATGATATTTTTATTATTAAGGGGGTTTTTCATGGTTTAAGAGTAGGTCGGATTCTATTAGGATAGATGACTGATTATTATTTTAACGTTGAGATTGAGCAATTATGGATACAAATGAAATCAAGCAAGTATTAATGGATGCCTTGTCTTTAGATGAAGTCATCGTAAACGGTGATGGTAGTCATTTTCAGGTTGTCGTTGTTGGTGCAATGTTTGAAGGAATGAGCAGAGTAAAACAGCAACAATCCATTTATGCGCCTTTGATGGAATATATTTCAGATAATCGTATTCACGCTTTATCTATTAAGGCCTACACACCTGAAGAGTGGAAAAGGGACCGTAAACTTAGCGGGCTTTGATTGTAGGTATTATACAGCGTACAGCAAAATAAAAAGAGAGTTCTACAGATGGATAAATTTAGAGTACAAGGACCAACCTGTTTATCAGGTGAGGTCACGATATCAGGCGCTAAAAATGCTGCACTACCAATTCTGTTCGCTGCTATCCTTGCCGAAGAGCCAGTAGAGTTAACCAATGTTCCTAAGCTAAAAGACATTGATACCACTATCAAATTACTTAATCGTTTAGGAACAAAAGTAGAGCGTAATGGTTCTGTTTTTGTTGATGCTCGTAATATCAATGAATTTTGTGCCCCTTATGATTTAGTTAAAACGATGCGTGCGTCTATTTGGGCATTAGGCCCATTAGTTGCTCGTTTTGGCCAAGGGCAAGTCTCTTTACCTGGTGGGTGCGCTATTGGTGCTCGACCAGTTGATTTGCATATTACGGGATTAGAGCAACTAGGGGCTGAAATAACGCTTGATGAAGGTTATGTTAAAGCGCGTGTCGATGGGCGTTTAAAAGGCGCACATATCGTTATGGATAAAGTGAGTGTGGGTGCCACTATTACTATAATGACGGCAGCGGTTTTAGCTGAGGGTAAAACCATTATCGAAAATGCGGCGAGAGAACCTGAAATTGAGGATACTGCGAATTTCCTCAATACATTAGGCGCAAAAATCAGTGGTGCTGGTACTGATAGAATTGTCATTGAGGGCGTTGAGCGTCTTGGTGGTGGAACTTATCAAATCTTACCCGATCGCATTGAAACAGGGACTTTTTTAGTTGCTGCTGCGATTTCACGTGGGCACGTTATTTGCCGTAATGCAAAACCAGATACACTTGATGCAGTATTAGCGAAATTACGTGAAGCAGGTGCTGATATTCAAACCGGTGAAGATTGGATTAGCCTTGATATGCATGGTAAACGCGCTAAAGCGGTTACTTTGCGTACTGCTCCACATCCAGGATTTCCAACCGATATGCAAGCACAATTTAGCCTACTGAATTTAGTAGCAGAAGGTGCTGGTATGATAACTGAAACGATTTTTGAAAATCGCTTTATGCATATTCCTGAGCTAATTCGTATGGGGGCTCATGCAGAAATAGAAAGTAATACTGTGTTATGCCACGGTGTTGAGAAACTTTCTGGTGCACAAGTAATGGCAACTGATTTAAGAGCCTCAGCAAGTTTAGTACTTGCAGGATGTATTGCAGAAGGAACAACCATTGTTGATCGCATCTACCATATCGACCGTGGTTATGAAAATATCGAAGATAAATTACAAGGTTTAGGCGCTAAAATTGAGCGTTTACATTCTAATGATTAATTGAATATTTATTTTTTGATATTAATAATAAAGGCCATAGTGCATTTTATGCACTATGGTCTTTTATTAACCACCGCATATTAGATAATAAGAATCATTTTTTGTGAAAAATTTTGGCTTTATAAATTTTCGACCAAACTCACGGCATCTTGATTAGCGATATTGTTACTAACATAATTTTTAAGCATCACTCTATTCGAAACAATAATAGAAGGCCATTTGCTTTTCCATGCCCCATAGGCATGCCATGAATATCCCCTAGAATAATCTTTGCTCATGCGATTCATCGAGTGTGATACTGCTTCAAGGTATATTTTTTCTAGTGAGGTATCTTTGATTTCAATAATCGTTGCAATATAAATTAGCCAATTTGCTAAATGAACATACTGATCCCAAGCGCTATCTCCACGTGTTAACTTAATTTTTTCTTGGATTATTTTCTCAATCATTATCATTGCATTTTTGTCTGTTACTCGAGCACCAAATGCGGCTAATGACACAATAATTTCATAAAAGCTATTTTCAACTTGAAGAAATTTTTTGGAAAAAGAATGTGTTCCGCGAATGACTTTTTTAATATTATCAATAGAACTTTCAGCTCTTTTTTTAACATCTTTTACTTTTAAATTAAGTTTTTCAAAAAATTCATGTGTTTCTAAATTATCTACGACTCTAATACCATAGCAATGGAAATAATATTCTTTTAAATAAGGCTCCACTTCTCGCCTAGAGACCAAAAACATAGATGAACCAATCACATTTTCTCTTGAGAATGCCGTATATTCATTAATAATAGCCTTAAGGTTAGTATCTCCTAATGAATAACCTAATATGACTATAGTGTTTTCATAAATCATGGAGCTTATTTTTTTAGAAAAATAAGAATCATGATTAATAAATTTAAAATAGTTATCTGATGTCAAAATCATATTACTGGATGAATCGACAGAGCCATGAACATGATAGATTTTTATATTAGATGAGCATTTTGGAATAGGAAGTCCAGGCGCCAATGATTGGCAATTATCGATAGATAGCATTTCTTCTATTAATTTATCGTAATTTGTTGTAATAATCCTAATAGAGTTGTTTTTCAAAAATGTTTCTATTGGTGTATTATCGCCTGATAACGTAATTTCTTTTATTATATCTGCAATTTGTTCATGCAAGTCCTTATTCTTTTTTTGATACTCAATATAAATAACTTGAGCCGCTTCTTCTAAACTTAATGGATTTGAGCCTGTCTTTGGAAATAATGAATGTTTTATTTTATCTAAGCCATCTAATCTATCACAAGCTATTTCAAGTAATTCTTGCCAACCGGGGACTTTATTTTCAGTTATTGCCTTTGAAAAACCTGTTCCTGTGAATAAGCATAATCTCTTTGTCACCGCTGAATAGGCTATTTCATAAAGTTCAAGTTCATGCATTATGTTTACCCCAAGGCTTGTAATATAAGTAAGCTAAGTTATCTAGTTTAAAATTGATATAATCACCACTATTTATTTTTACTGGTGGTAACTCACTAAAAATAAATAAGTAAAGTGGTTTAATTGGTTTCGCTAACGCTATTTTATCTAACTCTTCTCTTGACGTTCTTTTATACTCTGATTGTTCAACCATACGATTTGAAATAAAAAAGGTTGGCTTGCATTTTAATTTACCTGAACGCATTTCTTTATCAAAACGGACAATATAGTAATCATCTTTGCGCCTAAGCCACGCTTTTCCAAAATAAATACGTGGTTCATCTAGATATTCATTGATATCTTTTTGATCATTTACATGAATAAAAAAATCTCTTATATGAAGTTTTCCTTCTGGTAGATTAAGGAAGAAATTTTCTTTATTTATAAATGAGTTAACTAATCCAGATAAGCGTTTTTTTGAATGACGTTGTTTATTTATATTATTTTCATCATTATTTTTTGAGGCAATACGTTTAGTCGTATTATTATTTTCATCTGATGAAAGATCTTCTTTAATTTTTGTTTTTGTAGGAGAAGACACATCAAAGTCCACCAAGTCATTAGAGATAAAAGGTAAGGCTTCAGGATCTTCATTGTCTTTTCTTATACCACGTGATTCGTTCTCCTCATTTAAACCTATTTTGCATTCCTTAGAATGTTCTGTGACAAATTTAAAATGAGGTATCCTTTTTCGTAGGCTTTTAGGTCTATCAAGATTTGCGCATGTGACTTGTGCGTGACAATTGGATTCTGGACATTCAAATAAATGTTTAGATGTGATTTTTCCTTCTGAATATAATTTATCGGCATCATCAGCAGAAATATCTTTTTTAAGTTCTAAGCTTGTCGCGAGTTCTATCTTCATTAGCATCCCCTGTGATATAACAAAATCTTAAATTTTTTTGAAACACCTTATTGTTGTTTTTTTATTTATATATAAAAAGTAAATATCATATATTTTATTAAAGTCATCTTAGAGAGCATAAGAAATGTGCGCTATATTATAGTAAATAACTCTTTAGTATTAGTTGTATATATTCACATAAATAAAAGAAATATTGATTATTCACATCAATTATATGTTGATGATAAGAAGTTATTTTAAATAGCAATGGTAAGAGATAGAAGAAAATAAGATAATTCATAAGGTATTTTACGATATTTCAATTAGATTAGGATAATCACTCTCTGTTTAAAATAAACCTGTCGATGATATTTAATTGATTGATTTTTAAATTAAAAAAGTTGATTGGTTAGTAAAAGGAAGACGTTTAAATGAAAGTCACAAGGAAACAAGAACATCTTATTCGTCAAGTACTTGATGAATGGCAAAAATCAGAGGTTATTTCAGCACAAGAATACTTGAGATTACGCCAAACATTGCAACCAATTCCTTTCGATTGGAAAAGCTTAAGTCGTTATGCGTTTTGGATTGCGATAGTCTGTTTGATTATGGCAGTAGGCGCATTATTTAGTGATAGTGAATTAATTAATTATCTTATTCAAATATTCAGTTTTTCACAAATGATGAGGGTGATAACTCCTGCACTTATCGCAATTGTATTTTATTTTTGGGGGTTTAAGAGACAAAGAAAAGAGCAACAGTGGCATTATAGTTCAGAGTGTATTCTTTTTTTAGGTGTCATGTTTACTGCTGTTTCTTTGTGGCAATTAGCGATGTTACTCGATAATGGTAGTGGTCATATTGCACCTATTTTCTTAATAGGGTGTGTTATTTATGCCATTGTGGGGTATATAAGCTGTTCATCGCTAGTATGGTTATTTTTCTTATTAGTGTTAGGCAATTGGTTTGGTACTGAAACTGGCTATATGTCTGGATGGGGCTCTTATTGGTTAGGAATGAATTATCCTATTCGTTTTGTTTTTTTCGGTGCTGCCTTATTAGCGATATGCTATCTGTTACAGAATATATTGGTTCATCGGCGTCTCTTTACGATGACCAAAATAATGGGATTAACTTATCTTTTTATCGCTTTATGGATAATGTCTATTTTCGGTAATTACGATACGAATGCTTGGTACTCTATTTCTAGCATAAACCTATTACCTTGGGCGCTCTTATTTGGTGTTGTCGCTGTTATCTGTATTTATATTAGCTTAAAAACAGAGGATGGTATGTTAAGAGGATTTGGGCTGACCTTTTTAGGAATTAATTTATATACTCGTTTCTTTGAGTATTTCTGGAATAGTTTGCATAGCGCTATTTTCTTCTTTATTTTAGCTATCTCACTTATTGTAATTGGACGTAAAGCTGAAAAAATTTGGCATACAGTGAGTGATAACACATTAAATCAGGCTAATAAAAAGTAACTTACTGAGTATTGTTAATTTTAATAAAGGAGATAAATTTTGATTGAAAAACGAAGTTGTCTTCTTCCATTAGAGGTAGGCTGTGCAGCCTGCCACTATTTGGTGTTTAAAGACAAAAAAGAATCTTTTTTTGAAATTTGCCCTGTTTGTGGATGGCAAAATGATGGAACTAAAGGTAATGAATACAGTGGGTGTAATCACAGTTCGATGAATGATTATCGTCAAACAGAAGATTTTGAGAAAAATTGCTTAGCTAATTCTACATTTTATATAAAATCTCCCTAGCATATAGGGAGATGCGCCATATTATGATTCAGGTTGATATTCTGAAATAGTGACGTCAATGTTGTGTTCATTTCCATCTCGTAGCAATGTAACGGGTAATACTGTGCCGGGACTGGTTTCAGCAATATAATCCATCATACCCATTGCCGAAGTGGCTGGTTCATGATTGATACTGAGAATAATATCGCCTGTTTTCATTCCTGCTTTTTCTGCTGGGCTATTAGGTGCAATGCGAAAAATACGCAATCCTTGGATTTGTTGAATATCACTATTTGATGAGCGAATTCTTGGTAATTCTTTGGCGGTAATACCAATAAAGCCACGAACAACACGGCCATCGCGGATAAGTTTATTCATGATTTTAACGGCAAGTTCAGTCGGAATAGCAAAGCTTAATCCTTCAGCGCTCGCACGATAGCCATTATTGTGATTACCTGAATCAAACGTCATGGTATTGATGCCGACCAATTCGCCTTCTGTATTAATTAAAGCCCCACCAGAGTTTCCTTCATTGATAGAGGCATCTGTTTGAAGAAAGTTTTGATAACGTGTTGGGCTTAAGCCAACACGTCCTGTTGCGCTAATAATGCCTTGGGTGATTGTTTGCCCTATATTATAAGGATTACCGATAGCAAGTACGACATCACCAATATGAGAAACTCTTTTGCTATTAATTGGAATAGTGGGCAGTTTATCAGCATCAATTTTTAATACAGCAAGGTCTGTTAAGGGATCAGAACCCACGAGCAATCCTTCATAAAGATCGCCATTTTGTAGTGCAACAATAATTTGATCTGCATTATTAACAACATGTTGGTTAGTTAGTATATAACCGCGCTTGTCCATAATGACACCTGCGCCTAATGACGTTAATTCTCTACCTTCTTGAGAAAAACTGCCCATACTACTGCTATACACATTCACAACAGCAGGTGCTGCGCGACGTACAGCTTTGTTATAACTAAAAGGGGCATTGAGAAAATCACCATTAAGTAGGTGTTCAATAAAAATAGGCCGAATAGAAGGCACCGCAACCAAAAGAATGGCAGCTGTCAAAATACCAATCAATCCAGATCGCAGTAACTTATTTAACATAAAGATCCTATATTTATGTTTTAACAGGGAGCGGGCTCGTACACAGGCAAGAGAATATCACAGTTTATCTTATGAAAGGATAAACGCTTTAATAATATTGCGTATTAACAACACAAAGTGAATAAAAAATGCCCTATAATTGAAATTATAGGGCATAAGAAAGTTTGTTATCTGTAATGTAGATGATTAACGAGCGGTATTACGAAGCATAAGATAGATTTCCTCATTACCTCGCTTGATATTTAATGCAATAATAGGCTCTTTTTTCTCAATTTCTTTACGCACATCGCCAATTGATTTAATGGCCTCACGATTAATACCAATAATAATATCGCCTTTTTGCAATCCCGCCCCCGCGGCTAAAGATCCTTTTTCAACAGAATCAACCATGACGCCTTTCATCTGTTTATCACTATAATTGCTGAGAACTGCACCTTGTAATGCAGGGGTAATATTGTCAGCACGAGTCGCGTCACCAGATTGTTTTTCAAGAGTCACTTTGACATCCATTGGTTTACCTTGACGGATTAATCCAATGGTAATTTCTTTACCTGGCGGTGTAGTACCCACTTTTGCTCTTAATTCTGCGAAGCTATTAATACGTTTACCATCAACTGAAATGAGAACATCACCTGGTTTAATACCCGCTTTTGCTGCAGATGAATCAGGTAATACTTCACTGACGAAAGCACCACGTTGAGCATCTATTTTAAAGGATTTAGCAATATCAGCATTCATTTCTGTGCCACGAATGCCTAAAATACCGCGTTTTACCTCACCGTGGGTGATCAATTGTTGGCTGAGATCACGAGCCATATTACTAGGAATTGCAAAACCGATACCAATATTACCGCCACCAGGCGCTAAAATAGCGGTGTTAATTCCAATTAGTTCGCCATTTAAGTTAACTAATGCACCACCCGAGTTACCACGGTTAATTGAGGCATCAGTTTGAATGAAATTCTCAAGACCTTCAAGGTTTAGCCCACTACGACCTAATGCAGAGATAATCCCTGATGTTGCAGTTTGACCTAACCCGAAAGGATTACCAACGGCAACCGCAAAATCACCGACACGTAAATGATCTGAATCTGCCATTTTGATAGCAGTTAGGTTGCTAGGTTTCTCTATTTGTAAAAGAGCAATATCAGTTTGTGGATCGCTACCAATTAATTTAGCCGTAAATTCACGGCCATCATTGATTTGCAATTGAATCTTGTCAGCACCATCTACAACATGGTTATTGGTGAGGACATAGCCTTTTTCGGCATCAATAATGACACCAGAGCCTAATCCTTCAAAAGGGCGAGTACTTTGTTGCTGTGAAGGAAAGTTGGGGCCAAAGAAAAATTTGAATTCATCAGGAACTTGCTGATTTTGTACACGAGTACCAGATACATGTACGCTGACTACTGCTGGTAATACTTTTTCTAGCATGGGAGCAAGACTAGGAAGCGCTTCTCCTGATGATATTACCGCTGGCAATGCAGCCATACTGGTGCTAGGAATTGTGGAGAGTGATAAACCGACACTCATGGCTAACGCACTTAGTAACAATTTTCTTTTTTTAGTTAACATGAATTAGAGTCTCTTGATACAGTTATCAAAAATAGGTTTGAAGCCGAAACTTGGCTGGATGATTCTAAGACCTATTTTGGTAAGGGAAAGTTCAGTGATGAAAAGTGTGTTTCGCTTACTTTTACATGGATTTACAAGACAATAGCTATCTTTAAAACCAAAATAAATTATTACCAAATTACTCATTTTAACGCTATAAAAAATAACGCCACATTAACTGTGGCGTTGTAAATTAATTATCTTTTTTATCAGTAGGTCTAAATAATCCAGAAGCCCCGTCAGAATAATCTCGAGGTGGCATCTTGACTGGAGACTGGTCATTCGCAGCTTCAGATTCATTTAATCTATAGTTAAATGGATTTTCTTGAAGAGGCATGTCTGGCAGCAACTCGTTAGAGCTTTTAGCCATATGTTGATAAAGTTGGCGATAATCTTTTGCCATATTATCTAACAGCTCAGCACTTCTAGCGAAATGGCTGACAAGCTCATTACGATAAGTGTCTAACTCTTCTTTTTTAGTATCTAGCTCTGCTTTAATAGCATCTTGATGGCGAATGGTTTTATTACCATAGCGCATAGCAAGTGCGCCGATGATAAGACCGACAACTAATCCAATCAGTGCATAAACCCAAACCATGGCAACTCCTTTTTATCTAATAATGAGGATGATGGATTCTTATAACATCATAACCGCTAAAAGGCATGGGTGGAATAATATCCTTAAGCTTAATATGAAATTCCTGTGTTACCTCGATGTTAAAATAGTTTTGAATGCTTATAATGGAAACAATATAGGCTACTCATCAACTTGTCTTAAAATTAAGAACAGAGGGCATTCATGACTGTTACTTCGCCGTTATCTCTTTATGAAGCCGCATTAAAGCAAGGCGAATATCAACCTGATGATATTCAAAGACAAACGGTTAACTCTCTTCAACAGATATATCATGCGTTACTGAAAGAGAAAATACCGAATAAACCATCGTTATCGCAACGATTGTTTTCTCGGTTTCAGTCTAAAAAAGAAAAAATATCACCTGTACGCGGTTTATATATGTGGGGAGGGGTAGGACGAGGTAAAACATGGTTGATGGATATGTTTTATCATAGTTTACCTACAGAGCGTAAATTGCGCCTTCATTTTCATCGCTTTATGTTACGAGTACAAGATGAATTAAAAGAATTACAAGGAAAAGAAAATCCTCTTGAGATTATTGCTGATGGATTTAAGGCACAAACTGATGTGTTGTGTTTTGATGAGTTTTTTGTATCAGATATTACAGATGCGATGATTTTAGGTACGTTACTGGAAGCGCTTTTTGCGAGAGGTATCACGTTAATAGCAACGTCTAACATCCCTCCTGATGAACTTTATCGCAATGGTTTGCAACGAGCTCGGTTTTTACCTGCGATAGAGCAGATAAAACTTTATTGTGACATTCTGAATGTAGATGCCGGTATTGATTATCGGTTACGTACCTTAACTCAAGCCCATCTTTTCTTATCGCCATTAACAGATAAGAACCGACATGAAATGGATAGAATTTTCATTAATTTGGCAAATAACAATGCCTCGCCAGAAAAAGTATTGACGATTAACCATCGACCAATGGAAATCAGAAATTCGTCAAATGGAGTATTGGCGGTAAATTTTGATACGTTATGCGTTGATGCGCGTAGCCAATTAGACTATATCGAGCTTTCAAAACACTATCATACGGTTTTATTGTATGAAATGAAGCAAATGGGTACAGCAAAAGAAGATGTCGCTCGCCGGTTTCTTGCTTTAGTGGATGAGTTTTATGAGCGCAAAGTAAAACTGATTATTAATGCTGATGTTGAAATGAATGAAATTTATCAAGGGCATTTCTTAGCATTTGAATATCAACGCTGTTTATCTCGCTTGCAAGAAATGCAAAGTGAGGAATATCTTATTCAGCCTCATCTTGCGTAATTCTTAAAGAAAGTCGTCTTTTGTTATGGTACGATGGCGGTCGTTTCGTCACTTATGTGTTTTTTCGTATTAAAATCATAAGACATTAAGCGACTGATGAACGCTTTGGAAATGGACAATTCTTCTCTTCTGGTTGCAATCATTGGCTGAAAAAGTGCAGAAAATACGGTGATATCAGTTTTTTCACTAAAAAATGAAAAAGAATTTAATTGTTTTTCAATTATAACTCGATTTTTTTTTCTGACTTCTCTATAATCTTGCGACCCCACGTTGCAGCAAGTTTTTTATTTCCCAAAAAACTCGCATTTTAGAGTCAGCAGTGCTACTCGAAGGGGTAGGTTTGCTGGACACAAGAGTCGTGTGAACCTCAATAGTATTTGAACCGAGTGTTCACCAACGTGTAACTAAACATTGGGTAATTTTCAATAATGAAAACTTTTACAGCGAAACCAGAAACCGTAAAACGCGACTGGTATGTTGTTGATGCAGACGGCAAAACTTTAGGCCGTTTAGCAACTGAAATTGCTAGCCGTTTACGCGGTAAGCACAAAGCGGAATATACTCCGCACGTTGATACTGGTGACTACATCATCGTTTTAAACGCTGAGAAAGTAGCGGTAACTGGTCATAAACGTACTGACAAAGTTTACTACCGTCATACTGGTCACATTGGTGGTATCAAACAAGCGACTTTCGAAGAGATGATCGCCCGTAGTCCTGAGCGTGTAATCGAAATCGCGGTAAAAGGCATGCTGCCAAAAGGGCCACTGGGTCGTGCGATGTATCGTAAACTGAAAGTTTACGCTGGATCTGAGCACAACCACGCGGCACAACAACCGCAAGTTCTGGACATTTAATCGGGATAATAGGCAATGGCTGATAATCAATACTACGGCACAGGTCGCCGCAAAAGTTCTTCCGCACGTGTCTTCATTAAGCCAGGTAGCGGTAATATCGTAATCAACAAACGTAGCCTAGAAGTTTACTTCGGCCGCGAAACAGCACGTATGGTTGTTCGTCAACCGCTGGAATTAGTTGATATGCTGGGTAAATTAGATTTATACATCACTGTTAAAGGTGGTGGTATTTCTGGTCAAGCTGGTGCGATCCGTCATGGTATCACACGTGCACTGATGGAATACGATGAGACTCTACGTTCTGATCTGCGTAAAGCTGGGTTCGTTACCCGTGATGCGCGTTCTGTTGAACGTAAAAAAGTGGGTCTGCGCAAAGCACGTCGTCGTCCACAGTTCTCAAAACGTTAATTTGTTATCTTCTTTTAGATATCAATTTGATGTTGAAAACCCGTCTTTACAGGCGGGTTTTTTATTTTGATGTTGTTGGTAACTTGTGATGAGATAATTGATAAATAAATGACTCTCTTTATCTTGATTTAGGTTTGATCTTATGAGTGCGAAAAGGATAAGTATTTAGATGTAGATACTGTTTTTTGTTATATTTCAGAATTTAAAACTTACTTTAAAGGTATTTGTGTATATTGTATCGAATTATTCGCATAAGCCCCCCTAAGTAACCAGAAATCTGATATGATAGCGTTCTTTCGTATCTTTCTGTCAAATAATAATGTTGCAATGAGTTTCTTATTGCACGATATAAGGCGCGTAATTTTTAGAAGTCATACCAAAACTATTACTATACTATTTAACCTGTGATTGTTTTGGTATTGCTTGATAATGATATGTACCGTGAAGACAGGTAGAAGTTCACCTCTGTAGAATAAGGCTATCTGACGATAATGCTTTTATACAGGTTGTTACCCAATAAGATTATATCACTTAACTCTTATTTTAGTTAACCGCGTTGGTGTGCTTGTCTTTTAGGAATGGGGGAATAATAGCATTGAGCTTATTATTCCTTTAATTGATTAACTTGGAGGTTTTCATGGCTGTCGCTGCCAACAAACGTTCGGTAATGACTTTGTTTTCCGGTCCGACTGATATTTTCAGCCATCAGGTCAGAATTGTCCTTGCGGAGAAAGGTGTCAGTGTTGAAATTGAACAGGTTGAAGCTGGTAATCTTCCACAGGATCTTATCGATCTTAACCCATACCAAAGTGTGCCGACTTTGGTTGATCGTGAGCTGACCCTGTATGATTCACGCATCATCATGGAATATCTTGATGAACGCTTCCCTCATCCTCCTTTAATGCCAGTATATCCAGTTGCACGTGGTAGCAGCCGTTTGATGATGCACCGTATTGAGCAAGACTGGTATACTTTAATGAACGCTATTGAGAAAGGCTCAGAGCAACAAGCAAATGCTGCACGTAAACAGCTTGCTGAAGAGTTATTAGCGATATCTCCAGTATTTAAAGAATATCCATACTTTATGAGCGAAGAGTTCAGCCTGGTTGATTGCTATCTTGCTCCATTGTTATGGCGTCTTCCTGTGCTGGGCGTTGATTTAAGTGGTGCTGGCGCTAAAGATGTACAAATTTATATGCAACGTGTTTTTGAGCGCGATTCTTTCCTCGCATCATTAACTGAAGCAGAGCGCGAAATGCGCTTACCATCAAGAGGATAATAGAGCATGGAGATTATTGATATGTCTCCGCGCCGTCCGCATTTATTGCGTGCGCATTATGACTGGATACTTGAAAACGGTTTAACGCCACATCTTGTCGTTGATGTGAATATCGTTGGTGTTCAAGCCCCTATGGAATATGCGCACGATGGTCAGATTGTTCTAAATATTTCACCTCGTGCTGTGAGTAATCTTGAATTAACACTTCAACAGGTACTATTTAGCGCAAGCTTTGGTGGAATACCTCGTAAAGTACGAGTGCCAATGGTTGCTGTTATGGCTATTTATGCGCGAGAAAATGGTGCGGGAATGATGTTTGAACCTGAACCTGCATATGAAAATGGTCAACCATCTATCGTTGAAGAAGATGAAGACGTCTTTGATACATCAGCAACAGAAGGTTTAACATTGGTGACTGATGAACATTCGACTGAGGATGACGCTTCTCCTGATGATGACCCTGAGCCACCTCGTCCAACAGGTCGCCCATCACTGCGTGTTGTTAAATAATTTTTCTTATTTTCTTATAAAGAAAAATCAGTATATATAATAAACCCAGCATCAAGCTGGGTTTATTTTTATCTTTGTTTTATCGGTTTTACTTTAACAATTCAGTTAAACACCCAGTATAAAGTGTGACTGCGGTCATCAATTGTTTCTCATCAAAATCAAAGCCAGCTTGATGATGTCCTGCTGTTCTATCTGCACCTACGACGAAATAAAGTGATTTACCACCACAACGTTGTACGCGCTTTGCTAACACTGTTGCATCTTCACTGCCACCAAATGGGCGAGTTGCAATTGCGGTTAATTCAGGGTGTTGATTAACCACTTTTGTCATTACATCAATAAGAGCTTGATCATTCGTGAGATCAACCGCTTCTCCCATAATTTCACTTTCCATTTCTAGCTGAAAACTATGCGCAGCACCTTCTGCCATACGTACTGCATTTTCTGCCATAAATCGGTTTATTTCTTCATTTTCGCCACGAACTTCAATTTGCATTTCAGCATTGGCTGGCGTGACATTTCTGCCTTCACCCGCTTTTAATACACCAATATTAATACGAGACATGCCTTTACCATGACGTGAAATTCCTAGCATTTGCGTTGCTGCATGGCATGCTCCAGCTAATGCATTACGCCCAAGCTCTGGCTCAGCACCAGCATGAGAAGGGGCGCCTTTAAAACGAAAATCATATTTAGTGGTGCATAAAAAGTGCGTCGGATTAATAACGATTTCACCACTATTTGCAATAAAGCCTAAATGAGCACCTAAAAAATAATCTGCATCATCAGCAATACCGCTTTCCGCCATGGCTCTTGCGCCACGAACGCCTTCTTCAGCAGGTTGGAATAATAGTTTTACTTTACCAACTAGTTTATCTTTATTTTCAACTAGCCAATGCGCAACACCTAAACCAATTGAAATATGTCCATCATGACCACAAGCGTGCATTTCACCTGCATGGCACGAGGCAAAATTTTCCGCATAAGGACGATGTGTTTGCTCTGTCGTTTCTGTTACACCAACACAGTCAATATCAAAACGTAATGCGACAGTAGGACCTGCTTTGCCGCTATCAAAAATCGCAACACATCCTGTAAGCTCTTGCATTTCAGCGAGTAAGTCTTCATCAACATGATGTTCCCTTGCAACAGCTAAGCCTTTTTCAACAATTTGACGGCGACGACCAAAAGCAAATTCTTGGTTAATCACCTCAGGGCCTACGCTAACTTTTAAGCCAAGCTGGCGTAATTCTTTGACTATTTTTGCGGTTGTTAAAAATTCAGACCAGCCAATTTCAGGATATTGGTGAAACTCACGACGCCAATTGATTAATTTTTCGAGTGTAATTGCTGACATTTTGATTTCTCCACTTATAGCATAAACAATGCAACCGCAATAACGGCGATTATCATGCCGGGTGCAGTACGTTTTGCGATTTCCATAGGGTTAATATTTGCAAGTCCTGCACATACAATAGCAGCACCAGCAAGAGGAGACATAGTACGGCCTAATGCACCTGATAATGCAGCTGCCATACCCATATCTGGAATTTCATAGCCAAACTGAGAAGCGAAAGGTGTTACTGTTTCATTAAAAGCAAATGCGGCTGCGTCACCAGAGCCTGTGATGATCCCCATTAAGAATGGCCCTAATGTACCTCCCCAGCGAGCAAACTCAGGAGAATGAGTTAAGAAGCTAATAAATGCATCGATTAAGCCAGAAGCCTTTAAACCTGCTGCAAATACAGCGGCTGCAATAATAATACCCAACACATCGCCATAGGCATTACCCATTCCTTTAAAGAACTCTTTGGTAATTGCTGATGGGCTAGTTAGCGTAATAATTAAAGCATAAATAGTCCCAATTAACATGGCTGCTGGTACTGAGAGTTTGAAACTACTAAAGGTATCGAAGAAGGGTAATATTAATAAAAGAAGTGGAATAAACGGTGCTGTTGCATATAAATAATTAGGTCTAACAGCTTCAGTGGAGGAGGATGAACTTGTATCTCCTGTGGAAGTAACCGTCATTTTGTACTCTTTTTTTACCAGAGCAACTGCGGCTAAAGCAACGGCAGCAATCCCACCTGCCATTAAGCTATAAGGGCTATGACGTGCTATTAAATCAACAACTTCCATATTTGCCATATTAGCAACAAATGCATTATGCGACATACCAGGGCTCAACATCGAGCCAATAGTACCACATAATACTGCACCACCAGCAATAGCAGGATGAATACGGGCTGCAATTAATAATGGAATTAATGTAGCACCAACAGCCGCAGCACATCCTGCTGCTGAAGGTATCGCTATATTAATGAAATAAGTCACAATTACTGTGGCTGGAATTAAAAAGAAGCCTAAACGCGTTAATACTTTTGATAATACATGTACTAAATGCATATCACATTTAGTGTATTTCATTACGTAAGCAAACCCCATGCTGGAACAAATAGCTTGAATTAATGAAGATGAAACCATTCTTTCACTAAATGCCGTAAAAGCATCAAGTGGTGTTAGGCTTAAAATACATAATAATAAACCAGAACCAATTAATACCATTCGAGTTTCATATTTTTTTATTAGCAGATAAATAGTTATAAGAATAACTACAACTGCAATGAGTTGCATCACCATGGTGATCCCCTAGTTAATTATCATAAATCGAGTAATTAAAATAAAACAACCTAAAATCAGTAAATTATATTTTTATACAATATTATTAGGTAGTCCCATTATGATGCTAAGGATTAAGTAATATTTGATTGTTATCAATTTTAAGGATTGAAAAGAATCTATTTTTTTAGACTGTGATGCTATTAACAAATATAAACAGATATTTATTATTAAACATGACAAAAAAGTTAAATAAAAAGAGGAAAAGTAAAATGGCAGAATTAAATGAAATTAAATATAATAAAATAAAATTATTTTAGTAAGTAAAATAAATATTATTTTTTATAAAAAATAAAACTAAAAATTATATAAATAATGAAAATTATAATTCTAATACAACGATGAGAATTAAATATTATTTATTAATGATAGTATAGATTGATAAGGTTATCCCATTTTTATTAAATGAGATAACACATAAGTAGGATAAATTATTTTCTTTATAGTGAGGCTATTAAATGATGATTAACATGATAAATAACGTAAAATGCCCTCAGCAGCTTCTCTACCTTGTGCAATTGCAGTGACCACTAAATCGGAACCTTGCACAATATCACCACCCGCAAATACTTTAGGATTTGTTGTTTGTTGTGGAATATCTTGATTTTCTGAAATCACAATACGTCCTGATAATTCATACGCGATATTATTTTCATCTAGCCAAGGATAGTGTGCAGGTTTAAATCCAAAAGCGAGAATCACCGCATCAGCATCTAGTCGGTGTTCACTTCCTTCAATCAAGCTCATGGTTTTGCTGCTAGCTGTTTTAACAACGTGAACGCCAGTGACGTTCTGTTCGCTATTAACTTCGATATCAAGTGGCTGTAGGTTAAATAAGAATTCGCCACCTTCTTCTTTGGCATTTTTCACTTCACGCTTAGAGCCAGGCATATTACTTTCATCACGACGGTACACACACGTTACTTTTTTAGCGCCTTGCCGGATTGCGGTACGTACACAGTCCATTGCCGTATCACCACCACCTAACACAACGACATTTTTGTCACTGAGATCTCGGTAAGGCGTTTTTTTATCTTCAGGATACCCCATTAAATAACGAGTATTACCAATCAAGTAAGGAAGTGCGCTATAAACGCCTGTCGCGCTCTCATTGGCGAAATTACCACTTAGGCTTTGGTATGTTCCCATACCGATAAAAACAGCGTCATATTGCTCTGTGAGCGTTTTTAGCGTGATGTCTTTACCTATCTCTGTGTTAAGGCGAAATTCAATGCCCATTTCACTAAATAATTCACGGCGTCTGATCATCAGTGATTTTTCGAGTTTAAAAGAAGGAATACCAAACGTAAGCAGACCACCAATTTCAGGGTGTTTATCATAAACAACAGGTTTTACCCCTTGACGAATTAGTACATCAGCACAGGCAAGCCCAGCAGGGCCAGCACCTATTATCGCGACTTTTTTGTCTGTCATCGTGACGTAAGAAAGATCAGGACGCCAGCCTTGTGCTAATGCGGTATCATTAATGTAACGCTCAATATTACCAATAGTGACGGCACCAAACTCATCGTTTAGTGTACAAGCCCCTTCACATAATCTGTCTTGAGGACAAACACGGCCACAAATCTCAGGCAAACAGTTTGTTTGATGAGAAAGCTCAGCCGCTTCAATGATACGACCTTCGTTGGCTAATTTAAGCCAATTAGGAATATAGTTATGAACAGGGCATTTCCATTCACAGTAAGGATTTCCGCAACCTAAACAGCGATCTGCCTGAGATGCTGCTTGTTGAGGTGAAAAGGCATCGTAAATTTCGACGAATTCAATTTTACGTAAGGCAATAGGTTTTTTAGTCGGCTCAATACGATTAAGGTCGATAAACTGATACACATTCTGACTCATAATATTCTCCTATTGTGCCTGAACGCGTAATTCAGCAGATGAACGACGAGGATGACCTAATAACGCATTTACATCACTTGATTTTGGTTTGATTAATTTAAAGTGCTGTGACCAATACTCCCACTGCGATAACAGAACTTCCCCTTGCTCTGAGCCTGTTAAGCGGACATGTTCTGCTATCATGCCTCGTAAATATTCTGCATGAATAGCGTGTGATGCCACAGACACAAGCTCGACAGATGCACTATTAATGCGTTGTGATAGAGAATTATTTTCATCTAAAATATACGCAAATCCACCTGTCATACCCGCGCCAAAATTGATACCTGTTTTACCTAGAATACACACGATACCGCCAGTCATATATTCACAGCCGTTATCACCAACACCTTCAACAACCGCAATTGCGCCTGAGTTTCTGACAGCAAAACGCTCACCGGCTAAGCCTGAAGCATATAATTTCCCACCGGTTGCACCATAAAGGCACGTATTTCCCATAATCGTGGCATGATGATTTTTAAAGGCAGAACCCACTGGCGGTGAAATAACAATTCGTCCACCTGACATGCCTTTACCAACATAGTCATTGGCATCACCAGTAAGTGTTAGCTCTATACCTTGTGCATTCCAAACACCAAAACTTTGCCCAGCAGTACCCGTAAAATATAATTTTAATGGTGAGGTTGATAAACCACTTTCACCGTATTGTTTAGCCACAATACCTGATAATGTAGCCCCGACTGATCTATCTGTATTTTGAATATCCAAATAGAACGCTTGGCTTTTACGTTGTACAACGGCTTGCGCTGTTTGAGAAACGATTTGCTGATTTAATGTCCCTTTATCATAGGTATCATTATTTTCTTGGCAGAAAAGCGCATGATTATTAGGCGAATTTATAGTTTCTAATAATGTTTCAAGCGATAGTTTTTGTTGTTTACTCGTTTTACCTTCTAAACAGGAGAGTAAATCAGTTCGCCCAATCAAATCGGTCAGTTTTTTTACACCTAACAGTGCCATTAATTCACGTGTTTCTTGCGCAATAAAACGAAAATAATTAATCACACGCTCAGGTAAACCATGGTAGTGATTACGGCGTAATGTTTCATCTTGAGTTGCAACACCGGTTGCGCAATTATTAAGGTGACAAATTCGTAGATATTTACACCCTAATGCCACCATAGGACCAGTACCAAAACCAAAACTTTCAGCACCTAAAATGGCCGCTTTAATAATATCGAGACCTGTTTTTAGCCCACCATCAATTTGTAAGCGTATTTTATGGCGTAAATTATTCGCGACTAAGGCTTGTTGAGTTTCAACTAATCCTAATTCCCAAGGACTGCCTGCATATTTCACGGATGTTAGAGGGCTTGCACCAGTACCGCCATCATACCCCGCAATAGTAATTAAATCGGCATAGGCTTTGGCAACACCTGTAGCTATGGTTCCAACACCGGGTTCAGAGACTAATTTGACAGAAATTAATGCGGTTGGATTAATCTGTTTTAAATCGAAAATAAGCTGTGCTAAGTCTTCAATGGAATAGATATCGTGATGTGGTGGCGGTGAAATCAGTGTAACACCAGGTACAGCATAACGAAGTTGCGCAATATAAGGCGTGACTTTATCACCAGGAAGTTGTCCTCCTTCACCGGGTTTTGCACCTTGAGCCACTTTGATTTGTAGAACATCAGCGCTCATCAAATAAGATGGCGTGACACCAAAGCGACCTGATGCAATCTGCTTAATGCGAGAGACTTTATTGGTATTGTAGCGAGCAGGGTCTTCACCACCTTCACCCGAATTTGAAAAGCCGCCTAACGTATTCATCGCTTGCGCAAGCGCTTCATGTGCTTCTCTACTCAACGCACCAATAGACATAGCGGCAGTATCAAAACGTTTAAATAATTCCGTTTCAGGCTCAACGTCTTCAATTGAAATGGGTGTAGTATCACTATTAAGTGCCAACATATCACGCAATGTGGTGACAGGACGTTGCTGTACTAAAGAGGAATATGCTTGATAATCTTCATAATCACCACTATTGACCGCTTTCTGTAACGCTTGCACAACATCGGGATTATAGGCGTGATATTCACTTTTATGAGCATATTTTAATAATCCACCCGCTTCTAAAGGATAACGAGGTAACCAAGCACGTTTAGATAGATTAAATAAATCTTGCTCAAAATCGTTAAAATCCGCGCCATTAATGCGGTTGTCAACACCCGCAAAACACAAGTCAACCACAGTATCATTTAAGCCTACTGCTTCAAAAAGTTGAGAGCAACGATAGGATGCCACTGTCGATATGCCCATTTTGGACATGATTTTATAAAGCCCTTTATTAATCCCATTGCGATAGTTCAACATCACCTGTGTGTAATTTCCTGATAAAATCTGCTTATCAACACGTTGAGCGAGTGACTCGTAGGCAAGATAAGGATAAATGGCGGTAGCGCCAAAACCTAATAAGACAGCGAAATGATGGGGATCTCGTGCACTTGCTGTTTCTACAATAATATTGGCATCACAGCGTAATTGATTATCAACTAACGCTTTTTGTATTGCACCCACAGCCATTGGTGCAGGAATTGGCAAGCGCGCTTTAGTCATATTTCTGTCAGAAAGAACGAGTAAAACAGCACCACGACGTACTTCATCTTGTGCTTTTTTACATAATTTGCGCAAAGCAGTTTCTAAATGACATTCTGTTGGTTCGTAAGTAATATCTAACGTTATTGACTGATAATAATCACTTTCTTGATTTATCAATTGTTGGAAATCACTATATAGCAAAATGGGTGATTTAAAACTCAAACGATGTGCTTGACCTTCGGCTTCGCAAAAGACATTCATCTCACGGCCTATACATGTTGCCAATGACATAACATGGGCTTCTCTTAAGGGATCAATAGGAGGATTGGTGACTTGTGCAAATTTTTGTCGAAAATAATCGTAAATAAGACGAGGACGCTGAGATAATACGGCAAAAGGCGTATCATCACCCATAGAGCCAGTGGCTTCTTGTCCATTTTCGCCTAAAACATGTAAAATATTTTCGAGTTCTTCTTGGCTATAAGCGAATTGTTTATGATAAATCGCTAAGGTTTTATCATCAAAAGCCCGTTGCCCTGTTGCCTGCTCTTCTGGTAGTTCTTCAAAGGGAGTTAAGCGCTTTACGTTACGAGATAACCACAGTTTATAAGGATGGCGTCTTTTTAAATCTTTATCTGTTTCTGCTGAATGTAAAATACGTCCTTGGCGAGTATCAATCACCATTAATTCACCAGGGCCTACACGGCCTTTTTCACGCACTTCATCAGGCTGATAATCCCATATGCCGATTTCAGAAGCACAAGTAATAATATTGTCTATTGTAATAACATAACGCGCTGGACGTAATCCATTTCTATCGAGTGTACAGGCTGCATAGCGACCATCAGAAAGGACAATACCCGCAGGACCATCCCAAGGCTCCATATGCATAGAGTTAAAATCGAAAAAGGCGCGTAGATCATCGTCCATTTGTGGGTTATTTTGCCATGCGGGTGGTACTAATAAACGCATGGCACGAACAATATCCATTCCGCCATTAAGAAACAGTTCTAGCATATTATCAAGCGAGCTTGAATCTGAGCCACTTTCATTCACGAAAGGGGCCGCTGTTTGTAAATCAGGAATAAGTGGTGTTTGAAACTTATAAGCGCGTGCTCTAGCCCATTGACGGTTACCTGTGATGGTATTAATTTCACCATTATGGGCAAGATAACGAAATGGCTGAGCAAGTGGCCAGCGAGGTGTCGTATTTGTTGAAAACCGCTGATGAAATAAACAGATTGATGATTCCATACGCAAATCTGCTAAATCAGTGAAGAAACGCGGTAAATCGACCGCCATACAAAGGCCTTTATACACAGTGATTAAATTAGAAAGGCTGCAAATATAAAAATCACTGTCTGTAATTCTTTTTTCAATACGTCGACGTGCGATAAATAGACGACGCTCAATATCATTGATACGCCAACCTGCGGGCGCATTAATAAAAACTTGCTCGATAGAAGGGAGTGACGAAAGTGCAATGCTGCCTAAAATTTCGGTATTAACAGGAACATCACGCCAGCCAACGATAGAAAGTGTTTCTCGTTGTAGCTCTTCTTCAACAATTTGTCGGCATAACGTAGCAACTTGAGAGTCTTGGCTCAAAAATAGCATGCCAACTGCATAATTTTTCGCTAAATTCCAACCTTTATCTTGAGCAACAAGTTGAAAAAAACGATCGGGTTTTTGCAATAATAATCCACAGCCATCACCTGTTTTGCCATCAGAAAGAATAGCGCCACGGTGTTGCATTCTTGCTAAGCCATGAATGGCATTTCTCACAATTTTATGGCTGGCTTGACCCTCAATATGCGCAATCAAACCAAAGCCACAATTGTCTCTTTCTTTTGTTTGTTGATAGAGCATCATTTGCTTCCTACTTAGTATGATGGGCACCTTAAATATGAGCACAAAAGGAACATTTGTCTCAAAGGGGGAGGTTAATTATGGGTGCTCATTTGTGTGATATTGTTTTTTTGCTTAGCTTGGTTTGTTGTTATGTTGCCATGCAATGTCTTTTCAACTTATCGATAAATAAAAAAGAGGTCAATCTCTCAGAATTTCTAACTAGGAAATAATATTTTGTTATTTTTTTACGTTAATTTTTTGATTTTTAAATAAATTATTCTATTTGTTAATTACCTGTAAGGTGTTTCTTAATGTGAGCTATATCACTTTATTTCGCGCATCAGGCTTTATCACATCCTTTAATAAACAAATATGGTAGTTTAAATCTCTTCAATTGATGATTATTTTGGTGTTTTATTGTTTTTTATACTTTTTGTATAAAAAAAGACAAAATGAGTTTTTTATAGAATGGCTTTGCATATCAGGATTTCTTTTTTTTATTTTAGATATAAAAAGACTATTTTTATGAATAAGTAATAATCACAATAGTTATTAGTTTCCAGAGACAATAGAAACAAGAGAAAAATAAAAATCACGTCCATTATTAACATTTCTGAATGTTCATCATAGTGCTAATACATTTTTAGGTTATCATTCCATCGATTCAATATATTGGAGTTTTCAATGAAATTGCTTAAAGGGCTTGCCCAATACTACGTTGACTTAATGATGAAGCTAGGGTTAATCCGCTTTTCATTATTGTTAGCGTCAGCATTAGTTGTATTAGCGATGGTTGTGCAAATGGCGGTGACATTCTTATTAGCCGGCGATGTCACAAGTATCGATCTTGTTCGTTCTATTTTCTTCGGGTTAATTATTACGCCATGGGCTGTTTATTTTCTCTCTGTGGTTGTTGAACAACTAGAGGAATCTCGTCGCCGTTTATCTCGTATGGTGGATAAATTAGGTGTCATGCGACAACGTGACTTAGAGCTAAACTCACAACTCAAGGAAAATATTGAGCAACTTAATTTAGAAATTCAAGAACGTGAAAAAGTTGAAAAAGCGCACCTTGAGCTATTAGAAAAATTAAAAAGTGAAATGAAGCGTCGTGAGTTGACTCAGATAGAGCTAGAACAACAATCATCACTTTTACGTTCATTTTTAGATGCGTCACCTGATTTAGTTTATTACCGAAATGAAAATAACGAATTCTCGGGCTGTAATCGAGCCACTGAGCTACTGACAGGAAAAAGTGAAAAACAACTTATTGGATTAACACCAGTTGATGTTTATGACGAAGATATTGCCAATAAGGTCATGGAAACGGATGAAAAAGTATTCCGTCATAATGTTTCACTGACTTATGAACAATGGCTTGTTTATCCTGATGGGCGTAAAGCATGCTTTGAGTTACGTAAAGTTCCTTTTTATGATCGCATTGGTAAACGTCACGGTTTAATGGGATTTGGGCGCGATATTACAGAGCGTAAACGGTATCAAGATGCGCTGGAAAATGCGAGTCGAGATAAAACAACCTTTATTTCGACTATCAGCCATGAATTACGTACACCACTTAACGGGATTGTGGGCTTAAGCCGTATTTTACTTGATACTGATTTATCACCAGAGCAGCTTAATTATCTGAAAACAATCCATGTTAGCGCCATCACATTAGGGAATATTTTTAATGATGTGATTGAGATGGATAAAATTGAGCGTAGAAAAATACAACTAGATAATCAGCCTATTGATTTTACAGAATTTGTTTCCGATCTCGAAAATCTTTCAGGATTATTAGTACAGCCTAAAGGATTAAAATTTACCTTAGAGGCTGAAAGAACCTTACCTCATAAAATAATGACTGATGGCACCCGCCTACGCCAAATTTTATGGAATTTAATCGGTAATGCAGTCAAATTCACACAACAAGGTGAAATCACCGTTCATATTTGGCAAGAAGAAACAGATAAGCTGTTATTTGAAGTGAAAGATAGTGGTATTGGTATTCCTAAAGAAGAGCTTGAGAAGATTTTTGCGATGTACTATCAAGTTACCGATAGTCAAGGTGGTCGCCCTGCAACAGGAACGGGTATTGGTCTTGCCGTTTCAAAACGCCTAGCACAGAATATGGGCGGTGATATCCATGTTGATAGTGAGTTAGGTAAGGGGTCTACCTTTACGCTGTCTGTCGTCGCTCCTGCGATTGAAGAGCAACAAGATATTGAAAATGATGATGAGCTTTTATTACCTGCGTTAAATATTCTTTTAGTCGAAGATATTGAGCTTAATGTTATCGTGGCATGCTCTGTTTTAGAAAAGTTGGGGAATACCGTTGATGTGGCAATGACAGGGCAAGAAGCATTAGCGATGTTTAAACCTGATGAATATGATCTAGTGCTATTAGATATTCAGCTACCTGATATGACGGGATTCGATATTTCAAGAAAATTACGTCAAGAATTTGATAGTAATGAACTCCCACCTCTAATCGCATTAACAGCAAATGTTTTGAAAGACAAAAAAGAATATTTAGATGCGGGAATGAATGATGTGCTTAGTAAGCCGCTTTCTGTTGATGCTCTAACCGCAATTATTAACAAGTTCTGGGGTGATGGTGCTGTTTATGTCCCATCTGATTCTCCATCGGAATTGTTGAATAAAAATGAAGAGTTACTAGATATTGATATGCTTAATCAATACATCGAACTTGTCGGACCTCAATTAATCACCGATGGACTAGATGTTTTTGAAAAGATGATGCCAAGTTATATGTCGGTGCTTATCTCTAACCTGACAGCTCGTGATCAGAAAGGAATTACTGAAGAAGGACATAAAATTAAAGGAGCTGCAGGTTCAATAGGTTTAAAACATTTACAGCAATTAGCGAAACAAATTCAATCATCAGAATTACCTGCTTGGTGGGACAATGTTCAAGAGTGGGTTGACGAGTTAGAAAGAGATTGGAGAAAAGAGGTAGAAAGTTTAAGAAACTGGTTATCAGACGCTAGAAAAAAATAACCCCAACCGAAGGTTGGGGTGCGCGAATTACTGCGCCAACACCAGGGAAACTTTTCTACTCGCTTTTTTGATTATCATTACATAGGCGAATAGGATGAAACTATTCCATACATCATACAAGCAACAAAATAGCAAATATAAGTTTTTTTGTTACAAGAAACATTTAAATATGTGATGGCGATTGGTGTTTACACCTATAAATGGGTAACTAGTAATCTACTACAAATGGAGAAAGATATGAAATCAATTGCAATAATTTTAAGTGGCTGTGGTGTATTTGATGGAAGCGAAATCCATGAGTCAGTACTTACAATGCTCGCTTTGAGTCAAAATAACGCTGAAGTTCATTATTTTTCACCTGATGATTTACAACCTTCTGTAATTAATCATATTACTGGAGAAGAAAAATCAGAAAAAAGGAATATGATGGAGGAGTCTTCACGTATTTCACGTGGAAAAATATCCCCTTTATCAGATGCAAAGGCCGAAATGTTCGATGCCGTCATTATTCCTGGTGGTTTTGGTGCGGCTAAGAATTTATGTACCTTTGCAACTGAAGGCGTTAACTGTGAAATAAATAAAGAATTATTAAATTTTGTTCAAGAAATGAATAAGCAGAAAAAGCCGTTGGGATTAATGTGTATTGCGCCTGTTATGTTACCTAAAATGCTTAATTCATCAGTTAAGTTAACCATTGGTAATGATCCACAGACTGCTAAAATGATTGAAGAGATGGGGGGAATACATATTAATTGCGCTGTTGATGATATTGTAGTTGATGAAGAGCAACGCGTTGTTACGACTCCAGCTTATATGCTTGCTGAATCAATAGCTCAAGCACAAGTAGGTATTAATAAACTCGTTAAAAAAGTTCTTGAAATGGCATAATAGAAAGGTGAAATAGTAGATGGCACTCGTAAAAAAACTAAAAAAAATATTAATTATATTAATTGCTTTTTGGCTATTAATGGTTATTTTCTTTTCTTTTTTACCGGTGCCTTTTTCGACTGTAATGATACAAAGGCAAGTTTCTGCATGGAGTGAGTTTGATTTTTCTTATGTATCTCACTCTATCTGGGTGAGTGAAAAAGAGATTGCTCCGAATATGTTTTTAGCAGTGATTGCTTCTGAAGATCAAAATTTTCCAAAACATTGGGGTTTTGATCTTGATGCCATAGAAAAAGTGTTCAAAAAAAGCCAAGATAGTAATAAATCAATGAGAGGCGCTTCGACTATTTCCCAACAAACGGTAAAAAATCTCTTTCTATGGGATGGTCGCAGTTGGTTAAGAAAAGGATTAGAAGCAGGAATGACCCCGGTTATTGAGCTGATTTGGTCAAAAAAACGTATTCTTACGGTGTATTTGAATATTGTTGAATTTGGTGATGGTATTTTTGGTGTAGAACAGGCCGCTCAACACTATTTTAAAAAATCAGCAAAGCAACTTACGGCAAATGAAGCTGCACTACTAGCGGCTGTTTTACCAAATCCGCATATTTATCTCGTCAATAAACCATCATCTTATTTGCTAAAGAGACAGCAATGGATTTTAAACCAGATGAGATTGATGGGAGGCACAACATTTCTAAAGACAAATAATTTGCAATAAAATAATACCTTTTGAAATGTGATATTTTCAAATCAATCTTTTTTTAAAGACATATTGGGTATCGTTGATAGATGATTTAACTGGCGAGATTGCGTTCTAAATTGTGACGGTGTCATTGAATATTTACGTTTAAATGCGTCACAGAAATAAGCATTACTGCCAAATCCACAGCGATGGCTTATTTGAAAAACAGAATAATTTGAAAAAGTAAGATAGTTCAATGCAATCCCCATTCTGACATCGAGTAATAATTGGCAGAATGAAACTCCTTCTTTATTTAAATGCCTACGCAATGTTGATGGTGTAGTAAATAGCGTTTTAGCGACATCATCTAGATGCCATTTACGTTGTGGATCTTGTGTTATTAGGTGAGTAATCGCCTGATTTTTAGGCTCATCATAGTTAAAGCGAAAGATATTTAGAATATCAACACCTTCATGATATACAGCCATTAAAATAAAAAAGAGACATTGTTGCATAAACATAGTTTCTTGCGATGGTGTGCCATGCGCTAAAGGTAAACACTGTTTTAGTAAACTAAAATTGGTTTTAACTATCTCTGGTGTTAATAAATGATAATCAGGTAGATGACGAGTAATAGGTGCTCCTGATTTTATTAATGGCTTTAATAATGAAAAAACAGATTGTAATTCTGTTTCACCTAATATCAAGGTATGTAATTCAATAGATTGATGTGTAAATTGGCTGACGAGATCACATGAAACTTGGCTATATTTAGGCACGATTAAAGTGAGATTAGTCGTTACATCAATAGATTTTCCATTAATATAAATTTCACCTTTTGCATTATTTATCATCGCTATCATTGGATTTTCAATGTAAAACGTTTTTAAAGAAATCTGATTAGAGGAAAGAATGTTTTTGTATTCCATAATCTTAAATATACCGCGAATAAACAGGCTATATGCGCTATTTAAGAAAAATAACGAAGCGAGCCAATGATGAATGATGTGGTTTATGCTATTTAGAAGAAATTAATAGTTATATTATTTCATAGTAAAGAGCCGTTACTATGCATGAAAAGCATAAGTGCGGTTCAGAATATATGCCTATGATGGCAAGATAACAATATAGATATTTGCTTATTTTTCTGTCTTTAAATAGGTTGTTATATTTTCTAAATAAATTGCTCTTTATTTAAAACGCACTTTTTTTAATAAGGTGTAAAATCGCGCGATAAAGAAAGTGAATAAGGTTTTCCTATCGCTTTTTATGCCAATATCACGCACTTTTAATCCCTTCTACTCTGCATTTATATACTTTTTTTATTTGATTTAAAGTGACATATTCTTATGGGGTAGTGCTGGATTTATTTTTGTGTTTTTCTAAAAACGGGTTTTTTGTTAAATAATATTAAGCAAGCAGGAGTAAGTATGTCTGACTTTTCAGAAAAAGGCTGGCTTGCTGAAATCTCGTTACGTTATGAAATAAAACGCGGGATAACACGCCTTACTGAGAAACGTCATATCGGCCCTTTAATGGTGCAACGCCCTTTCTATCCAGAGCAAAATGTCGCACATACGTATTTACTTCATCCACCAGGAGGTGTTGTGGGTGGAGATAAGCTATCTATTAATATTCATGTCGCACCTTATGCTCATGCACTATTAACTACGCCTGGTGCGACTAAGTTTTATCGTAGTGCTGGTGGTGTTGCTTATCAAATTCAAACATTAAAGGTGGATGCTGAAGGGTTTTTAGAGTGGTTACCACAAGAGAATATCTTTTTTCCCCAAGCTCAAGTCCGTTTAAAAACAGATGTTTATGTGGCAACGGGGGCAAAATTTATTGGTTGGGAAATTCAATGTTTTGGTCGTCCTGTTTTAGATGAATGGTTTGAAGATGGCAAGGTAAGAGGGCGCTTTAATTTTTATCTTGATGAGAAATTGCTATTAACAGAGTCAATTTTTGTTGAAGGATTACAAAAAAAAGCCGCCACAATGCGCGAATTTCCTATGCTAGGTTCTCTTTATATTTATCCTGCAGATGAAGAGTTAAAAACGTTTATTCAGCATCATCTAGAAGAATTGATATCAGCAAATACAAATAATCATCATGTCATTGAATATGGTTTAACTAATATTGATGGCATTTTAGTGTTGCGACTACTGGGTACGCAAACAGAACCTATGATGGCGTGTTTTGCACAAGTTTGGCAAATCACACGAGAATATTGGCTTGGTTATTGCCCCGAGCCACCTCGTATATGGGCGACATAATCGTTATTTTTAGGAGCGAAAATGGAATTAACACCAAGAGAGAAAGACAAACTACTGCTTTTTACTGCGGGGCTTGTTGCTGAAAGACGTCTTAATAAAGGGCTTAAGCTGAATTATCCAGAAGCTGTTGCATTAATCAGTTGTGCCATTATGGAAGGTGCTCGTGAAGGCAAAACCGTTGCTCAACTTATGAGTGAAGGTCGTACTATTCTCACCGCAGAACAAGTAATGGAGGGAATACCTGAAATGATAAAAGATATTCAGGTTGAGTGCACATTCCCTGATGGCACAAAATTGGTTTCTATCCATGATCCTATTGTATAGGTGAATTTATGATCCCTGGCGAAATTAAAGTAAATCAAGCATTAGGTGATATTGAACTTAATGCAGGCCGTGAGACAAAAACAATACAAGTTGCTAATCATGGCGATAGACCTGTCCAAGTTGGCTCTCACTATCACTTTTATGAAGTTAATGATGCTTTAAAATTTGAACGAGAAGGTACCTTGGGCTTTCGTTTAAATATCCCAGCGGGTATGGCTGTTCGCTTTGAACCAGGCCAAAGCCGTACTGTAGAGTTAGTCACTTTTGCAGGAAAACGTGAGATTTACGGCTTTCATGGCAAAGTTATGGGCAAATTACAGGAAGGGAAAAAATGAAAACAATATCACGTCAAGCATATGCAGATATGTTTGGTCCAACAACAGGTGATAGGCTACGTTTAGCGGATACCGAGCTTTTTCTTGAAATTGAAAAAGACTTTACAACTTATGGCGAAGAAGTGAAATTTGGTGGTGGTAAAGTTATTCGTGATGGAATGGGGCAAAGCCAAGTCGTTAGCGCAGAGTGTGTTGATGTCCTTATTACGAACGCTATCATTTTAGATAGCTGGGGTATTGTAAAAGCAGATGTTGGTATTAAAGACGGTCGCATTGTTGGTATTGGTAAAGCAGGTAATCCAGATGTGCAACCTAATATCGATATTGTTATTGGTCCTGGTACAGAAGTTGTTGCTGGCGAAGGCAAAATTGTCACCGCAGGTGGTATTGATTCACACATTCACTTTATCTGTCCCCAACAAGCTGAAGAAGGCTTAGTCTCAGGTATTACCACCTTTATTGGTGGTGGTACTGGCCCTGTTGCAGGAACGAATGCAACAACCGTCACCCCTGGTATTTGGAATATGTACCGCATGTTAGAAGCGGCAGACGAGCTACCTATCAATATCGGCTTATTTGGTAAAGGCTGTGTTAGCAAACCAGAAGCCATTCGCGAACAAGTTAAAGCGGGTGCCGTTGGCTTGAAAATTCACGAAGACTGGGGTGCAACACCTCAAGCCATTGATAACTGTTTAACTGTTGCTGATGAAATGGATGTACAAGTGGCTATCCATTCTGACACCTTAAATGAAGGTGGATTTTATGAAGAAACCGTAAAGGCAATAGCGGGTCGAGTCATTCACGTATTTCATACTGAAGGTGCTGGCGGTGGACATGCACCCGACGTTATCAAATCTGTAGGTGAACCTAACATTCTGCCTGCTTCAACTAATCCAACAATGCCTTATACGATTAATACAGTTGATGAACATCTCGATATGCTGATGGTGTGTCATCATCTTGATCCCTCAATTCCTGAAGATGTCGCCTTTGCTGAATCTCGTATTCGTCGTGAAACCATTGCAGCTGAAGATATTTTGCATGATATGGGTGCTATTTCGGTGATGTCATCTGACTCTCAAGCGATGGGGCGTGTGGGTGAAGTTATCCTACGCACTTGGCAATGCGCTCATAAAATGAAATTACAGCGCGGCATTTTAGAGGGTGACACACCTGATAATGATAATAACCGAATTAAGCGCTATGTAGCGAAATACACCATCAATCCAGCATTAGCACACGGTATTGCCCATGAAGTAGGTTCAATAGAAAAAGGTAAATTTGCTGATCTTGTATTATGGGATCCTGCTTTCTTTGGTATTAAACCGGCACTGATTATGAAAGGTGGAATGGTCGCTTATGCTCCAATGGGCGATATCAATGCCGCTATTCCAACACCACAACCTGTTCATTATCGTCCGATGTATGGTTGTTTAGGAAAAGCAAAATATAGCACTTCGATGATATTTATGTCGAAAGCAGGTATTGATGCAGGAGTACCTGAAAAACTCGGTTTAAAAAGTGTGATTGGGCGTGTTGAAGGATGTAGAAACGTGACTAAAGCCTCGATGATCCACAATAATTACGTGCCTAAAATAGAGCTTGATCCTCAAACATACATTGTAAAAGCCGATGGTATTCCGTTGGTTTGTGAGCCAGCAACTGAACTGCCAATGGCACAACGCTATTTCTTATTTTAATTAGCGAATTACTGAGAATAGAGCATGAAAAAATTTACCCAAATCCTTAATTATGAAAATGTCATTGATATACCTTCAGTCACACTGTGCTTAACGATGGATGAAAGAACAAAAAGCCGCTTAAAAGTGACGTTAAGTGATGGTGAAGAAGCCGGTCTCTTTCTTCCTCGTGGAACCATATTAAAAGAAGGTGATATTTTACAATCAGAAGAAGGCGATACGGTGGTTATTGAGGCCGCTAAAGAGCAAGTTTCCACAGTTTATAGTGATGATACGTTGCTATTAGCAAGAGTGTGCTATCACTTAGGTAATCGCCATGTCCCTTTACAGATTGAAGCTGGCTGGTGCCGTTATTTTCATGACCACGTTCTTGACGATATGGTGCTAGGTTTAGGTGCAAAGGTTGTCGTTGGATTAGAAAAATATCAACCAGAGCCTGGTGCTTATGGTGGAAAATCCGGTGGACATCACCACGATCACCATCACCATCATTAATAAACTGTAAGGAAGTCTTTCGATGCTAGCGACTTTACGCTTATATCAATTAGTCAGTCCTTCTCTTCCTGTTGGTGCGTTTACGTATTCACAAGGGCTAGAGTGGGCTATTGAAAAAGGTTGGGTATGTTCACCTGAAACCTTAGCCGATTGGCTGAGTGCTCAAATGGATGGAACATTAGCAACGCTCGAACTTCCTATCTTAAGACAATTGCAAAAAAGCCTTTCACTTAACGATAGAATTCAAGTGAAATATTGGTGTGATTTTATTGTCGCTAGTCGTGAAACAAAAGAATTAAGACAAGAAGAGCGCCAGCGTGGTATTGCATTTGCTCGTTTATTACCTCAACTCGAGATTGAGTTAGATGATGAGTTACTTGCTTGTGTAAAACAAACACAGCTAATGGCTTTCGCCCTTGCAGCACAGCGCTGGAATATCGATATTGAACAGCTTTGTGCTGCTTATGCATGGGGTTGGCTTGAAAATACCGTAATGTCTGGCGTAAAGCTAGTGCCATTAGGGCAAAGTGCAGGTCAAAAAATACTGTTTTCATTATCTGAACACATTCCTGCGATTGTTGAGCTGTCAGCACATTGGCCTGTCGATGATATCGGTAGTTTTACGCCAGCGCAGATAATCGCAAGTAGCCGTCATGAAACACAATACACTCGACTTTTTCGCTCATGAGAACTCAAAATGCAAGAATATAATCAACCACTCCGCATTGGTGTTGGCGGTCCTGTTGGATCAGGAAAAACAGCGCTGTTAGAAGTCCTTTGCAAAGCAATGCGCGATACCTATGAAATTGCGGTTGTGACTAATGATATCTACACACAAGAAGATGCCAAGATCTTAACTCGTGCACAAGCACTAGATACTGATCGTATTATCGGTGTGGAAACAGGAGGCTGCCCTCATACCGCTATTCGTGAAGATGCTTCGATGAATTTAGCCGCAGTAGAAGAGTTGGCCATTCGCCATAAAAATCTTGATATTGTATTTGTTGAAAGTGGTGGCGATAACTTAAGTGCGACGTTTAGTCCTGAATTGGCTGATTTAACTATCTATGTTATTGATGTTGCAGAAGGTGAGAAAATTCCTCGTAAAGGTGGGCCTGGTATTACTCATTCCGATCTACTCATCATCAATAAAATTGACCTTGCACCTTATGTTGGCGCTTCATTAGAGGTTATGGAAGCTGATACCGCGAGAATGCGCCCTGTAAAACCTTATGTGTTTACTAACTTAAAAGAAAAAATTGGGCTAGAAACAATCATTGATTTTATTGTTGATAAAGGTATGTTAAGACGTTGATAGTGTGCTAAAAGAGGTTATTAGTATCGGCCATCATAGACGATGACCGATACTGGAATAAGGGTTTAATTAAGATAAGTAAATGCAGTTGTTACTTTCACTACACCTTTGGTTTCACTTGCAATTTTTGCTACCGCATCACCTTCTTGATGTGTTAATACACCAAATAAAAAGACTTCACTATTTTCAGTAATGACTTTTACTGATGATGATTTAACTGAATCACTGCCTAAAATTTGTGAACGTACTTTTGTTGTTAACCAAGTATCAGACGACGCTGTACCTAGTGTGACAGGTTCTCCCTGACGAATTTCATTATAAACGTTGTTCACACCTTCTACTTTACTTGTCACTTGTTTTGCTAGCTCTGCAATGCTCATATCAGGTGATTGCCCTGTTAACAATATATTACCTTGATAAGCGGTTGCAACAATACGAGAATTACTATTTTTAATTTGCGTATTTTTATTTAAAGCACCTGAAACACGCGCTTCCAATGTGCCGTCATCAACTTGTTGCCCTAATGAACGAGGGTCTGTTGCTGTTTTTCCTGCAACAGCTGCGGTACCAACAACAGCAGCGCCAATACAGCCTTGTAATAATAGCGAAAAACAAATTATTGCTGTAATAGGAAGCAATTTCATAGTAACTCCTTAGTCATCCTGATGTGGGAATAATGTATTATCAATTAAATCGCATAGGCAATTGACAGTTAACATCTGAACTTCCTGTATTCTGACAGTACGTTGAGATGGAATTCTAATTTCAACATCTTGAGGTCCTAGTAATCCGGCAAGTTCACCGCCATCATAACCTGTTAGTGCAACTATGGTCATATCACGAGTGACGGCGGCTTCAACGGCTTTAATGATACTGCGAGTATTCCCATGGGTCGAAATCGCAAGGAGGACATCACCAGCTTGTCCTAATGCCCTTAATTGCTTGGCATAGATTTCATCGTGTTGCTGATTTCCCATAATTGCTGTCATAACAACACTATCTGTATTTAATGACAACGCAGGCAAGCTTGGGCGTTCTGTTTCGAAACGATCTATCATACTCGCTGCAAATCGTTGAGCCGTCGCTGCTGAACTACCGTTTCCACAGCTTAATATTTTATGTCCGTTTAGCAAAGATTGAACCATCATCATGGCTGCTCTTGAAATAGCATCAGGTAACGCTTCTGCAGCGGCAATTTGAGTTTGAATACTTTCTGTAAAGCAGACTTTTATTCTATCAAGCACATTAAGACCTATATAATCTAATTTAACGAATAAATTCCGTATAATCGAGAACGTTTTTCAACCATATTAACTGGCGTTGATTAAATGCACAAATATCAAATCGGCAGTCTGAAGTCTCGATGCTTTCTTGGCGCTGAGCTAACCAGTAATTTGCTGTTCGCCATAAACGACGCCGTTTAGGATATGTCACTGAGCTTATTGCATCACCAAATAACGCATTGCGTCTAAAACGAACCTCCACAAACACCCATGTCTTTTTTTCTTGCATGATAAGATCAATTTCACCACAAGAATATCGGACATTGGTATCAATCAATACTAATCCTTGCTTACGCAGATATTTTAACGCTTTTTTTTCATAGTACAGCCCTAAAAAATAGGGATTTTTAGGAAATATCATCCATGATTTCCTTATGTTGTTTTTATGCAATAAACCGCCGTAAAAGGCGGTCTATCTCATACATTATTCAGTATTCCTGACTTTATACTATTACTGCATAACAGGCTCTATTTTGCCTTGCTTAAATTGCATCCAAGGAAGTTGGCGATAAATAGTACAATTATCCTCAACACGTAATGAACCTGAAATACCATTGAAATGTAATGACCCATTAGTGAGATCATTGTAATTGTTTGCTAATGACCATGCATCAATTCCCATTGCATAAAGACGCATTAATGAGTAATCGTTCGCAAATTGTTGAGAGGCTTTTTGCATTAACGGCAAATTAGCACCTGTCATTAATGGAATATCACTAAATTGAATACCTTCCATTTCCATACGAAAATCAGGACCTATACCACCTTGGTTACTTCGTGAGCTTACATAAATAGGTGGACGTTTTTGAGTACTGATAGCCATATCAATCATTGGCTTAATTAAGGTTAGTTCATCACTTGTTGCAATAATATAGACAGAATCAACGGTGCTTGATGAGATTGGTTCTACAGGCATAGATTGAGCATCAATAGCTACTGGTGAATTATCGGTCGGTATAATTGGTGTGCCTGTCATACGGATACCAACACCACGATTGATGTCTGTTTTTAAACTATCAAGAGAACCGAAGCTTTGTTTTAAAACAGTACCACCGCCAGTACGTTGCCATTCATCAGCAAAAGTTTGCGCCATTCTCTGACCAAATTTATTATCAGGAACAATAAGTAAAGGTGTGGTTTTTTGTTGTTGGCGTAAATGTTGCGCTGCATTACGTGTTTCATCTTCTGGTGACAGTGAGAAAAAACAAATAGACGTTGCAGTTGGCAAATTATCTAATTCGTTTAAAGCAAGCACAGGTAAAGTACTTTGTAGCTCAATCGTTTTTAGTACTTCTGGTTTTAATAAAGGACCCACAATTAAGTTAGCACCATCTTGCTGTGCTTTTTTTAACAGTACATCAATTGGTTGATTATTTGTATCGTACACAATGACTTGGCGACTATTTTGAGCAATAGGATCAAGGTTTAGTGTTGTATTACGAGACATGACGGCTTGAGTATCTTGAGCTGTCACACTATTTTGTTCAGTATTATCCGTATTTCCAGCGCTGTTTTCTGTTGTAGATGAATTTGTTATTCCTAATTCTTCTAAAATAGAGCTTAGGCTATCATCTTGATTTGAAGACGGTGGTTGAATTGCTGAGGTTTCTTCTGTTGCTTGAGGCTGAGGTAATCCACTTTGTGCATCTAAAAAGCCTTGTCTAATTGCTTCACCAAAAACTTTAGCTTGACCTGATAAAGGTAATAATAAAGCGATTTGGCTATTTGCACCAACGGCAGGCTGAGATTGGCGTAATAAAGTTGATGGCAACGTTAAAGCAGCAGGATTGCGAGGATAACGGGTTTGCCATTCTCTTACAGCTTGCGATAATTTTGTGGCGTCATCTTTGTTATATTCATAGGTATTAAGTAAGTCTAACCAACCTTGTAGAATATTTTCATCTGACTTAATAACAATACCATTGCGTTGCTCCGGCGTCAGTTTAGTGAGTGTTAGCCAGGTATCATCAATATTTTTTTGATGTAATGCGGGATCTTTTATTAGTTTCTCTAAGCCAATATAAGCTCTAATCACATCTAAAGAAGCGTGTCCCTGAGCATCGTCGATCACTTTCTGAAATTGTTTCATCTCTATTTCTGCTTTAGCCGCAGGAGTGAGAGGTTGTTCTTGTTGCCCCGTAAGGGTACAACCTGACATAATCAAGGCAGAAAGTATCGCAGTATAGGATAAACCTGTTTTAAAACGCACAAAAATTGAGGAAAGCATACTGTACCCAGTGATGTTTTATGATAATGCTCAATTTTAAATCGGTCATTCGGAATAAACAATGAATCAACCTAATCGAGCAGCGGTAACGACACCCACACTGTACATAGTACCCACACCTATTGGTAATTTGGGTGATATTACCCAACGGGCACTTGATGTGCTGTCTCATGTCGATTTAATTGCTGCAGAAGATACCCGTCATACAGGACTTCTGTTACAGCACTTTGCCATTAACGCACGTCTGTTTGCGTTACATGATCATAATGAACAACAAAAAGCAGATCAATTAATTAGCAAATTACAGCAGGGGCTTAGTATCGCATTAGTCTCTGATGCAGGTACACCATTAATTAATGATCCTGGCTATCATTTAGTCAATCAATGCCGAAAACAAGATATAAAAGTTGTGCCATTACCCGGTGCTTGTGCAGCTATTACTGCATTATCCGCTTCTGGCCTTCCTTCTGATCGTTTTTGTTATGAGGGGTTTCTGCCTGCAAAAACAAAAAGCCGTCAAGATTGTTTACGCGCATTAGAAGAAGAATCTCGCACATTAATTTTTTATGAATCTACTCATCGATTATTAGACAGTTTAGCGGATATGGTAACAGTATGGGGTGAAAATCGTCATGTTGTATTAGCGAGAGAACTCACAAAAACGTGGGAAACTATTCAAGGTATGCCTGTTGGTGAATTATTAAAATGGGTACTTGAAGATGAAAATCGCCGTAAAGGGGAAATGGTTCTCATCGTTGAAGGTTATCAAAAAAAGCAAGATGACCAATTTGCGCCTGATGTGTTACGCACACTCGCTATTTTGCAAAAAGAGCTCCCTTTGAAAAAGGCAGCCGTAATCACTGCAGAAATTTATGATGTAAAGAAAAATGCACTGTATAAATATGTCATTGAACAAAATGATAAACCGCTAGATAAGTAATACGATTTTTTAGCTTCTTTTGCTATACATTATCGAGGAAAGTCCTTATAATCCGCCCCCTGAGTTGACTAGACAACCGCTGCTTTATCGTTGTCCTTTAGAGGAGAACGATAGAGGGGAGGAAAGTCCGGGCTCCACAGGGCAGGGTGCCAGATAACGTCTGGGAGGCGCGAGCCTACGACAAGTGCAGCAGAGAGTAAACCGCCGATGGCCTGTTTACAGGATCAGGTAAGGGTGAAAGGGTGCGGTAAGAGCGCACCGCACAGCTGGTAACAGTTTGTGGCAAGGTAAACTCCACCCGGAGCAAGACCAAATAGGGGTTCTTATGGTGCGGCCCGCATTGAACCCGGGTAGGTTGCTGGAGCCAGCGCGCAAGTTCTGGCCTAGATGAATGGTTGTCCACGACAGAACCCGGCTTAACGGTCAACTCACCTCATAAAAAACCCTCGTTGCACATTGTGTATCGAGGGTTTTCTCTTTTTAGCGGATGAGAAATTAACAGATAGATATTAAGAAATAATATCAATAAATAAGCCACGAAAAGGCTGTTGGCAACGAAGTGTTATGGTGTCGATATCTTGAATAAATGCACCATCACCACATTGTATTTTTCCCATTTCTTTCGCTGATGTTTGTAGCTGAGTGCCACCTTTTATAGACTGCAAATAGCCTTTTTGCCCTTTAACAGGCAACGCAATCTCATCATCTGATGATAAATTTATATGATAAAGCAGAATATTTTGCCTTAACATTAATGAGCCGTTTTGTCCTGTAGGTGATGCTAATAACTGGCATTTTGCTGTTTCATCTAACGTTAATTTTTGTGAAGCCAAGCTTTCTTGTTGAGGACAAGCATTCAACCAAAGCTGAATACGTGTCAGTGGCATATCAGGATGGCTATTCTTCTCAATGTATGTTTCGGTGTTATGGGGCGAAATAAGTAAGCACTCATTTTCTTTTACAGTCTCGCTTCTTCCCATATTATCTAGATAAGTTGCTTCTCCTCTAAGAATAAGATTAACCACATCAACATGAGGATAGGTTTTTGCTTTAAACTCAGAGTTGGGTGCAAGCACTTCTTGGTTAAGGACTCGTAGCGTGCCATAGTCTAAAAAGTGAGGATCAAAGTAGTGACCAAAGGAAAATGTGTAGCGAGCTTGTAGCCAGCCATAGTCCGCTTTGCCACACTGTTGTGCTGTTCTGTATTTTATCATAGCGGTACTTTTCTGTTATAGAATGAATATTATCATCATAGAGATATGGACTGTATATTGTTAGCAAGTTAATCTGGTGTCCATAATCAAATTATTTGATAGAGATGAGTGTAATGAGTAAAGACAAAGCAATTACGTTGGAATCTCTACGTGTAATGGATGCCATTGATCGTAGAGGGAGTTTTGCAGCAGCTGCCGATGAGCTAAACAGAGTTCCATCAGCACTCAGTTATACCATGCAAAAATTAGAAGAAGATTTAGACGTTGTACTTTTTGACAGATCAGGTCACCGTACTAAATTTACTAATGTCGGTAGAATGCTACTTGAAAGAGGGCGCATTCTTCTTGAAGCCGCTGATAAACTCACTACAGATGCTGAGGCATTAGCCAGAGGTTGGGAGCCACATATAACCATTGTATGTGAAGCATTAACTCCAGCTTCTCGATTATTTCCTCTGATTGAGAAGCTTGCTGAAAAGTCAAATACTCAGCTTTCATTAATTACAGAAGTCCTTGCAGGAGCTTGGGAAAGTTTAGAAAGCGGTAAATGCGATATTGTGATTGCACCTGATATGCACTTTCGCACATCATCAGAAATTAATTCGCGAGCTTTGTATAGTACAACAAGTGTTTATGTTGCAAGTCCAAATCATCCTATTCACAGCGAACCTGAGCCACTAGCAGAAGAAACTCGTTTAAAATACCGAGGTATTGCCATTGCCGATACAGCAAGAGAACGCCCTGTTTTAACCGTCCTTTTATTAGATAAGCAACGACGTTTAACGGTGAGTTCGATAGAAGATAAACGTCGTGCCTTAATTGCAGGTTTAGGTGTGGCAACCATGCCTATCGATTTAATCAAAGATGATTTAAAAGAAGGTCGTTTACGTGTTGTTGGACCGGAATATCATCATGAAAATAATATTATTATGGCATGGCGTAGAGACAGTATGGGGGAAGCTAAATCCTGGTGTTTGCGCGAAATTCCTAAATTATTTGCTTCAGATAAAAAGTGATGAAACTTTTATCAGATAATCTTTATATTATTATTTATTACAAAAAGATCCCCGAAGGGATCTTTTTAAATATCTGTTACCATTTTTTATTTAATAAACGATCTAAGCTGAATTTACCAGGACCTGTGATGACAAGTAATAAATAACCGCCAGCAATAGTCATATTTTTCATAAACATTAATTGGTTCATGCCTTCAGCAAAGTTACTGTGAAACAGTAATGCAGTTAAAAGAGTAAACACGCTAGTAAAGATTGCCGTTGTACGAGTTAAGAAACCAAATAATATCGCTAAACCACCGCCAAGCTCTAATAAGATGGTTAAAGGTAATAAGAACCCAGGAACTCCCATTGCTTGCATATATTGTTGAGTATCAGCATAAGAGGTCACTTTCCCATAACCTGCACTAATAAATAAAATTGGCATTAAAATACGCGCGATCAACAAAGCTATATTTTCAAAATTCTTCATGTTCATTTATTCCTAATAAAGTCTTAAATATTTTTAAATTCATTATATTTTATTTGGTTATTTACTTTTTTTTAGGGTAAATAACCATCGCTTGGCATGAGATATACAATAAAGAAAAAATCGAACAGGAGATATTAAGAAGAATTAACATTCTTAAACAAAAAAATTGATGATTAAGGCGTGGTTTTTTTGAATGATTTTTGTAATGTACGCACTAAACCAAAGGTTCCAATGGCGCGTTTCGCCCAACGCATCAATTTTTTAGGATGTTTAATGCTATAAAGAGAGGCAAGACTTGCACCTACAAGTATCAATGGTTTTAAAGAAACAAAGATACGCCAAGCTTTATCATAAGGCTCAGTGACATCTAGCCACTCTTGGGTACAGTACCCTAAATCGATACGCTGTTGTTGAATTTCACTCAACAACAGCCTTTTTCGTCTTGCTATAACTTCTTTTCTACTTGGTTTTTTCATCATGATGTTGCTCCAAAAAACGTTTATCTAATTCAAGTTGCCGGCGTGTATCACCTAACAAGGTCGAATTTTTGGCTTTTTTCAATGTCATGATGGCACCAATGAGTGCACAAAGAAGTAGTACCGCCGTGGTTATTCCTAAAGCGTAAATACGATATTCAGGAGAAATTACCCAAAAGACAAGAATCAACAAGCTCATTAAACCAAAAGCGGTTAATAAAAGCGTGATCCCAGTCATTAGTATCAACTGAACTAGTGTTGTTTTCTCTTCTTCTAGCTCGATAGCAATCAAACGTAAACGTGTTTCTACCATGTTGACAATGATAGTACCGATGCGAGTAAAAGAGTTCAGAACCCCGGATGCGGGGCCCTGTGGTCTTTGTGATTCATTCATTGTGAATTAACGTTTGGCAAGAAGAACACCAAGAATAACGCCGACAGTTGCACCAATACCGATACCAGTCCACGGATTTTCACGAACATAGTTATCCGCTTTACCAGCCATTTCTTTGGTATTGTCAACAATTTCACGACCTGCATCACTGAGTTTTGCACGAGAGCCTTTTAGTGCAGACTCTGCTTTGCTACGCAGGCTTTGCAGTTCTTCTTTAGACTTATCAGCAGAGGAGTTTAGTAATTCTTCTAGCGTATCAGCAAGAGATTCTAATTCAGTACGCAGTTCTTGGTTTGAACGTTGGTTTGACATGTATAACTCCTTTATAGAGAAGAGATATGAAGTGATACCTATAACAATAGACTAAAATTTACCTTAAATAAAAGAAAATAATATCTTATTTTGCAAAAAAAGAGAAAAGTCTTAATTAGATAGGTGTATGAATGGTATCTTGATAAAAGATTTACTGCAAATAGAAGTAAAAAAAGCCTGCTCAACATATTGAACAGGCTTTTTAAATAATTTTATAACCTTTATTCATCAAAAAAGAATATTAACTCTGTTTTTTCTTTTTCTTAAAAACGACGACAAGGCTACCAATAAGACCAATAACTAATAAGAAAACGGGAAGTAGTAAGAGAATATTCATCAAATGGTGTTCATATTGACGAAACAGGGGGCTATTACCTAATAAATAACCTAATCCTGTTAATATTCCTACCCATAATAAGCCACTTAGCCAATTAAATAGCTGAAAGCGTGAATTTTTTAACCCAGCAAGCCCTGCTATTGTTGGTAATAAAGTCCGTACAAAAGCTAAAAAACGACCAATAAGAAGTGCTGCTAAACCATGACGATGAAAAAGGCCATGAGCACGTTGATGATAATGATCTGGTAAATGTGATAGCCAACTACGTACGAGTTTTGTATTTCCAAGCCATCGTCCTTGTAAATAGCCTAGCCAACAACCTAGGCTTGCTCCTGCTGTGAGTATAAGTAAGGTCAATGGAAAATCCATTGTGCCTTTAGCAATCAACACACCCACTAAAATTAATAAGCTATCTCCTGGTAAGAAAGCCGCGGGTAATACTCCGTTTTCTAGGAATAGTATGGTGAATAATAAAATGTAGATAATCCAGAGTAGTGAAGGATTAGCTAGGGTTTCGTAATCTTGATGCCAAAGCGCCAAGAACAGCTCTCTTACGATTTCCATATAAAAGGCTTCCTAAAACTGAGTCATTAGGGGGTAAATATAAAATCAATTGGTGTTGTCATCGATTTACCCGTTTTTAACATTGTAGGGTTTATTTTTCATTGTTTAAAACAGCAACACTCTAACAAAATCAGTAAAAACAGGATAGAAAATTTTTACTTATCATCATGGTAGTGCTATGTATTGATGTGTTTTAATTTCTTAAAAGCAAATATGTCATCTTTTTTCAAATTGAGAATACGGATATTTAAATAAAAAACATTAAGAAAATATAATTTAGTGATATTGAAATAATATTATTGTTTATATAAAAAGGGAATTTTTGTATTCAATAATAATAAACTATTCATCTTTATCTTTAAGATTAAATCTTTTTTTTGCATCAAAAATAGACAATTTTCTCTGTCGGATTGTTAGTGAATATGTTAATGAAAAGAGGGGTTGGCGACGAGGTATTGATAAATCAAGTTGACTAAAAGAGAAAAGGAAGTAAAAAGTTAATTTGGTAACTTACTGATAATAATAATTTCTTTCATCAAGTGTTGGTATCTTAAAAAGAACAAAATTCTATTATGAATGTCTTTTTGTTATTTAATTGTTAAGTTTGGCAGTGAATGCTGTATATTTTGCATAATAAGCTTTTCAGCGAGATTCATTTCTTTATACTGATGGTAGCAAACATACAAATTGCCTTTTTTAAATATTATTAAGTAACGGAATAACTATGGATAAACAACAATCCAGAGTCTTCAGTCTGTTTTTTCAGGGAAGTCTCGTTAAACAAATTATTATTGGTTTAGTTGCAGGGATCTTACTGGCTTGGCTAGCACCTGATATTGCCAAAATGATGGGAGTACTTGGTAGCTTATTTATAAGTGCATTAAAAGCCGTAGCACCTATTTTAGTTTGGGTACTGGTGATGGCTTCTATCGCCAATCACCGTAAAGGACAAAAAACCAGTATTCGCCCGATATTAATCCTTTACTTATTAGCAACCTTTTTTGCAGCCCTGACTGCGGTTGTCGCCAGTTTCCTATTTCCTTCTGTATTAACACTGGCAGTTAATGAATCTAAATTAGTACCACCAGAAAATATTGTGCAAGTTATCAATGGACTACTTGTTAATGTTGTTGTGAATCCGGTTGATGCGCTGATTAATAGTAACTATATTGGAATATTAGCGTGGTCTATTGGATTAGGCCTTGTACTTCGTCATGCTAAAGAGACAACTAAATCTGTTATTCAAGATTTTGCTGATGGAGTCACTAATTTAGTACGTGGTGTTATTCGACTAGCCCCTTTTGGTATTTTTGGCTTAGTTTCATCCACTATCGCAACAACGGGTTTTGAAGTTTTAGCCGGATATGTACACGTTTTATTTGTTTTAATTGGTTGTATGCTTTTCGTTGCATTAGTCGTAAATCCAATTATTGTTTTTTGGAAAATGCGTTCTAATCCTTATCCTTTGGTATTTGCCTGTTTACGTGAAAGTGGTGTAACGGCTTTCTTTACTCGTAGCTCTGCCGCTAATATTCCTGTGAATATGGCAATGTGCCGTCGCATGAACTTAGATGAAGATACATACACTTTATCTATTCCATTAGGTGCAAATATTAATATGGGTGGGGCTGCAATCACGATAACCATCCTGACTCTTGCAACGGTAAATACGCTTGGGATGCCTGTTGATATTCCTACTGCATTATTGCTTAGTCTTGTTGCTGCTGTGTGTGCTTGTGGTGCATCAGGGGTTGCTGGTGGCTCACTGCTATTAATTCCACTTGCTTGTAATATGTTTGGTATTAGTAATGATATCGCGATGCAAGTTGTGGCTGTTGGCGTCATGATTGGCGTTTTACAAGATTCTGCTGAAACCGCGTTAAACTCTTCAACAGATGTTCTCTTTACTGCGGCAACCTGTATTGCTGAGGATAATCGTTTAACAAATAACCCATTAACTGAAAAAAATAATGGATAAAATCTAACGTTATTATCTCGTTTTTATAAGGTCGGTACAAAATAATGTACCGACCTTATTATTTTGTTATTACGCTAAAAACACGTAGTTAATTGATTAAATCGCGATAGCTAATTCAGTACCTTGGCGAATAGCTCGTTTTGCATCTAAAGCTGTGGCATTTTTTGCACCACCAATCAAATGTACTTTTTTATTCAAATTTTCTAATGGTGCTAATAGTGGGAAATAAGCGCGTTGTCCTGTACATAGAATAATAGTATTAGCAGGGATCAGTTTTTGTTTGCCTTCATGCTCAATTAAAAGTCCTTTAGGTGTAATGGATTGATATTGGCAATCAGTGATAAATTGAACGCCTTTTTTCTGCAATGTAAGACGATGTATCCAACCTGTTGTTTTTCCTAGGTTTGATCCGATTTTTCCAGCTTTACGTTGTGTCATTACAATATGTTTATCCGCATTTTTTGTAGCGCTATCTTCTTTTGGTGCCAAACCACCACGGTGAGTCAGTGTTGGGTCTATTCCCCATTCTTTATTAAACGCGCAAGGGCTTAAACTACTACATTGACCATGTTGTGTAAGGTATAAGCTGGTGTCAAAACCAATGCCACCACTACCAATAATGACAACATTGTCACCTGTTGGTTGGTGATATTTAAGAATATCAAGATAGGTTTTAACTAACGAACTCTCTCTACCATCAATATCAGGAAGATGAGGAACAACGCCACTTGCTAAGATTATTTCATCAAAATCTATAAGATGTTCTTCATTCACTTGCGTATTATTTTTTACGATAACACCTGTTATTTGAAGCTGTCGTTTAAAATAGCGTAAAGTTTCTTTAAACTCTTCCTTACCAGGAATTTGGCTCGCAATATTTAATTGCCCACCAATGACATCTTCTTTTTCAAAAAGTGTGATGTGATGGCCTCGCTTAGCTGCGGTAATCGCGAAAGAAAGTCCAGCAGGGCCAGCTCCAACAACGGCTAATTTTTTAGGTTGCGTCGTTGGAGTGAGATGTAATTGTGTTTCTCGACAGGCAAAAGGATTGACTAAACAAGAGGCAATATTGCCTGAAAAAATTTCATCAAGACAGGCTTGATTACAGGCAATACAGGTATTGATTTCATCTTCACGTCCTTCTTGTGCTTTGATAATAAATTCAGGATCTGCTAAAAAAGGGCGTGCCATAGAAACCATATCAGCACAGCCTTCTGCTAAAATAGTTTCGGCGACTTGTGGTGTATTGATGCGATTTGACGTGATAAGTGGGATATTCACTTTACCCATTAATTCACGAGTAATCGAAGAAAATTGTCCTCTAGGTACCATTGTTGCAATAGTTGGAATACGGGCTTCATGCCAGCCAATTCCAGTATTAATCATGTTCGCTCCGGCTTGTTCTACAGCTTTAGCAAGATAAAATACCTCAGAAGCATCAGCCCCTTTTTTAATTAAATCCAGCATTGAGAGACGATAGATAATAATAAATTGTGAACCTACTGCTTTTCTAATTTCTTGTAAAATACGTAATGCAAAACGACAGCGATTTTCAATATTACCACCCCATTCATCATTACGCTGATTAGTATGGCTAACAAGAAATTGATTAATAAGATAGCCTTCAGACCCCATAATTTCTACACCATCATAACCTGCTTTCTGGGCTAATACTGCGCAACGAATATAATCGCTAATAGTTTGTTCTATTTGCTGATGACTCATCGCTTGAGGCATAAAGGGGGTAATAGGGGATTGAATAGCCGAAGGTGCAACTAAATGAGGTTGATAGCTATAACGCCCTGTATGCAAAATTTGTAGCGCAATTTTGCCACCTTGTTGATGAACGGCCCTAGTGACTATTTTATGAGGTGCTAATTGATTTTCTGTCATTAACGTTGAGGCATGAGGCAACAATACCCCTTCTTTGTTAGGCGAGATCCCACCTGTAACAATGAGTGAGACACCAGCAGCTGCCCTTGTTGCATAAAATTGTGCAAGTTTGTGAGCATCAGGATCTTCTTCTAGGCCTGTATGCATAGAGCCCATAAGAATACGGTTTTTAAGTACAGTAAATCCTAAATCAAGGGGTGCAAAAAGATGTGGATAGTGTGCCATCAGATACCCTTCTTCAAACTGGTCAGATGAGATATCTATAAGCATAACGATAACTAAGTAATTAAGATGTTATTATGTTAATAAATTGTGATCTTAATCAAAAAGATAAAATTAGACTTTTATTATGAATAGTGAAGAAAAGCAGGGGTATTTAATTTCTAATATTAATTTATGGTTATTGTCTTGTGTGTATTAATTTATTTAGTTTAATAAATTTATCTAAAAATTTAACACTCATTTAGTTATGTGATTTTTATTTATTAAATAACTATAGCTTTTTAGTTAAATTTAACATTTAAGTTATTTTAAATGAAAATATAATAAGTAAATATTATATAGCTTTGATTAGAAAAGAGATCTAAACGCTATACAGATACGTATCTCTACTATAAATTATCTATGCATATCGCAACAATATAATGACTTTATGTGTTATAGAAATAGTCACCTTTTATCTTTTGGAGACATTATGATTAATAAGTTTAATCAGCTCGTTAACCATCCTGATCTAGGTAAGCTAATATTACGTGTTACGATTGGTGTTTTAATGCTTTTACATGGTCTCCATAAAATGGAACCCGGTGGATTAGCTGGTATTCAAGGAATGTTAGCTAATATTAATTTACCAAGTTTTATTGCTTACGGTACGTTAATTGGCGAAGTGCTTTGCCCTATTTTATTGATCATTGGTTTATTTACGCGTGCATCTGCTTTTATTGTTGCCATCACGATGTTAGTGGCTATTTTGATGGTGCATTCAAGTAGTTTTTGGGCTCTTGATCCTAAAACAGGGGGTTGGGCTGCTGAAAGTGCGGGTATTTATCTCCTGGCAGGATTAGCGCTGATGTTTTTAGGTAGTGGTCGTTTTGCAATAAGAAAAGATTAATGACTTAATTTCTAACTATTACTAACTAGACTTACTCGATAAATAAACGCCCAGCATTGTATGAACTGGGCGTTTTTTGTTTTTAACCAAGAAAATTTTTATTTTTGTGTTGGTGGTGTCAGTTTAAAGACTTTTTCATTATTACCTAACCACTGATGAGCGACTTGATTAATATCATTGACGCTTAATGCGTTAATTATCGTAGGCTCATTTAATAAACGCTGATACTGTTTATCGTCTGTTGCAACTTGCGCGAGTGCATCAGTCCAATAACTTGCGCTATCACGTACTTGTCCATTTTCTGTAAACCAAATATTTTTAGCTTCTTTGAGCTCTTTTTCTGTAATACCTGATTGTTTTATTTCAGTGATTACATTACGTGCTAGCGTAATAAGTTCATCAGCACGTTGTGGTGATGCAGTGAAATTTAAACGCGCAGTATAAAAACTGGTTGGTACTTTGGTTAACATTTCAGAAAAACCGAGTGAATAAATACCACCAGCTCGCTCACGAAGATTTAATCTTAAGCGTTGGCTCACAATTGTGTCGAGAATATTCAGTGCTAAGACATTTTGTTGAGACCATTGTGCTGGTGCTGCATATTGAATACTGACCATGCTCTTATCGCTACTTGCAATAGGATAGGTTTTGCTAAATGACGATAATTTCGGATTAATAGCAGGATCAGCCCAATATAATCGTTGTGTAGAACGTTCTGGAATAGAAGCAATCCAGCGTTCAACCATTGGTTTTACTTGGTTAAGTGTAATTGGTCCACTGATAACTAGCGTCATATCTGCGGGTTGACCTAAAATAAGTTGGTTTGTTTGCTGTAGTTGTTGTGCACTAAACTGACGCCATGCTCCTTGTGGATCAATGACTAAGCGTTCACCATTTTGATAGCTCTCTTTATTGATATTATCTAAGAAAATGCGCTCAACTGGAGTTTTGGCTATGCCCAATGCCATTGATTGTTTTTGTTGCTCTAATTTTTCGCCATTAAATTGAGGTGATGTTATTTTGAGATGCATTAATGTTAGTAAGGTATCAAGTTCTTCAATGGGGGCTTCACCACGAAAACCGTGAAATAATAGCTCACTATAAGGGCGTAAACTGATTTGGTGCTGTTTGGTAAATAAAGCTAATTCTCGTGCATTATAATGACCATATCCGCTGATTTCTGGTAAATTCAGCGCCCATTGCACCATACCTAAGTTTTCATTAGTTTCCAGTGAGGAACCACCAGGAATGCGTAATGAAACTTGTATATTATCCTTGAGATTATTATCGTTTTTAATAATCACATTAATGTTGTTACTTAACGTCCATTCTTGCGTTTTTTCAATCGGTAATGATTGCGTTGATACAATAGAACCTGTTTTTTCAGGTTGAATATCTAAGGTGACAGCCTGTGTTTTTAAGGCGAATGCACCTGGATTTGATTGTCGAATGTCTAGCCAACGCTGTGTCGCTTTCGCACTATCAAATACGCTAGCATCACTATCAGGGCCTATTATTGCAACACGAGGTGAAGCGTCTTTTAAATAGTTTGAGAAATAGTGAGTTAGTGTTTCTGGTGTGACTTTATTAATTAATTGATAGCTTAAATTCAGCGCCTGTTTTTTGGTCTGAATTGGCATATTCAATTCAATCGCCGTTGTGATTTGATTCGCTAAATAATCATGTTCATAGCGATCTTCACCTGCGGCTTGTTGGCTTAAACGTTTTAACAGCGCATTGCGTGCATTATCTAACTCTTCTTGTGTCACTTGCTGCGTTGCTAAACGTTGAACCTCAGTAAACAGAATATCCAAAGTACCTTGATAATCATTACCTTTAGGGTGAGCAATCATGAGTTGTTGAGAGCGACGAGCATCAAGTAATGCACCTTGTGTATTAGCACTGATAGAAGGTACTAGCCCATTATCAACAATCGTTGAGAAGCGCTGATTTAAAATAGATAACCATAAGGAATCCATTAAATCTTCATATTGGCCTTGGTGACTATTTAGTGGCGCTGGCAACGTGCGTTGCAGTGTAAATTGTAAAATTCGAGAGCCTTGCTCTTTGTCAAAAATGGTTTTTATCAGTAAGTCTTTATGATTAGCAAACTGATGCCAAGAAGGGTCATCAATACCTTTATTCGCACTATTTGGCGTGTTAAATAGTGTTTTAATATCAGCAACAGCATCACCTTGATTAAAATTACCCACAAGAATTAATGCCATTCTCTCAGGCTGATACCATGTATCGTAATAGCGTTTTGCTTCTTTTACATCACCATGTTTAACAATATTCAAATCACCAATAGGATCACGTGCAAGATAGCGGCTACCGTAGTAACGTAATTCTTCTAGCTGATGATTAATGCGAAAACCAATTCCTTGACGTAATCGCCACTCTTCAACAATAACAGGACGCTCTTTATCAAATTCAACAGGATCGTATGTCATATGAAATGCCCAATCTGATAGGATGGTTAAACCTGTTTTAATTTGTACTGGGTTTGCATTAGGTAGTGAGAGTTTATATGTCGTTGAATTTAAGCTTGTTGCCGCATTAACATGACTTCCTAACTTCATACCAAGGCTTTCTAATTTTTTGAAACCCGTTGTACCGGGAAAGTTTGTTGTCCCTTTAAATGCCATATGCTCAGTAAAATGAGCAAGTCCTAGCTGTTTTTCGTCTTCTTGTACTGAGCCACTTTTTACTAATAAACGCATTTCAACACCCGTTTGTGGGCGATGAAGCAAATACACATCTAAACCATTATCTAATGTGAAATGGCGAATATCAGGACGCTGTGAAAGCGGTTTTTTATCTTGTGGTGATGGCGTACCAACGGCACAGCCAACAAGGGAAAGACTCACTGAAAGGATCAGTAATTTACGATACATATTCGGTAACTCCAGCAGATTGAGAGGAGGGCGCTGTAGGGGCTTTTAAAGAAATGACATTATCGGCAATAACATGCGTGAATCGTTGATGAGTCACTAATGCAATCCCTGTATGTGGCAGATGATATTTAAGTAGCTGTAACATATTAACGGCATTTTGTTCATCTAGCGCCGAGGTTGTCTCATCTAATAAGATAAGTTCTGGTTTATTAAGTAATAAGCGAGCAAAGATAAGACGTTGTTGTTCACCACCAGAAAGACGCGTTGTCCAGTCTGTTTCTAGTGATAGCTGATTTTTGATTTTATCTAACCCCACCAAATGTAGTGCGTTTGTATACTCTTGTTGAGTAAATTGTTTAGGTTCACAAGGGTAAGACAGTAAGCTATCTAAACGTGCATAAGGGAGATACATACGTTGAGGTATCCAGCTAAGATTCGGTGAACGTTGGATATTGCCTTTAAAATAAGGCCAGTGACCACTAAGCGCTCTTAATAGCGTTGATTTACCTAAACCCGATTCTCCTTCAATAACCGTTAATTCACCGGTTTTTATTGTCAGATGAATATCTTGAATAAGCAGGCTCTCATCTTGCATAAAGAGCGATAAATTGGCCTTAAGCCTTGAGTGTGAGTCGTTTAAATCACGGATTTGGGGTTCGTGATCGTGCTCTAAAAGTACAACAAAATTATAAAGACGAGTTACAGTCGCTTGCCATGCAGCTATCTCTTTATAAGAGAAAATAAACCAGCTTAATGCACCAGCAACACTGGAAAAGGCTTGTCGTAATTGCATTAATCCGCCTAGCATTAATTCACCAGCAAGAAATTTAGGTAATGCAAAAATAATTGGCGCCATTGCTGTTGCTTGTTGATAGCCTACCGTGAAAAAAGCAAGATTTCTTTCATAGCGAATAAGACTATTCCAGTTGCGAATAACACCAAGAAAGCGACCCATTAATTCATGACGATCGTTTGTTTCACCGCGTTGTCCTGCAATTGCATCGCCATGTTGTTTACGCGTAATAAGCGCAGTACGGTAATCTGCCTCTTTACGTTGTTTCTCCATGTTAATTTTACGTAGCGGTGAACCAATGAGTTGCGTAATGGTAATACCAATAATGGTATAAATAATACATGCCCAAAACATATAACCGGGTACAGTCCATTCACTACCACCAAGAGTGAATGAGAGTGCACCTGAAAGCGACCATAAAATGGTGGCAAAAGAGATAAGTGTCAGTAAAGAGTGTAAAAACGTGACAGTAAGGCGCATTGTGGATTCAATCAGCAAACGAATATCTTCAGCAATACGTTGATCAGGATTATCAGGTTCTTGAGATGTTAACCTCAGCATGTAGTGCTTGCTGTTTTTTGATAACCAACGCTCAAGAACTTGTTCTGTCATGCCTTGTCGCCAGCGAATAATCATTTTTTGGCGTAAATAATCACCCATAACAACGACAGTAATTAAGCCTGCAATAATAATGACAAATTGCTGGAGGAGCTTATATAGCGCTTGTCCATCGAGTTGCTGTAAAGCGTTATAAAACGCCCCATTCCACTCATTCATTTTGACGTTAAACCAAACGGATGAAAGGGTTAGCGTCAAAGAGACAATTAAGAGAAACCAGCAGTAAAGGGCGGCACGCCGCCCCCAAAAAGGTGAAACTAAATAGAAAAATTGTTTTATTGTTTTCATTGCTTATTGGTCATATTTTTATTGTGTATTGACTATGTTGCTCACATTTACTTCGTCAATTTATTAATAGTCGTAGCTAACTTGTAACCAGAATTGACGCCCGGCTTCATACGACTTGTAATCTTTGTCTTGATAAGTGAAATAATCAGAGACATTTTTTGTATTCAATACGTTATTTACTTCAACAGAAATACCAACACCATAGGCAAATTCAGGCTTCCAACCTAATTTGGTATCCCACGTAAAGCGACTGCTGTAGCTACGTTTTTTATATTCAAACAGTGGACCGTACTCACTTGGTTTTGGTGAACCATTATTTGCTTTTTCAGCTTGTGTACGTGAACCATTCCATTGCAGACGGTTATACCAAGTCACATCCCAATCATCCCATACACTGGTGAGTTCAGCGGTGATTTTTAATGGTGAGTTAAAGTTGCCTGAAGGTAAGTCTTTAGCATTAATAATTTTTCCGTCATACCATACTTTGTCGTAATTCATTCCTTGTGCACTAGGATCATAGTTAGCGTAGCCAGAGTCTTTAGGCGTATTTGTTTTGCTTTTTTGCCAACTGATAGAGGCATCAAAAACATGTTCTGCTTTGGCTAATTCCCATGGTTGGCTGTTTTTAACAGAAAGTGTCAAGGTATCGTGTTTACTACGACCATTGTTATTAAAGTGACGAATAGCACGTTCTTCTGGTGTGAGTGCATTTGGATATTTGGTGTCACTACGCACTTCATCACGGCCTTCTCGATGAACGTATTGCAAACGCCACGTCGTAGAAGCAATCTCTTGTTGTAGCCCTAAAGTAATTTCGTCGTTGTAAGGTGTTTTGAGTGAGTCAACACCATCAAAGTCAGTACGATTAGTCCACATCGCATCAGGATCATCACAATCAAAGTAACAATGCTGTAATCCTGCATTTTGAGCACCATAAAGCGCATAAGTGAGCATTGAACGACCGTAATAACGGTTTACACCACCGATTAAGAGTGTGTTACCAGAACCCCAAACATCGTAAGTGGCACTTAAACGTGGAGAGATATTATTTGTTTGTACAAAATCATCTCTATCTAAACGCACACCAGGACGTAGAGTTAAGCGTTTATATTGAATATTATCATCAAGATAGACGGCATAATTTGTGTAAGAGGCATCATGAGTGCCTTTTAAAAAACGGGTTGCTTGTTGTAATGAACCCATCCACTGATCATCCCATGTCGATCCGGCATAGGTGTAGTTATAATAGGTATCGTCACGAATATAAGAGCCTTTAGTTCGACTGATTTCAAAACCAGCAGTAGGTTGATGCGATGTTAAACCCCATTCAACAGGATTAAAACGCATAACGGTTTTGGTAGAATACGTCTCTTGTTTACTCTTAAGATCACCTTGTCCACCACTGCTAATTTGTTGTGGATTTTGCCAATCGCTATAGTCTTTAATCGTAACAAAGTAATCTTGATCGTTAGTCCGCTTATCTTCTAAATTTTGATAGCCAGCAGTAAATTCAAGTGTTCCTAAATCGAGTTTATGTTTATAAAGCGCAGTAAAGCTTAGGCCATTATGTTCATTATCATAGCCAGAGTTATAAACAGAACCTGAAAATAGGTAACTTTTATATCGTGCAATATTACTTGAAAAATCAAGGGATTGTTTATCTGAGATATCCCAAGAATATTTAATAAAATAGTTATCTGAGGTGCGTGTTTGGTCACGATAATGTGGTGTTTGTTCGATTTGTTCTAATTCTCCATCAGGATGACGAATAATGCCGCCTTCTGAACTTATCATCATCGGAATAGTTGATTCACGACGAGATGCTGAGAAAATAAGACCAGAATTGTCAGTTAAGCCGGTTTCAAACCAACCACCAAAGTTTTGTTTATCATATTTCTTTTGGAAACGAGCAGGATTACTGAAATCGTTATTAGCGGTATCAAAATTTAATTTAGGATCGGTAAAAATATTATTCCAGCTTGAGCGTGTTGTACGGTAATAGGCATTAGCATGTGTTTCACCTGACCAACGACGGCTTTGCACTTCAACAGTACCCCCTGTAAACCCACCAAATTCAACAGGAATGTTGTTATCATAGACGGCGACACTGTCAATTAAGCGACTATCAAGGTACATTCCTTGTTCATCACTTGAGATTCGTGTATTGGTTTCACCTAAACCTGAGTTAGCTGGGTCAAAGTCATTATTAAAACTGACGCCATCAAGTTTATAAGCATTTTGGTAGCTACTTGAGCCATGAATGGAAATACGAGAAGGCTTAATTTCACCTTGGTTCATTGACGTACTGTCGTTATTTGAGAATTGAACCGCAGGATTGCTTTTTAATAAGTCAGTGACATTACCATCACCTGTATTTCGTTGTTTGATTTCTTCTGCAGTAATGTATTGTGGTGCAGAAACAACATCAGTTGCAGGATGATAACGAGTACCAACTCCCGTGACTTTTACCTCAGGAATAACAATCGCATTAGTTGTTGCAAGAGGGCGTATAACAAAGCCATTACCTTGTGGAATAATCTCCATTCCACTCCCAATTAACACCTTTTGTAAGGCTGTTTGCGTTTCAAATTGACCTGATAATGCTGGAGCACGTAGGTTTTTAACCGCGTTGGCATCAAATAAAATGTGTACTTGGCCTTGTTGTGCAATCGCGCTAAGTGAATCTGCTAAAGATTGCTCTGGCAGTGTGACAGAAACGGTTGAAGCATAAGCGCAAGGCGCAATGATGGTAGTGCTAACTAGTAATGCTAATAGAGATCTCTTAAGGATCCTTTTTTTGTTACTCATACGTATTTCACCAATCCCATTCACAAACTCAATTATTGTTGTTACTACGGAAGAGGGTGAAATGAGAATTATCCTCACCTGTAAAAAAGAATATTTTTCATATTTATTTTTACTTGTTGATAATTAATACATTATTTTTATCAGTAAAGATAACATTGACGGGTAAAATAAGTGGAATTGCGGTAATAAAGCTTTTTGCATCATCGATATTTGCTACACCAGAGACTTTCATTTTAGCAAGATCTGGTGAGGCTAATTGAATATTAATATTGAGATAAGGTTTAAGTTTAGCAATCACCTCCGTTAGCGGTTGCTCAAAAAAATGCAATTGCCCAAAACGCCAACTTCCTACAAAATCTGGATTAATCGCTGAGACAACAAACTGCTCACGAGTTGGTAGGCTTGTGGCTTGTGTTCCTGCATAAAGATATGTTGGTTTAGCATTTTTTGAGGCTCTCACTTCAACAATGCCTTCATGCACTGCAACACTAGTTTGATTATTTTGATAATGGCTGACTTCAAATTCAGTCCCCACAACTTTGACTAAGCTATTATCAGTATGAACATAAAAAGGACGATAAGGGTTTGATTTTACTTTAAAATAAGCTTGTCCTTTATCTAACCAAAGCTGGCGCTCTGTTTGTATATACGCCACCCTGACTTGGCTATTTCTATCTAAAAAAACTTTTGAGCCATCAGCTAAAGTCATTTCTTTTGGTAAGTCGCTGGTTGCTAACGTCATGTTATCCATTAATAAAGCCGGTAAATGGCTATATGGCAGATATAAAATAGCGACCAAACAGAATGTAGCCATAGTATGAGTAATAGGACGCCAGAAAGAGCGCTTTGGTTTCTCAATGGTAGGTGTCGCCGGTCTAGGTAAGTCATCACAATTACGCCAAAGCTCAGCAATAGCTTGATAAGCATGCTGATGAGCATCGTGAAGCATCCAATCTTTAAATTCGGCTCTTTGTGTCGGCGTCATTCTTTGACTATGCTGTCGCGTAAACCAAAGCGCGGCTTGTTCATCAATAGAATCGTTAAGTCGCTCATCTTCTGATCCTACTAAATGTGTCGCTGAAGCCTTATCTGCGTAAGGTTTATTATCCAGCTTATTCATCATGCGAGCGGTTCTCCTGTCCTGCATCGACATATCTTTTACAGTGTAATAGGGCCGCTGCGATATGTTTTTCAACCATACTGATTGATATTTCCATTCGTTCTGCAATTTCGCTTTGAGATAATCCATCAAAACGATAAAGCACAAACGCTTCACGACGACGAGGGGGTAATAAAGTCAGCGCTTCATTTAGTAACACTAAACGTTGTTGATGCTCAAGCACACAGCCAGGATCAAGTTCTGTTATATAGTGTTGAGTTGCCTCTTCAACTTCATAATCGTCTTGGTAAATGTTTTTTTGTTTTTGGTTTTTTCTCCAATGGTCAATCAAAACATGGTTAGCAATTTTAAACAAAAAAGCACGTTGCTCTTGAACTGGCGTCTGTTCTTTTCGGTTTAACCATAGCGTAAACACATCTTGAGACAAATCATCTGCATCATGGCAGTTTCCTGTGCGTTTTTGGAAAAAACGCACAAGCTGACCATAGGTTGATTGATAGGCACAACTGATTTTTTGTGCCATTGATTTATCGCTAGCCATAATCTCTGGTGTCTAAAAAAGAGTGAAATAATAAGCTCTTACTGCTTCTAATGTGTATAAATTATGATAGTTATCAAGCTAATTTTTTGTTTACTTATTAATAATAAGCAATATCATTTGTATTTATATTATGCCTATAATTCACCAGAAAGAAAATGAGAGGCAACAATTATGAGTAGTTTATCGGCGACTTTTCCACGCCGTTGGTCGTTTTCTATTGGTGGAATTGCCGCCAGTATTTTATTCCATGTAACTTTAGTTGTTATTGCAATAGGCTGGGTAACATCTAAAGAAAAAGACAATGGAATTTTACCACCAGCAATGACAATGAATATCGGTATTTATCAATTAGAGCAAGCAGAGACAAAAGATGTCCCAGTAGGGCCAGAGAAGGTGTTATCAGTGCCAGAGCCTGCTGAAACTGAGCCTGAACCGATGAAAGAAGAGTTAGATTTACCTAAAATGCCCGTTATTGAACAGGGCACTTATGAGCGAAAACCTGAAAAACCAAAGGTTAAGCCACTTGTTAAACCTAAACCTGTAGCGGTAAAAGTGCCAGATGACCTTCCTATTTCTGAAGCACCATCTGATGTAACAAGTGCACCTATTTCAGGAAGTAATTCAACAAGTAGCGCACAATTTAATAGTATGTCTTCTGCTTCTGTTAGTGGACAAATGGGATGGGAAAGCTTAGTGCATAATCATTTAAATATGTATAAACGCTACCCTGTTGCAGCTCTACGTTTTAAAGCAACGGGAGTTGCACAAGTATCTATTATGTTGAATGAAAAAGGGGAGTTACTTGATGCGAAAATAGAGACTTCATCAGGTAATCGATTATTGGATAAAGAAGCCTTAAAGACAGTAAAACGTGCATCACCATTTCCAACACCAGAAAGTTCACGTTTGGAGAATGGTACGATTTCGTTTACTGCGCCAATTAGTTTTGACTATACGCAAAATAGTTAAATACCACTAAGAAATATTAGTGTATTAGATATATTAAATATAAAAAATTAAACAAAAGAAATGTGAATAGAATAAAGTTTAAATTTATTTAATCAATAAACTAAAAAACCACCTAATGGTGGTTTTTTAGTTTTACATATATTGTGTTCGTCGGCATCGCAGTCTTTCAGCGTCGCGGAGAAGGTTGCCGCCCCTTTTATCCCCACCAAGGCTTTACAATATCAGTGTGATATTGTGCTATCAATCTTATTTGAGATTTGTTTTTTTATATAGTGATATTTCGTTATCGACATCGTTAACATTTAAAGAAGTGCTTTCATTTGTATAAATATACATTTCTTTTAATATTAATAATTTCTTTTTTAATTCATCTATTTCTATTTCCATATTATTGGTTTTAATTTTTTAATTGTTCAACATCTATATATAATTTGTTTTTGATATAGATGAAAGTAAGCCTCTATCTAATAATTTAATCTCGTTTCGACATAGTGTCGCTCGGTAGTCTTCATTTTTAAAATGTTTCTTTCTACTATCCAATTTAAATAAAAGAGTGATTGTTTCTGTTATTCCTTCTAGAAGGATATGACCCAGAATTATATCTGTAAAATAATGTGTGTATTCAAAATAATTTATCTTTATCATAAAATAGCCTATTCGATTAAATTAAATTATTATTTCAATGCTATTTTTATAAAAATAGAAACGTATTTATTCTAAGATAAAATGAAGTGAAATTTATTATTTTAAAATTTAAATATACTAATATAATTCAAGGCTTATTATTCTATTTATAAAAAAAGCAGAGAAGTTAATTCTCTGCCTTATATATTATATTAAGAAGTATAAATAAACTATTTACTCATACGCTTATATTTCATGCGACGAGGTTGTATTGCTTCATTACCAAGAGTCCGTTTTTTATATTCTTCATATTCCGTAAAGTTACCTTCAAAGAATTCAACTTTACCTTCATCTTGATAATCGATGATATGTGTTGCAATACGGTCAAGGAACCAACGGTCATGGGAAATAACCATGGCGCAACCAGGAAACTCAAGTAGGGCATTTTCTAATGCACGCAGTGTTTCCACATCAAGGTCATTGGTTGGTTCATCAAGTAGCAACATATTACCACCAACTTGCAAAAGCTTAGCAAGATGTAAACGACCACGCTCACCACCAGAAAGCTCACCAACACGTTTACCTTGGTCAACACCTTTAAAGTTAAATCGTCCAACATAAGCGCGACTTGGGATCTCAAAGTTACCAATACGCATAATGTCTTGGCCACCTGAGACTTCTTCCCATACTGTTTTACTGTCATCCATGCTGTCACGGAATTGCTCAACAGAAGCGAGTTTCACGGTATCACCTAACGTTAATGTACCGGAATCAGGTTGCTCTTGACCTGAGATCATACGGAATAACGTTGATTTACCAGCACCATTAGGACCGATAATCCCTACAATAGCCCCTTTAGGAATAGAGAAGCTTAAGTCATCAATTAGAACGCGATCGCCATAAGACTTAGTCAGATTACTGATTTCAAGGACTTTATCGCCTAAACGTGGTCCAGGTGGAATAAATAGCTCACTTGTCTCATTACGTTTTTGGTAATCAACGCTATTAAGCTCTTCAAAACGCGCTAAACGGGCTTTACCTTTCGCTTGACGACCTTTTGGATTTTGGCGTATCCACTCTAATTCTTTTTGAATAGATTTATGACGTGCCGCTTCTGTTGCTGCTTCTTGCTCTAAACGAGCATCTTTTTGCTCTAACCAAGAAGAATAGTTACCTTCCCATGGAATACCCTCACCACGGTCAAGTTCTAAGATCCATCCTGCAACATTATCAAGGAAGTAACGGTCATGGGTAATTGCCACAACAGTACCTTCATAATCATGTAAGAAACGTTCTAACCATGCAACAGATTCGGCATCTAAATGGTTAGTCGGTTCATCAAGAAGAAGCATGTCTGGTTTTTCTAACAACAGACGACAAATCGCCACACGACGGCGTTCACCACCTGATAATTTTTCAATTTTTGCATCCCATTCAGGCAAACGCAATGCCTCTGCTGCTCGCTCTAATTGATTATCAAGATTATGGCCATCATGAGATTGAATAATAGCTTCAAGCTGACCTTGCTCTTTCGCTAATTGATCGAAATCAGCGTCAGGATCAGCATAGGCCGCATAAACTTCATCAAGGCGAGTTAATGCATTTTTTACTTCGCTGACGGCTTCTTCAACGGCTTCACGTACAGTGTGTTCAGGATTTAATTTTGGTTCTTGTGGAAGATAACCAATCTTGATACCAGGTTGTGGACGTGCTTCGCCTTCAATATCTGTATCAATACCGGCCATGATACGCAGTAATGTTGATTTACCAGCACCATTAAGACCAAGCACACCAATTTTAGCGCCAGGGAAGAAGCTGAGTGAGATATTTTTAAGGATATGTCGCTTAGGTGGGACAATTTTTCCAACGCGCAACATACTATAAACGTATTGAGCCACTATGATTACCCTTCAATTATAAAAGAGAATTTGTTTGAGGTGCCTTGCTTTCGATAAAAACGAAGTTTGTTTTTAGCCCGATTAAAAAATGACACCAAAATGAACAATAGCAAAGTCGATGTCAATATTTTGCCAAAGACTTGAAAATGATGAAAGTCGCCAGTATACCTGATTTGTAAAAGAAAACCTTAGTGAAAAGAGAGGTTTTTATCTCTCTTAAGTAGTTCCTCTAAAAGTCATAAGAATTTATCTTAATTAGGGAAACTTACGTTGTGAATAACTATCATATTAGCTAATGTATTCATAATTAGTAGTTATATTTAAAGTGGGATAAATAACGTGGCAAAGCAAAATTGGGCATTAGTGTTGACAATCGGGGCATTATGTTTTTCTTCATGGGTACAAGCTAATCCACTTGATGAACAACGGACACGTTATCAACAAATAAAAACAGCATGGGATCAAAATAATACACAGGAAGTAGAAAGATTACTTCCTACGCTTAAAGATTATCCTCTTTATCCTTATCTTGAATATCGCCAAATTACGGATAACTTAGATATTATTTCACCCGTTGTTGTCACTGAGTTTGTCTCCAAATATCCAACATTGCCTCCTGCTAAAGCGCTTCCTTCTTTATTTGTTAATGAGTTAGCCAAGCGCGAAGAATGGCAAAATTTACTGACATTCAGTCCAAATCCACCTAACCCAAAAGCGGCAAGGTGTAATTATTATTATGCTAAATGGGCAACAGGTGACACTCAAACCGCATGGATAGGTGCTAAAGAAGCGTGGTTAAATGGCACGTCAATGCCATCAAGCTGTGATCCTCTTTTTGATGAATGGCAAAAAACAGGACAACTCACTCCTGAACTAGTATTAGAACGTATCGACCTTGCGATTAAAAAAGGAAATACAGGGTTAGCGGCTTATTTAGCAAGACGTTTACCTGCCAATTATCAAACAATCAGTGATGCTTTGGTTGAATTACAAGATAATCCAGAGCTCGTCTCTCGATATGCTAAATCGCTATCACCCACTGATTTTACTCGTTCAATTGTACAATCTGCATTTTCGCGCTGGGCTAGAAAAGATGCCGATGGCGCAAGAGCACAACTTGATAGCATTGCACATGCTCAAAAGATGACTGAAAGTGAGCGCCAGCTCATGAAAGATACGGTTGCATGGCAATATATGCCTTATGCGACACCAGAGCAGGTGAAATGGCGTGATAGTGTTATCCAAGACACCGCATCAGATACACTACGTGAGCGTCGTGTACGTTTAGCATTAAGCCAAAACCAACCTGCTGAATTAGCATTGTGGATAGAAAGACTTTCACCTGAAAGTAAAAATAAAGAAGAGTGGCGTTATTGGCGAGCAATGGTTCTGCAATCTCAAGGTAAAAAGAGTGAGGCTCAATCTATTTTAGAAGCGCTGACGCAAAATCGTGGTTTCTATCCTATGGTAGCAGCATATAAGCTAAATAAGCCTTATGTCATGGTGATTGATAAAGCGCCTAGTGTTGATTCACGTATTCATTCTCAAGCAGAAGTACAACGTGTTCGTGAGCTAATGTATTGGCAAATGGATAATTTAGCGCGTTCTGAATGGGCTAATTTTGTGGCATCACAACCTGCTCAAATGCAATCTCAACTTGCACGATATGCATTTGAACAAAACTGGGCTGATTTAGCAGTGCAGGCGACTATCACAGGGAAAATGTGGGATCACTTAGAAGAACGTTTTCCACTAGCATGGAAAGAAGAATTTGAACAATACACAAAAGACAAAGGGATTGATCGCAACTATGCAATGGCGATTGCTAGACAAGAAAGCGCATGGAATCCACAAGCACGCTCTTCAGCAGGCGCAACAGGATTAATGCAAGTCATGCCTAAAACGGCAGAACATACTGTAAAACAAGCGGGTATTACTGGATATTCAAGTAGTGCACAATTAACTAATCCTGTAAAAAACATTGAAATTGGTACTGCCTATCTTGATTCAGTGTATCAACGTTTTAATCAAAATCGTATTTTAGCGAGTGCAGCTTATAATGCAGGGCCTGCTCGTGTTGACCGCTGGTTATCAGATGCAAATGGACAACTAGATGCGATTGCTTTTGTTGAAAGTATTCCTTTTGCTGAAACGCGTGGCTATGTCAAAAATGTATTATCTTTTGCTGTTTTCTACAGTTATTTTGCAGGTGATCAACAGCCAGTATTAACTGAAACAGAATGGCGCTATCGCTACTAGTATCAGTACGAATTTATCTAGGAAGCCTCTTTTGGGTTTTGCAAAATATGTTATACTTTGTACTAGTTTAATAGTGTGACTAAAAGAGGTTCCTACAATGCAAGATCCCGCATTATCACCAGAAGAGAATACTCACTGGCTAAGATTTGTTGAGTTATTACAGCATGCATTTGAACAGGATGTACAATTTCCTGTTTTACAACTTTTAATGACACCGGATGAACGAAGTGCTTTAGCAACACGAGTACGAATAGTGCAAGAGTTGATGCGAGGTGAAATGAGTCAACGTGAGTTAAAAGAAGAATTAGGTGTAGGGATTGCAACAATAACAAGAGGCTCTAATAGCTTAAAAACAGCGCCTCATGACGTAAAATTATGGCTTGAAAAAGAGTTAATGGCAAAGAAATAGCACGACACTTGTTACTGAAAAGATAGTGTACTCCACAATAAAATAAGAAAAAACATGACTGAAGTGTTCCACATTGTGGGCACTTCACGCTGGCTTGTGAACATAACGCGATTATTTAGCAATACCAACAAGAGTGTTATGTCATGATAAATGTAGAATATTTTTTATTCTTTTATATATACAAGGACAGACAGAAATGAACTTTTTCGAACAAACTCCAAAAGCAAGAAGACGGTATGGGTTGGCGGCTTTTATTGGTTTAATTGCAGGTATAGTCTCTGCATTTGTTAAGTGGGGGGCTGAGGTACCTTTACCTCCAAGAAGTCCAACGGATATGTTTAGTGCAGCCTGTGAACCTGAATTTCTTTTAAGAGCGGCAGAGCAAGTTGATTGCTCTCGTAATTTTTTAAACCCTCCTTATGTATTCTTACGTGATTGGCTAGGGATCGCAGATCCTAATGCGACCGTTTATACTTTTGCTCAACATGCATTTAACTGGGTTGGTGTCACTCACATTATCTTCTCAATCGTTTTTGCTGTTGGTTATTGTATTGTTGCTGAGCGATTCCCTAAAATTAAATTATGGCAAGGGCTTTTTGCGGGTGCATTAGCACAATTATGTGTGCATATGATCTCATTCCCATTAATGGGGTTAACGCCACCATTATTCGATCTTCCTTGGTATGAAAATGTCTCTGAGATCTTTGGTCACTTAGTGTGGTTTTGGTCTATTGAAATTATTCGTCGTGACCTGCGTAACCGTATTACTCATGAGCCAGATCCAGAAGTACCACTAAATCAACCTTATAGATAAACATAAACCTTTATTTAATCTAAAGGTAAAAATAAAAAACACCCCAAGGTTAAGTTCCAACGTTGGGGTGTTTTCTTATTAGGATATTACATAAGTTTGTGCACATTAAAGAGGTACACAGAAATGAGCATTAATCTTCTTTTTGATTGAGTTCTTTATAAATGTCATGAGTGACTGGGACTAATGCTAAAACAAGCGCTTGTTGATAAACAGAAGTACGGCTGAGTAAACCATCAGTAAAATAACCAATAGCACCACCACGTTGTTTGATGTTATCAATTTTGGTTAGAAATGCCATTTCATCACCAAGCTCTCTACCTTCACGAATACCTTTAAGAATTTGCTCTGGTAACATTAAGCTTGCTGAACGTGACTCACCTCTAATTTCACCATGTTCGACAACAATCCACGCGAAGGTCATATCGCCTTCAATTCCTGCTTCAACACCCACCCAAAAATCGGCTTCAGGACGAACTTGACGAGCAGCCATTACACGTTGACGTGCGCCAGTTCTCGTTTCTGTATTCCCGATAGGCTGTTGTGGAACACGGCTATCGACATTAATATCTTCAATATCAAAGGTATCTTTACCGAACACTTGCTCAAAGGCGAGTTTTATTGCGTTGATTTTTGCTGGATTCGTAGTGGCTGCAATGACATGATACATAATGAATTAATCATCCTTTGAAAAATTAGAGCAGTATAACGGAAAAAATGTATGTTACAGGTCTATCTTGTTCGTCACGGTGAAACTGAGTGGAACGTGGCAAGACGTATTCAAGGGCAATCTGATAGCCCATTGACAGCAAAAGGTGTGTTTCAAGCACAACAAGTTGCTGAAAAAGTCAAATCAGAAGGTATTACCCACATTATTTCAAGTGATCTTGGCCGCACTTGTCAAACCGCAGAAATTATCGCACAAGCTTGTGGTTGTGAAGTAATAACTGACGCACGTTTACGTGAACTCAATATGGGCATTCTTGAACAACGAGAAATCGCAACATTAAATACACAAGAGGAAGCTTGGCGCAAGAGTTTGATTGATGGTACACCCGATGGCCGAATTCCCCAAGGAGAATCAATGACAGAATTAGCAAGCCGTATGCAGGCGGCTTTAAATCGTTGTCTTGAATTACCCGAGAATAGCCGTCCACTATTAGTCAGTCACGGTATTGCACTAGGCTGCTTATTAAGCACGCTACTAGGTTTACCTGCTTATGCTGAGCGTCGCTTACGACTACGTAATTGCTCAATCTCACGAGTTGATTATCAGCATAGTCCATGGCTTGCTAATGGCTGGATTATAGAAACGGCGGGTGATGTTAGTCATCTGACTGAATTAGCACTAGATGAAGTACAGCGGTAAATAAAAGGCTCTCTTTTGCCATTGTGGTATAAGAGAGCTTTTATTTTCGTCTAAATAGTTACATTTTCCTCGCGTTTAATAGGAATGTAATATTCAAAACGATCGATATGATCTTGTGGCTCAGTTACCATTTCATTGCTATGAAGTACGTTCTTTAGATAATATTTTTCGATATCATAGCCTTTACGGCGAGTCAGCCCCATAGTGGGTAAACATACACCATAAAGGAGAAATAAAAATTCCTGCATTGCGCCTCGTCTTGCTTCACCCTCAAAATCGAAGCGAATATAATCTCCAGCTGCCAATGTGACTTCATGAGCTGTATCATCTTTAATGAAAGAAGCATATTCTGGCTCAACGGCTGTGGTATATAGTACATGTTGCTCATCTTCATGGTCATGACTATGCTGGGTATGATGAAGGCCATAAACTTGATGAGGAACAGCATTAATTTTTGACATATAATAGCGCCAAAATATTTGTCGCATATCAGAGCAAGCATTCGCCCACTGCTCAAGAGTATGGCTACATGTCTGTTCAATACCAATTAGCTTTGTATCTTCTAATTGCACAAATTCCCATTTAGGAAACTTACGTGGCTCTAAACTAATTGGTGGATGAATACCCACAGCGCACCATTCATCAGTACGACGATAAAGAGCGGGTGTTCTATCAAATTGCTTTTTAAACGCACGAGTAAAAGTTTGTTGGGAGTCGAAACGATATTGTAAAGCAATGTCTAAAATAGGGCGACTTGTTAGGCGTAATGCAACAGCTGCTCGAGATAAACGCCTTGAACGAATATAAGAACCAATCGCCTCTCCTGTCACTTCTTTAAACATACGTTGTAAATGCCACTTAGAGTAACCAGCTTTAGTTGCGACGTTATCGAGGGATAAAGGCTTGTCTAAATTATTATCAAGCCAAGCGAGCAAATCCCGTATGATGTTGGTTTGATCCATACATCTCCCTTAGTCATATTCGTTTAATTATTGCTGTAGATGGTAATTAGCCTGAGCGTCTATAACAAGTTATATTGTTAGGTAATCATAAAATATAGTCTTTTTCACTCATTGATGTACACAAATTATTCTATCTATTAGTAAAATATTCATTTACTCTCAACAAAATGTCTTTAAATTTTTTCAGTGGAACCTGTTAAGCATGTTAAATATCAAGAAGATACTCATTGTGGCTGTATTACTGCCTTTTTCTTTTCTCGCAAAAGCGGAAGAAATTGGTTATGTAGATACCGTATTTAAATTCTTTGGGGCTAATCATAAAATTGTCGTTGAAGCTTTTGACGATCCTGAGGTTAAAAACGTGACATGTTACTTAAGTCGCGCTAAAACCGGCGGAATTTCTGGTAGCTTAGGACTTGCTGAGGATACTGCTGATGCCGCGATTTCATGCCAACAAGTGGGTCCTATCGAACTCAGTGAAAAAGTTATCAAAGGTAAAAATAGAGGGGATGTTGTTTTTCAAAAGAGAACCTCTTTAGTCTTTAAAAAGCTTCAAGTCGTTCGTTTTTATGATAAAAACCGCCATGCACTTATCTATTTAACATATTCAGATAGAGTGATTGAAGGCTCGCCTCAAAATGCGATTAGCGCGGTACCTATCATGCCTTGGAAAGAATAATATCATGCGTTAGCCGAAATTGAGCAAAAATAAACCCCAGATTTTAATGTCCGGGGTTTTCTTTATATCCATTGATGGGATAGATTATTCGTCTAAATCACCACAAAAGCGGTAACCTTCACCATGGATTGTTGCAATTATCTCAGGTGTATCCGCTGTTGATTCAAAATGTTTACGAATACGACGGATGGTGACGTCAACGGTACGATCATGAGGTTTAAGTTCACGACCTGTCATTTTTTTCAGCAACTCAGCGCGAGTTTGAATTTTGCCTGGATTTTCACAGAAATGAAGCATGGCACGAAATTCACTACGAGGTAATTTATACTGTTCACCTGTAGGACTAATTAATGAACGGCTATTAATATCTAGTTCCCAACCATTAAATTTATAGCTTTCAACTAAACGGCGTTCTTCGGTGCCATTAGCTAAATTCATGGTACGAGATAAAAGATTACGTGCACGAATTGTTAATTCACGAGGGTTAAATGGTTTGGTGATGTAATCATCGGCACCAATTTCTAGGCCTAAGATTTTATCAACTTCGTTATCACGCCCAGTCAGGAACATTAATGCAACATTTGCCTGTTCACGTAATTCGCGGGCTAATAATAGACCGTTTTTACCAGGAAGATTGATATCCATAATGACCAGATTAATATCATGATCAGATAGGACATTGTGCATTTCATTACCATCAGTGGCTTCGTGTACTACATACCCTTCAGCTTCGAATATGCTTTTAAGGGTATTGCGAGTAACTACTTCGTCTTCAACAATCAAAATTTGCGGGGTTTGCATATTTGCTACCTAAAATTACCAAAAATAGAAAAAAGAAAATCTGCGTTTAACTTCTGTGTAAGTATGCTGTGTGGTTATTCATTTTTGTTATTACCACGCAAAAATTAGACCCAGATTCAAATTCGATAAATAACCATCACGTTATTACAAATATTACATATTTTAGCTTACTACGAACGTTTAAAATAAGAGTGCAATTCGCCCATAGTCTATTAACAGCAATATAACACCAGTTGTATTAAATACCATCTAAAAAGCTAACTTTTGTTGACACATATCAAAATCAAGATAACAGCTTATTCATGATTTCAATAGTTAACTATATAATTTGATTTATGTAATGTAAAAGAAAAATATATGTTAAATATAGTGAGGTTTATTTTTTTTACCAGTTTTGTTATAAAAAAAACAGTGGAATAAAATACCTTATTCTGTACAAAAGTACAAACAGCCAAGCATGTCTAAAACTGCAGTTTTATTTACTGCATTTATATCTTTTAAATAGTAAAATCGATACACTGAAAACAGTAATTATCGAATAAATTTTATGTAAGTTCGGTACTATTCTTGATAAAAATAAGAAAAAAATTTGACATTTATCGCAGTTTGCTTTAACCAATATAGGGTCAAGCAAATTTTAGAGACAGATAGGATAATTATGTGCGCTTACAGCTTAGCTAAAATGGCTACGATTACAATTACCACCACCACCGGAATTTTATATTGCGGGGCGGGCTGTCGCATATAAAAAACGAAAATCGAAAAAGCCCGCATTGAGAAATGCGGGTTTTTTTTTGGGAAAAATCAGGAGAGTCGTATGCGAGTGTTAAAATTTGGAGGAACTTCAGTTGCCAACGCAGAGCGGGTACTGAATGTTGCTGATATCGCTGAAAAAAAATGTGAGCAAGGACAAGTTGCACTCGTTTTATCAGCACCAGCCAAGATAACAAATTACTTGGTTGAAATGATTGAAAAAACGGCACAAGGAGAAGAACCTCTGACTCAAGTACGAGAAGCGGAGCTTATCTTTACTGATTTACTACAGGGATTAAAAGAGAAACAGCCAGGTTTTGATTACGATCGCTTAAAAGATAAAATTGAGCGTGAGTTTTCAGAGATAAAGCATATTCTTCATGGTGTCTCTTTATTAGGTCAATGCCCTGACAGCATCAATGCAGCGATGATTTGTCGTGGTGAAAAGCTTTCTATTGCCATTATGGAATCTGTTTTACAGGCGCGTGGCTATAATGTTTGTGTGATTGATCCGATTAAAAACCTACTCGCACAAGGTCATTACCTTGAATCTACAGTTGATATTCCTGAATCAACTCATCGAATTGCTACATTAAATATTCCCAAAGATAATATTATTTTAATGGCTGGTTTTACTGCGGGTAATGAAAAAGGTGAATTAGTTGTTCTTGGTCGTAATGGTTCAGATTATTCAGCAGCAGTATTAGCAGCATGTTTACGCGCAGAATGTTGTGAAATATGGACTGATGTTGATGGTGTTTACACTTGTGATCCTCGCCTTGTCCCTGATGCGCATTTATTAAAAGGAATGTCATATCAAGAAGCCATGGAGCTTTCTTATTTTGGTGCTAAGGTACTTCATCCTCGTACTATTGCACCGATTGCTCAATTTCAAATTCCTTGCTTGATTAAAAATACAGGTAATCCTGATGCGCCTGGTACTTTGATTGGTGATGGGCAAAAAGATGACAGCACACCAGTAAAAGGCATCACTAATCTAAATAATATGGCAATGATAAACGTATCAGGGCCTGGAATGAAAGGCATGGTAGGGATGGCTGCTCGCGTTTTCTCCGTTATGTCCAGAGCCGGTATTTCTGTTGTACTGATTACGCAATCTTCTTCTGAATACAGCATTAGTTTCTGTGTGCCTCAAAAAGAGCTTATCAGAGCGCAAAAAGCACTATCAGATGAATTTTACCTTGAATTAAAAGACAGTGTACTTGATCCGTTAGATATTATGGAAAACGTTGCTATCATCTCTGTTGTTGGTGATGGTATGCGTACATTAAAAGGTATCTCTGCGCGTTTCTTCTCTGCATTGACTCGCGGTAACATCAACATTGTTGCAATCGCTCAGGGTTCTTCTGAGCGTTCTATTTCAGCGGTAATTGCAAATGATGTTGCAACAAATGCAGTACGCTTGTGCCACCAAATGCTATTTAACACGAATCAAATTGTTGAGGTTTTTGTTATTGGTGTTGGTGGTGTAGGTAATGCGTTGATTGAACAAATTCATCGTCAACAAAACTGGTTGAAAAATAAACATATCGATTTACGAGTTTGTGGTATCGCCAATTCACGAGCAATGCTAACAAATATGCAAGGAATTGATTTAGATAACTGGCAACAAGAATTAAAAAATGCAAAAGAACCATTTAGCTTTAGCAAGCTTATTCGTTTAGAAAAAGAGTACCACTTCTTAAATCCTGTGATTGTTGATTGTACATCTAACGAAGAAATTGCGAAACAATACGCAAACTTCTTACAAAATGGTTTTAATGTCGTTACACCAAACAAAAAAGCGAATACGCTCTCTATGGATTTCTACTATGAAATTCGCCAAGCAGCAGAATCGTCTCGTCGTAAATTTTTATACGATACTAACGTTGGTGCAGGATTACCGGTTATTGAGAACTTACAAAACTTACTGAATGCTGGCGATGAGTTAGTACAGTTTAATGGGATACTATCGGGCTCCCTATCTTATATCTTTGGCCAATTAGATGAAGGTAAAAGCTTATCTGAAGCAACCTTATCTGCAAAAGAAAAAGGCTTTACAGAGCCTGATCCACGTGATGATCTTTCTGGTATGGATGTGGCGAGAAAATTACTTATTCTTGCACGTGAAGCAGGTTATAAATTAGAGCTAAATGATATTGAGGTTGAGCCAGTATTACCGACATCTTTTGATTCTACTGGTGAAATTGAATCGTTTTTAAATCGTTTACCAGAGGTAGATGTTGAATTTGATGCAAAAGTAGAACAAGCGCAAAAATCAGGCAAAGTATTACGTTATGTGGGTATTATCAATGAAGGTAAGTGCCAAGTAAAAATAATTGCGGTAGATGCTAATGATCCGCTGTTTAAAGTGAAAAATGGTGAAAATGCATTAGCCTTCTATACCCGTTATTATCAGCCAATTCCATTAGTATTAAGAGGATATGGCGCGGGCAATGATGTGACAGCAGCGGGAGTTTTTGCTGATGTATTACGTACACTATCATGGAAACTGGGAGTCTAAGCGTGGTTAAAGTTTATGCACCGGCATCAATCGGTAATGTGAGTGTCGGATTTGATGTACTTGGTGGTGCGGTTTCTCCTATTAATGGGGAATTATTAGGCGATTGTGTCAGTGTTGATGCTGCACCTGCTTTTACCCTTGAATGTAAAGGCCACTTTGTTAGTAAATTACCCTCAGATCCTAAACAAAATATTGTTTATCAATGCTGGCAACTTTTTTGTGAGAAGCTAGGTAAAACACTACCTGTTGCCATGACATTAGAAAAAAATATGCCAATAGGCTCAGGATTAGGCTCAAGTGCGTGTTCTGTTGTGGCAGCGCTGGTGGCTTTAAATGAATACGCTCAAAAACCTTTTAATGAAAATCAAATGTTACTCATGATGGGGGAGTTAGAAGGACGTATTTCAGGAAGTATCCATTACGATAATGTTGCGCCTTGCTACCTTGGTGGCCTACAGCTCATTTTGGAACAAGACGACATCATCTGTCAGCCCGTTCCTTCATTTGAACAATGGTATTGGGTAATGGCTTATCCCGGAATTAAAGTCTCTACAGCACAGGCAAGGGCGATACTCCCTAAGAAATACGATAAAGCAGATATTATTAATCATGGTCGCTATTTATCTGGCTTTATTCATGCCTGCCATACTCAACAACCTAAATTAGCAGCAAGCTTAATGAAAGATGTGATAGCAGAGCCTTATCGCACTCAATTACTTCCTGGTTTTGCTAAGGCCAGAGAAGCGGCGAAAGCAAAAGGTGCTTTGGCTTGTGGCATTTCTGGTTCAGGGCCAACATTGTTTACTATTACTGATTCATTAGCTATTGCTGAAGATATGGCGCAATGGTTACAACAACACTATGTACAAAATAATGAAGGCTTTGTGCATATCTGCCGTTTAGATACTCGTGGCGCAAGAGAGATAGGGTAAATCATGAAATTATATAATCTAAAAGATAATCAAGAAAAAGTGAGCTTTGCTCAAGCTGTTAAACAAGGATTAGGAAGACAGCAAGGGCTTTTTTTTCCACAAGATTTACCGTCTTTTTCTAAAGCTGAAATTGATGAGTTGTTAAAGCTTGATTTTGTAACGCGCAGTAGCCGTATTTTAAGCGCATTTATTGGAGATGAAATTCCTGCTGATGTGCTAGCTGAGCGCGTTAACACTGCTTTTGTATTTCCAGCACCAGTCACAAAGGTTGAAGATGATGTAAGTTGCCTAGAGCTTTTTCATGGCCCAACGCTTGCTTTTAAAGATTTTGGTGGTCGTTTCATGGCACAAATGTTGTCAGAAGTAGCTGGTAATGAGCCTGTTACTATTTTAACAGCAACATCAGGTGATACAGGGGCAGCGGTTGCTCACGCTTTTTATGAAATTGAAAATGTACAGGTTATTATTCTCTACCCTGAAGGTAAAATTAGTCCATTACAAGAAAAGCTCTTTTGCACCTTAGGTAAAAACATTCATACCGTTGCGATTAAAGACGATTTTGATGCATGCCAATCATTAGTAAAACAGGCTTTTGATGATGAAGATTTAAAGAAAACGATGTGTTTGAATTCTGCCAACTCCATCAATATTAGCCGATTATTAGCACAAATTTGTTATTATTTTGAAGCGGTAGCGCAAATTCCTGCAGAAAAACGCGAACAACTGGTGATTTCAGTGCCAAGTGGTAACTTTGGTGATTTAACGGCAGGTTTATTAGCGAAATCATTAGGGCTACCTGTTAAACGTTTTATTGCAGCAACGAATGTGAATGATACCGTTCCGCGTTATCTAGATAATGGGAAATGGGAGCCACATCGCACTATTGCAACGCTTTCAAATGCAATGGATGTTAGCCAACCTAATAACTGGCCTCGTATTGAAGAGTTATATCGACGTCAAGGCTGGGATTTAGCTGATCTTGCTCATGGTGCTGTGAATGATGAAACAACAGAAGAAACTGTGCGTGAATTAGCGAGAAAAGGCTATATTTCAGAGCCTCATGCCGCTGTTGCATATCGTTTATTACGCGATGAATTAAAAGAGGGTGAATATGGTTTGTTCTTAGGAACAGCACATCCCGCAAAATTTAAAGAAAGCGTTGAACATATTTTAGGTCAGACGTTACCTTTACCAAAAGAGTTAGCGGAACGTGCAGATAAAACCTTATTATCACATTATTTATCTGCTGATTTTGCTCAATTACGTGAGTTTTTACTTGAACGCGCACCTAAATAAGAATTAATAATTTTAAAATAATTAATATTAAATTTAATAAGTCCAATATTATATTGGGCTTTTTTTATAAAATAGACAAAATAAGGAGGCCATTATTTAAAAAAGAGTGATTTAATACTATATTTTCTTTTTAAATAAGCCTTATTGTAATTAAAAAGGAAATGAATTATGAATGGATTCAAAAAAATAATATTTAAAGATGATATAGATAGAATTACATTACAGATAGAAAATCACATAAAGAAAAATAAAACGGAATTATTTTGTAAACCGTCATCGACGAAAAGAGTTTTAATTGAAAACTATCTTGCTATTCTCTTAGCAGAAAATGAATACGCTGCAAATGAATTCTTAAGAAAAATAGAAGACAGCTTCTCACTTTATAATAAAAATGACTTTACGATAGGTATTGAATCTATTAGAAAAAAAATTAATAAAAGTATTGAGGATTTATTTTTTAATAGTGCGAAGGCATCAGGAAGAGAACCAATAAAAATAAATAAAAATCGTATAAAACCTTTGATTTCAAATTATTTGTCTGGTAATTATTATATAGAATGGGATGATAAGGGTATATTAATACATATAGATAAAGAAAATAATATATTTAAATTTGTGGATTTTTATGGAGAGGTGGAGTTCTTTTATAGTAAAGATGATTTAATAAGTAAAGTTAATGAAGTATTAGAAAATAAAGTAATTAATGATTCAGTATATTATAGGTTTTATAATAAGAATGAGTATCAATCTTTCTTTAGTATAAATGAATGTTGGAATATCAATAAAAACGATGTTTTTGATGAAATCATCCATGATATTAAATCAAAAAAGAAAATTTTTATTAATGAAAACGTATCAGTTGAATTAATTGAGAGTTATTCGTATAAAAGTATTTTTGTTGTCACGGATAAAATAGAAAAGACAGAAAAGGTATTACATATTTATGTTGATAATATTGAAGAGGCATTTACGATTGCTAAATCAAAATATGAACAAATAATAGGGCATGGAGAGCATTTAATTTATAAAATGGGGACTGGATGGTTTATTTCGAAAATAAAAAAGGAGGTTATAAAAGAATTTTCTCAATATACGGATCTCTTAAAACCATTAGAAAGTATATTAAGCCGAGTCAATTTAATATCTTCGTCAGAAACTAATTATGATTTTACTAATATTCATTCCCTTGCTGGGCTATGCTATGGTTTAAGCTTAAATTATTTGTTAGAAGTTAGAAGTAATGGGTTAGAAGGAGGAAATAAATATTTATTTTGGTTAAAAGAAAATATTTCCTCTTATCAAAGTGAGAAAGAAGCTATTTCAAATAAATTCGATTCTATACTATTTCATAGCATACAGGAGTATGAAATACTAAATCTTATTAAAGAACTTAAAAATATTATTTTTTCTCAACATTTTCAAATGGAAAGAATATTTAAAAAATCAGAATACCTTATTTTCAATTCATTAAAATCGATAGAATATAGCAAAATAATTAATAACCAAGGATTAGAAAAATCAGAAATTAAAAATATAGAATATAATCAGGAACAAATAAATGCCCATTTAGATAGTATCATGCGTCATTATAATGAATATTATTCTATAATTCTTTTTAAAGATCATGCTATTGCCATTTCATATAAAAAATACTCTGAGAATATCTATAAATTTACGTTGTTTAATTCTAGTAGTGAATTATTTGAGTCATCAGATATTAATGCAATAAAAGGTATGTTATCAACATACATAGATTGTTATGGTACTTATGAGATAAATGGGAAACAGTATATTTTATTTGATGAATATAAGAAGAGTAAAATCATTAACTATCAGAGTGTATGGAATAAGAACGATATTGAAAATAATAAAGGTGTTGCAGAAAATTTAAAAAAAATAGGATTTGCATTACCCTTCAAAGAAGAAATTCTGGGACGAGTTATCCATTATAGTGAACAACGAGAGCTTATCCTGGAGATTAATAGAAATAATAAATTGATCGAAGTTATTGTAAAAAACGTCGATGTTGATGAGGGACTCTATTTAGTAAAAGAAGTTATTGATAAAATTATTAATAATGATGAAATAGGTAAAGTTGTTATATACAAAAATGAGCATGATGACATTATTGTTAAAGAAGTTGAGTTTGGTACTTATAAAGAAGTTAAAAAAAGAAAAGGATATATTGATTTCAACGATATTTATTATCGAGAACTCATTAACATTAATTGTTATTTATTAAAAGGTAATAAATCAACCGAGTTAAATGAAATAGTCTCTCTAATAGATAAATTACAAGGAAATATCTATTTTGAAAAACTGATATCTGGTTTATCTCTTATTAATAAAATAAATAAATTTAATGAAAGTAATGAAAATACTTCATTAGCTAATATTTTGAATAAAGTCAAAGATAAATTAGAAGATAAGCTATTTTATGAAAAATTACTTTTCGGAAAGGAAACATTATTATCATTATCTGAAAAAAATAGCTTTGTTGCAGCGCGATTGTATCAGTTAATGATTAGTGAAATTAATGAAGGTGTAAAGGGTATTAGTAATTTTATTTATAATCAAATCATCGAAAGTCCTTATCTATCATCAGATAAAAAAAGGCCTAATGATATTGAAGGTTATGATTATACGATTGAATTTAAACAAAATTATAAATATTTAAGCGAGTTAGTTAAACATATTTCTATTGAAGTACCTGAATTAAAAAATACTTTTTTGATTACTGATGAAAATAATCTTCATTTAAAAGAAGCTTATCAAAAATTATCAGATTATAGGAGTAATCAATATGTAGATGAATTACTCAACTTTATAGAAAATGAAATAAATTTAATAAAAACACATGAGACAAAAATTTATCGAGATTTATATTTTGAGTATTTTACAAATGATCAATTTTATAAAAGAATGATAGTTCATGAAATTAATCAATTAGAATATTATTTTATTAATAGCTATCGAGAACATAATTATGGATATCATCCAAATAATTTTGATATTGATGAAAAAAATCCTCGTATTCTTATAAAAAAATCATTGGAACAAAATAGAAATTTAATAGATTGTAGCTATTTATTATTTGATGATAATAAAGAAAATTTTACATTTTTATTTGAGAAAAATCAATTATTTTCAGGGGGACTTATTGACAATATTATTGTTGATAGCATTGATGCTTCTTATCAAGATGATATTATTATTTATTTTTATAATGGTATTAAAAGTGAAAATTTAACTAGATACTTAGATAATAATCCGGAAATAAATTATTTAATCGATTATTGTTTAAAAAATAGAATAAGATTGATTGCTACAGGAGATGAAAATGATTCAATTTTTCATCAAGAATTTATTAGACATAAACAGGATGTCGATAAACTATATAATATTATTTTAGAAAATCAATTTTTTAATGAAAGAACACTTGTTTTTGCAAAAAAAGAAAAATTATTAAGCTCCCAATTTGATGTTTTTTTTATAGAAGGGATAGCACAACGTTTAAATATGCCGATTTATGAAATAGTTGATAATGCACTAGTACTTACAGAAAAGTCTGTTATTATTAATCCCCCTATTGAAAGGCAACATATGAATAACCCTTTACTATTGGGAAGTGTAAATAATAATGTGATCATTGCTGAAATTGAAGATGATAATATTTCATTTTTTTCAAAAAAGGGACATAACAATATAAAAAATAATAGTATTGCAAAGGAAATAGATAAAATAATTTCCCACCACTATCCTAATTATCGAGATAATATTCAATTTAAATTAGAGTATAATGATATAACTTCAGCTTTTTCTTCTTATCTTAAAATAATGACGATAGATGATGTTTTAGATTATATTGAAATAAATCGTTATAACCTTGATTATAGTAAAATAGGAAAAATTATTTATAGAGTTGATGAAGTTAATCAAGAACAACAAACAAAAATATTAAAAAAAATCAGTAATAATATTATTCATAGTGATGATTCAATTTCTAACCTTTGCCATCAATATTTTTATACACTCTCTTCTTTTTTTAAAACATCAGATAAAAACACGATAAAAAATAAGTTAATACAAGCTATTTATGATCCATCAGTTAATAAGAGATTCAATCAATATCTAATGGGTAAAATAACATATGAACAATGGAATTCATTTGAAAAAACTACCAATAAAAAATTAACATTAACTGAAAAAACACAGAATGTCATTGAAATAATTCATTCGATATATGATAGGCCAAAACTAATAAATAATTTAAGTGATTTGTCAAAAAATTTATTATCTTCTTTTTTTGATGAAAATAAAAAAGGTATCCTCTATAAGGTGGTGTTAGATTATATTTCTTTTTTTGAAAATTATAAAAATATAATAAATAAGCTAGAAAATATATTATCTATGAGTAAAAATAAAGAAATACCAGAAACATTACCACCTGCTAAAGCTCTAGAGAAAGTCAGTGAGTTAAAAAAATTAATTGCTTTTGATAGTCAAAACGCATTTTATTTTGAAAAAAGAGGAAATAAGATAGAAATAAATGGACTCTCTTTTGAAAAAAAATGGCTAAGTAATTTAGGTGCAAAAATTAATGGAAAAAGTATAGAGAATATAGATCTTAGTAATATAGATAACTGGAGTGCAAAATTAACATTTGATCCACATCATCTTAATGATTATTTTTTATCTATTTCAGGTAGTGAAAAAGACAAAATGATAATCTCTTTATTTTCTTATTTATTAAATAATAAAAAAGATAAAATTAGACATCTTCTTTCTTGTGATACAAACAGGATTGATTATTTAGAAGCAACAGAAAGATTAATTAAAATTATTGAGCTTGGCAATAAAAACTATGATAGCCATGATTGGAATAATTTGAGAACGTCTTCATTAGAAAATCCGCGACATATGCGTATTATTAGTAAAATTGGTTATGCCAATATTGCGTATGGTATATGGCAATCCGTTAATGCGACATTTATGCTTGCAGAGCAACTCAATAATCCATTATTAACAGCAGAAGAACGTAAAGAGATTATTAATAATCTCGCCATTATGTGGTCTGAAATGGCTTATAATGGGTTATCTGAAATTATCGAAATTACATTAGCGAAAGGTTTTTTAAAATATCGTCATAATCCATTAGAGTATGTGAGCAAAGTAAGTACAAAAATTGGAATTGGGCTTAATGTTCTTTCTATTGGCTTTGATATTTATAATGCCTATGATAATTTTAGTCGTCTTTCTGATGAAAATAATGAAAAACGACGTATTGATTATATTGTGAATGGCTCTATGGCGATAGTGTCTGGATTGATGACTATTGGGGTCTCAATCGCGATGCTAGCGGGATCTACTGTTGCGGGACCTATTAGTATTGTTGCTGGTGCTGTGATTGCTTTAGCAACCTCAATTTATAATGCGGCAAGATTAATTGAAGAAGCAAAAATAAAAGTAAACTTTACCGCCTGGGAAGAATTTAATAACGGATTTTATGCGTTTTTAATAGGGGATGTTACACCAGATAAAAAAAATGAAATTACCTATTTAGAAACAGAAAAACAGCTAGAAGAGATAATTGATAAAAAAGCATCAGATTATTTCGATGAAATAAAGAAATTAAATAATTTTAGCTATCATTTTTATACCAATGAGAAACAAATATACGAAGAACATTATTACTATAAAGTGATACCAAATTTAATGGGTAAAACATTAGATGCTATTTTAAATCCATTAGGTGAGTATGTTGCTCATCGACTATCAATAAATTTGAGCCAAAATGAAGCAGAGAAATTAGCCGCACTTTCTTACCATTTTCGTGCAGAAAAAACAGGATATAAGTATTTCCATCCTAAAGAAGCGATTGCGACAAATGAAATACTCATTTTCGATATCGATTTTTATGTTAATGAATTAAAGCGTTATACGATAGATATTATTCCTGAAAAAGATTTTCCTATATTTCATCAAGAAATTGATAAAGATTTTCTTAAAGGCGTAAAAACAACACAAGCCAATGTTATCGATATATTGGATACGCAAAACGAACTAGAAAATGGATTAGTAAAAGCTAATGAATATAAAAAATATTATAATCGTCAATGGAGTGGGAATGAAACACTTCATTTTAGTACTTATAATGGCGATGATATTATTGCAGCACCTTGCGAAACTCAAAATACCTTTGATATTTATAATGGGACAAAGCGATTAAGTGGGGGAAATAAAGAGGATATGTTTATTTTATTAGCCTCTGAATCTCCGCGTTATGCTAGTCGTTTTTATGGTAGAGAGGGAAATGATACGCTTCGTGTTATAAAAACAACGAATCATCATAGAGGATATGAAGTCGATTTATCGAAAAATTACGTTAAATTTAGAAATTCACCAATCCAAACCAATAGCCAAAATTTTCACTCAACACTTTTTCTCTATGAAGATAATGGTCATATTCATTCAACACAATTTACTGATTCAATGCCTAATATTAAATTACAAGATGATGCGGTGATTGCTTATTTAGACAGTATTGAGAATGTTATAGCTAGCGAAATAGGGGATGATATTATTAATGGCAATCAAGATGATAATTATTTAGATGGTAGTGGCGGCGTTGATTTATTATATGGGTTAGGTGGCAATGATACCTTAGTTTTACAAGAAGGATATGCTGAAGGTGGAGAAGGGAAAGATAATTATATTGTTCTAAGATCATCTTTAGAGAAAAACTATAATATTCAATTTGAAACTATTATTAATGAAGAATCTCAAGATGAAACGAGTATGGTGAGATTAAATTATCATTTTGATGAAATACACGCGATTAGACGACAAGGAAAAGATATTATTTTTTCTATAAAAGTAAATGATGGAAATAAAAATGATGAACCAATTTATCATTTTATTACATTAAAAAATAGTTATCATGATAATGAAGGTAATGTATTGTCTCATCGATATTCCTTAATTACAAAGGATGGTTTCATGCTAACTATTGATAATAATGGAATTGATGAAAATAGCAGTTTATATGATTTTAGTTATTTGGAACAATATAATAGTAATAACGATCCTCTGCAATATCTTTATATTGATGAAAATAATAAACTAATGACGCTTTCGTATTCGCACCATTCAAAAATAATCAATATTTTACCCCAGCTTCACTATAGTGGATTCTCGTTAGGTGAACATTTACCATTTGCTATTAGTGGTAATGCACAAAATAATCACTATTTTGGTATTACAGCAAATTCATCAATTAAATTAACTGAAGGCCATGATAATTATTATGTTGCTACTTTTTTGACCGATAATAAAAATGACAAAATTACTATTTCTTTATCTAGCAATATAAAGACATTAACGAGCGGTTGTATCAGTAATTTATTTTTATCTGATATTAGTGGTTTTGATCTGATATTTAGTGAGGGCATATTATCACATCGCTATAATCCCGATGCACATCTCAAATTGGTCTTTAATCAATTAGATCTAATGCGTATTTGGGATTCAGGTATGAATATTCGTCTAATTGATAAAAATAATGTCATTTTTATACTCCCTAATAAACAAAGTAAACAACGTTTATTAATACCGGTTGCTGATTTAGGGTTAACACTAACGTCACAAGATGATGTGCTAATGATCCCTGAAGGATTAACGTTTAATAAGGAAACTCTATCCACATATTCTCTTTATTCATCTGATCAGCAATCAAGACCCATATCAACTGCGTTACAAGAACAACAGGATCCAGCAGTAGCGAATTTATCTATCATTGAATTAATGGAAGGAAATGACATTATTGTTAATCATAATAAAATGAGTGCTGTCATTGATGGCGGTAACGGAAACGATCATATTGTGGTAAATAATGGGCACCATATTTTAATTGCCGGTGAAGGAAATGATAATATCAATGGTGGAAAAGGTAATGACCTTTTGATTTCGGAATTTGGCCATGATTACTTAAATGGCGGTATGGGGAATAATGTTTACCTCGTGAAAAAGCGTCATGGTGAAGTCACTGTTTATGATGAAGGTGAATATAGCCATCTCTTTGTCTTAGGTTTAGCTGAGAATGAGCACTTAATTGCCTCTCAAATCGGTGATGATATACAGTACCGAACGCAAGATAACCAATTTGTGTTAACAGTAAAAACCAAAGATGGCGAAACAAAAAAGCCGGTAACGGTGATTGAAAAGCAAAACGCACTATCAATGCAATTTGTGACATCGATTATCCACGAAATGGCTCAATTTAATCAACAACAACTCACCGCGATGCAAGGAAGTGAATTTATTCCTTCACCTACATGGTCGCCACTGCCATTTGTGACAAAGTATTTGTGAGTTTAAATATACAACAGCCTTACCGTATAAGGCTGTTTATCTTTGATGATGTAAATTATCGTGTTTTATTTCAGCGTCGACTCTGCACGCTTAAACACAAATGTATTGCCTTGTGATTCGGCTGAATTAAATTGATAACCTTCAAGATCAAATGCTTTAAGCTGTTCTTTATTGGTTAATTTTTCTTGAATAATAAAACGACTCATTAATCCCCTTGCTTTTTTGGCATAGAAACTAATGACTTTATATTTGCCATTTTTCTCATCTAAAAATACAGGTTTAATGATTTCACCAGAAAGCTTTTTAGTATTAACAGATTTAAAATATTCATCTGAAGCAAGATCGACAAGAATATTATCGCCTTGTTCTTCTAACGCTTCATTGAGTTTTTCGGTGATGATATTGCCCCAAAATTCGTAGAGATTTTTGCCTTTTTTATTTGCTAATTTAATTCCCATCTCAAGGCGATAAGGTTGCATTAAATCGAGAGGGCGTAATACACCATATAACCCCGAAAGAATGCGTAAATGAGTTTGTGCAAAAGTAAAATCATCATCAGAAAACGTTTCTGCTTGCATTCCGGTGTAGACATCACCTTTAAAAGCTAATATGGCTTGACGTGCATTTTCTGGCGTGAAATGAGGCTGCCATTTACCAAATCTTGCAGCGTTTAATCCCGCTAATTTATCGCTTATTTTCATCAAGCTGGCGATATCGTTTGGTGATAATTTTTGACACTCTTTAATCAGTTGTTGGGAATATTTTAGCAATTCGGGCTGAGTGAAATGCGTAGTTGCTAAAGGCGATTCGTAGTCCAGTGTCTTTGCTGGTGAAATAGTAATTAGCATAATTCCCTCGATAGATTAAATGTAAGTTTTTCTACTATAACAAATTTGTTCAATAATAAGCTAAATCACAGTAATAGGAAAAAACAATCAGCATTCATTTAGCTTTAATTTTATATTTTCAATAGATTCAGCTTGTGATTTTCTTCTGTTTATTTCTGCTTTAGTTTCGCGAAAACGTTTGGCATTCAATTAATTGCTTTGTCTGAATTTAACTGACTTGTAGTGTGTGCTGTCCATGTTATTATCATTAGATATCCGCAGGTGACTGCAAACAGATTTACCTAGTAGATGAGATAAACAAAATGACCAACAAATTAACTTCTTTGCGTAAGCTGACTACCGTTGTTGCTGATACAGGCGACATCGAAGCAATGAAACTTTATCAGCCACAAGACGCAACTACCAACCCTTCTTTAATTCTTAATGCTGCACAAATTCCTGAGTATCGTAAATTAATCGACGAGGCGATTACTTGGGCTCGTAAACAAAGCGATTCACGTGAACAACAAATCGTTGATGCGTGTGATAAATTAGCGGTTAATATTGGTTTAGAAATTCTAAAACTAATTCCAGGCCGTATTTCAACTGAGGTTGATGCGCGTCTTTCTTATGATACGCAAGCGTGTATTGAAAAAGCACGTCATCTAATCAAGCTATATAACGAAGCTGGTATTAGTAATGATAGAATTCTTATCAAATTAGCGTCTACTTGGCAAGGTATTCGCGCAGCAGAACAGCTAGAGAAAGAAGGTATCAACTGTAACCTGACTTTATTATTCTCTTTTGCTCAAGCGCGAGCATGTGCTGAAGCAGGTGTTTACCTGATTTCACCATTTGTAGGCCGTATTATGGATTGGTACAAAGCCAATACAGACACTAAAGAATTTGCACCAGCAGAAGATCCTGGCGTTATTTCTGTAACTGAAATCTATAACTACTACAAAGAGCATGGTTATAATACTGTTGTGATGGGAGCAAGCTTCCGTAATCTCGGTGAGATTTTAGAGTTAGCAGGTTGCGATCGTTTAACTATCTCTCCTGCACTATTAAAAGAGTTATCTGAATCAGAAGGTGAAGTTGAACATAAACTGGTGTTTAAAGGTGATGTTAAACCTCGCCCAGCAGCGATAACTGAATCCCAATTTTATTGGGATCATAATGCTGATCCTATGGCTGTTGATAAATTATCTGATGGTATTCGTAAATTTGCCGTCGATCAGGAAAAATTAGAGAAAATGATTGCTGATTTATTATAACTTGTAATCAGATTCTATAAAAATCAGGTACTCATCTTTCATAGAGAAGTACTTATAGATTGATTAGCCTCATATTTTAAATATGAGGCTTTTTTATTTATAAGAGCTGGTAATAGTAATTACCTAAAAGATAATTGTTTTTTATCATAGTTCACAACACAGCGTATTAAATCTTTTAAAATTATTATAAATGTTAATTTTTAAAAGTTTAAACTATATTCCTATGACAATATATAGTTAGTTTTGTTTTTAATATAAAACCATATTATATATAAAAGGAATAATGCTATGGAAAAACATGAAAAAAATAGTGTAGATATTGATTCTGTTTCAAAAAAAATAGATAACTATATAAAAAACAATATGTCAAAAGAAACGATTAGTGAACAGGAAATAAGAAGTGCGTTGTTAGAAAAATACTTAATGCTATCTATTGCCAATAATGAATATATTGCTAGAGATTATGTCATTAGTATAGAAGAATCGTTTTCTATTTATAATAGAAATGAAGAAACCAAAAAGTTGTCATCGTTAAAAAATAAAATTAATAAAAATATAAAGAAATTTATTGATAACATAAGGTCATCAAAAAAAATAAGTAAAAATGTCATTGATGTAAAAGACTTGGAGTTGTATCTTTCAAATAATAAACATAATGTATATGATATGGAAATCTCGGGCACTAGAGTATATGTATATATCGATAATAAAAATAATCAATATGAAATAGTTAGCTTAAATAATGATAAGTATACATTTGAAAGTAAAAATTCATTATTAGATTATATAAATAATAATAATAATAATAATAAATCAGATGAAAGTATTAAAATTACTGCGATTGCATATAAAAATAAAGACTTTATTAAATTAACCAAAAAAATTGAAGTGTGGAGTATAAATGAAAATACGTTAATCAATGAAGTTTATGAGAATATAAAGTTAAAAAAGACAGTAAAAGTAAATGATGATTTTTCTATTAAATTAGTTGAACAATATGATTATAAAACAATATTTATTGTAAAAGACAATGGAAATAATAATGAGCATATCGTTAACATATATTCTGATGACATAAAAGAAGCAATATCTATAATTATTGATAGTTATTCAAAAATAAATAATAACCCCGAAAGTATGATTTATGAAAAAAATAATAAATGGTATGTAAAGAAAAAAACGACAAGTGGTATCGCATTTGCACAAGGTAAAGACTTAATTACACCAGTGGCAAATATATTAGAACGAATAAATATGGTTGCAGGTGATTATGTTAATAAGCTTTCTGATGATTTATTTGGTGGGTTTTGTTATGGCTTAAGTTTGAAGTATTTAATGGAAGTACGGAATAATGGTTATGAAAATGCTGAAAATTATTTAAAATGGCTAAAAGATACAGTAATTTTATATAAAAATAAGAATAAATACAGTTCAGATAAAGTCGGTGGATTTAAAGAAAAAATACAAAGAGCTATTCTTGAATATGAGTTAATGGAATTAACAAATGAAGTAAAAAACATAATCATTGCTCATAATTATCAGCAAGAAAGAATTAAAGGATTAAAATATACGTACAATACATCAGATAACACTGTACCTTTCTCTGATATATTAAAAAAATCTGGATTAGTTGGCATTGGTAATGAACAAACTCTTTTAAATGAAAAAATGTTTTTTGAGAAAATTGATGAGCTTTTAACCGGCAGTGACAATAGATATATATTTGTTGGATATAAACAGCATCAAACCGCTATTACATATAAAAAATATTCAGATGGAAAATATAAAGTTACATTCTTTGAACCGAGATTTGGTATTTTTGAATATGATAATATCGAAGATTTAAAAAAAATAATTAAAGAAAAGCAAAAAATTTATGGATTAAATAAACATGGCAATGAACTGAAGTATGGCTATGATGAGTTTTTAGAAGTTGAAAGTCAAAATTATAAATCATTATTTAGTAATAAAATAGAAAAAAAAGATAGTAGAGTTTTTAGAAATAAAAATCTTGCTGATAATCTTAAATCTATAGATTTTTCATTAGAATTTTCTAAAGAAGTAACAGGGAGAATAATGCATTATGATGAAGATGGAATATTAATTGTACAAATAAAACATAATGATCGATTAATCGAACTAAGAGTTATTGAAAAGGTTGTAGAGGATGGGCTATTTTTAATAAAGGATAATATAGATGAAATTATAAAAAGCCAAGATGTCAGTAAAATTATTTTAAAGAAAAAAAATAATAGTGTTGAAGTTATCCCTATAGAGTTTAATACTGTAATAGCAGAAAAAAAAACTGTAGGCTATGTTTTATTTGATAAAAATGAATATATTTTTATTAAAAATGAGCCTTATCATGGTTTAACTGATGAGAACAAAAAAACTTTTGATAAAGTTAAATTATTAATAAATGATTTAGACTCTAATATTTATTTTGAAAAGATAAAATCAAGTATTGAGATTATTGGTGCAATATCAAAAATTATTAAATCAAATAAACAAGTACCCATTATTGAAAAATTAAAAAATATTAAAATGGCGTTAGAAAAGAAACTTTTTCATGGTGAGCTTAAAAATGAAAAAGATAAAATAATAACATTATCTGAAAAGAACATTGATATCGCCACTAAGCTTTATCAAGTCATGGCAAATGAAATAAATACTGGAAGTATTAAAGAAAGTCAGTTTATTTATGATAATATTATTCAGAATAAATTATTGAATAGTAAAGTTACTATCCCTGTTGGAATAAAAGGATATGATTATACAATTACTATTGAAACTAATAGTAATTTAAAAGATATTATTCATAAAATAGATATCAATCAGCTAAAAAATATGATTTATTATGATGGGAAAGATAAATTACATTTAAGAGTAACTTATGATGAAATAATGATTTTTCAAAGAAATGATAATATTAAAAAATTATTAAATATACTAGATGGTAAAATAAAAGAATATAAAACAACGGATACTAAATCAAATAATGAAATTTTTATTGAAAATTTTGCTAATCATGATTATGTAAATAGAGTTTTACAATTAGAGTTCAATGAATTAAGCAATCTCTCTTATACAGAAAGAAGTCATTATAACAATGATAACGAAGTTATGGTTGACTATTATACTGATTTATCTAAAAAATATGATAACCCTAGTCATTTTATTAAAACGGTTCTTAGTGAAAATAAAGGAAAAAAAGGTGTCAGCTATATTTTATTTAATAGTAATATAGAAAATTTAAATTTTATAAATGCTAACCATTCAATATTAATTAATAATACTATTACAAAAATAGTAACAGATTTAATACCAAAAATATATCAATATGACTTAAATAATTATCTTAAAGAAATAAAGCATAATGGTATTATAACTAATTTATTAAAAGAAAATGAAGTATTAAAAAAATTAGTTGATATGTGTACTAAAAGTAAAATTTCTATTATTGCAGCAGGGGAAAGTGATTTAAAAGGGATACACAATAAGTATATTAGTAAAAATATAGCGAATGAAAATTTATATAACAGTATTACAGATAATACGCTTATTGGTGAAAATATTTTAATTATTGCTGATAAAGATAAAATTTATAATTATAGAAATGAAAATATACACATTGAAGGTTTAGCTGATAGGTTAAATATTCCTATTTTCAATGTTATTGAAGGTAGTATAAAAGTATTACCAAATAAGATTATATCTGATGGTAGCCTACCTTTAAATCCATATACAGAAATTGGAAATAATACGATAATTAGAGGTGAAGTAGAAGCGGAAACGGAATATACAAGAGTTATTAATATAAAAAATAAAAAAATTAGCAAAGAGTTCTATAATAACATTGTATATTCAAATAAAATATATAAAAAAATATCTAAACTATATCCTTTATTTAGAAATGATGAAAGATTTTTATTAGGCTATAAAAATAATATAGAATCTGTAATTCCTAATTATTCTAAAGAGATGAAAAATAAAGAGATATTGGATTATATCGAGTTAAATAAATATAACATAAGCAAAGAACAACTAGGTGCAATAATTAGAGAAATAGATAGCAGAATTTATCAATCAGAATTCAAATCTAAATATAGTGATAAATTTACAAAATTATTTTATACAATTTCAAATAATAATGGCACAGATAAAGCTGCCTCTCTTATTTTATTCCCACAGCAACAACTATTATTAAATTTAAAAAATGGTGCAGAAGGACGATGCGAATCTTTAACGATGCTAATGTTAGTTGCAAAATATTTAGAGCATGGGGGCGATTTTGGAAGAGGTAAGGCACTGATAAATAACTTATTATCAGCTCAATCAATGATTAATAGAGATACTTATACTTATATAGATCCTGATGTTAGGCGTTCTAGCGAAAAATTAATATCCAGTATTAATGAATTAA